>CAJWAI010000055.1 GCA_913020145.1 uncultured Gammaproteobacteria bacterium | reverse complement strand
AAGAAATGCATTAAGTCATTTAAAGTTAATAAAAAAAATGTTTCAGAGAATCTAGATAGAAATCCAATTCTAGTAACAGCACTAAATCCAATTATTGGTTACAAGAAAGCAGCAGAGATTGCTAAAAAAGCCTATAAAGAAAAACGTTCAATAGTAGATGTAGCTGAAGAAATGACAGCCATTGAAAGAAAAGAGCTAGAAAGCTTACTTGATCCAAAAAATTTAACTAAGTCATATTTCTAATGAGTCTTACTAAAGGTAAATGCGAAGCTTGTAATATTGATGCGCCGCTCGTTTCTGATGCAGAAAAAGAGAAATTTATGATCGAGTTAGATAATTGGCAAATTATCTCAGTTGAAGGCATAGAGCAACTTCATAAAGTTTTTATGTTTGATACTTACCAGGACGCTATGAAATTTTCTCAAACTGTCGCGGTACTTGCAGATCATGAAGACCATCACCCAAAAATAGTTTTAGAGTGGGGTAAAGTAGAAGTATTTTGGTGGACTCATAAGATTAAGGGACTACACAAGAATGACTTTATTTGCGCTGCCAAAACTGATCAAATATAAATGAGTAGCGTTCTAGTAGTCTATTCTGGCGGTTTAGATTCTTACACTCTTCTTAATAAGGCAATAAAAAATTTTAATCATGTTGAAGCTATTACATTTAATTATGGCCAGAAGCATAGTAAAGAAATTGAGTATGCAAAATCAAATTGTACTGAATTAAACATAAAGCATGAAGTTGTTAATTTAGAACTTGAAAGTATTTTGGCTGATTCTGCGTTAGTTGGTAAAACTGACATTCCTGAGGGAAATTACGATAAAGAAAAAATGAAACAAACAATAGTTCCAAATAGAAACATGATAATGATATCGGTTGCAGCATCTTTAGCGATTAAAAATCAAATAGACCATCTTTGGTATGCAGCACATTCTGGTGATCATGAAATATATCCAGATTGCCGTCCAGAATTTATTGACAGGATGACAGCCGTTCTAGAAATATGTGATTATCATAAAATTAAATTCGAGGCGCCTTTTCAAAATTTATCTAAGAGCCAAATAGTCGAAGCAGGGTTAAGTATGAATTTAGACTACTCTAAAACTTGGACTTGCTATGAGGGTAAAGAGAAACCTTGTAGTAAATGTAGTGCATGTCTAGAAAGGGCATTATCATTTAAAGCAAACAACACTGAAGATCCATTAAATGACATATAGAATTAAAGAAATATATTTTACTCAACAAGGTGAGGGTAAAAATACTGGCAGAGATTTCGTTTTTGTACGCTTTTCTGGATGTAACCTTTGGAGTGGTAAAGAAAAAAATAGGGAATCAGCAATATGTAAATTTTGTGATACAGATTTCTATGGTGTGAACGGAATTAATGGAGGAATTTACGAAGCTAAGGAGCTTGTTAAAATGATTAAGTCTCTTTGGGTAGCAGATACTTCACCAATAAGTGTAGTTCTTACAGGGGGTGAGCCTCTTTTACAATTAGATGATGAATTAGTAATTGAATTAAAGAAAGAAGCTATTTACATTGCGGTTGAAACTAATGGCACTCTCAAAGCTCCAGAGGGAATAGATTGGATTTGCATGAGTCCAAAAGCAGGTACTGAAATAAAGTTAAAGGCCGGTAGTGAAATTAAAGTTGTTTATCCACAAAAAAATTTGGAGCCAGAGGAATTCTCAGACTTAGATTTTAAAAACTTCTTTATTCAACCGATGGATTCACAAGAATTAGAAGCTAATGTAGCTAAATCTATAAAATTTTGTATGGATAATCCTAAATGGAGACTTAGTTTACAAACACATAAAATTCTTGGAATAAGATAAGCAGAATAAAGCCTCCAGCTAACCAAGATCCAAAAGCATGCTGCTCTTTATATTTTCTAGTCAAGATAATTTTCAATAATAAGGCTCCTGAGCTTATTGAAATTAGATATGCGATGGTAGGAAAACCAAAATACAAAGATATTGAAAATAGTAAAATTATATCCCCCATACCTAGACCAGATTTATTTCTTATTTTTTGAAAAATAAAAGATATTAGTAAAAGAGTTGTTGCAACAACTAGTGCTGTAATCAAATTAACTGATGAAAAGCTCAAATTAATCAAAACCCAGAATAAAATTAATCCATTTAGCCAAAGAGGTATTTCTTTATGCTTCTCATCAATAAAAATCAGTAAAAATAAAAGAGGAATTAGTATTCCATATGCTAGAAATTCAATATCTAGAAATATATAGATAAAAATTAATGCTAATGTAATTTCAGTTATCAAATATTTTATGCTTATATTTTTTTTACAGCATGTAGCTTTAAATCCTTGAAAGATATATGAAAAAATTGGAATCAAGTTATACAATTTGAGAGTTTCTCCGCAATGATCACACTTAGATCTATCAAACAAGGATCTTTTGTTGCCATAGTTATCAAATTCCTGTGTTAACCAGCTTGCATAAGCTGATCCTATAAAGGCATAAAGCAAACCACCAATAATCTCTGAAAATACCATCTTGGAATCAAATATTGAGTTGTTATATACTATATTATGGAAAAGGTTCTTACAGAAGCATTAACTTTTGACGATGTATTGGTATTGCCAATGCA
>CAJWAI010000054.1 GCA_913020145.1 uncultured Gammaproteobacteria bacterium | reverse complement strand
ACTGTAATTGAATCACCGGTATGAACTCCCATTGGGTCAACGTTTTCTATTGAACAAACAATAATGCAATTATCATTTCTATCTCTAACAACTTCCATTTCAAACTCTTTCCACCCAACTAAAGATTCATCTATAAGTAGTTCTTTAGTAGGAGAAAGCTTTAAACCATTCATGCATATTTCTTCAAATTCTTTTAAGTTATAGGCTATTCCCCCTCCTGTTCCTCCTAATGTGAATGAAGGACGAATAACACAAGGTAGTCCAATTTCTTTATATATTTCCCAAGCATCTTCCATAGAGTGAGCAAAACCAGATCTAGGAGTTTCAAGCTTTAACTCTTTCATGCATTTATCAAATTTTTCTCTATCTTCTGCGTTATCGATTGCTTCTTTATTCGCACCTATCATCTCAACTGAATGTTTTTCAAGTATTCCTCTTGTAGCAAGATCTAAGGAAACATTAAGTCCTGTCTGGCCTCCCATTGTTGGTAAAATTGCATCAGGTTTTTCTTTTTCAATAATTTTTTCTAGTGTTTGCCAATTTACAGGCTCAATATAGGTTGCATCAGCTATTTCAGGGTCGGTCATGATTGTTGCTGGGTTAGAGTTAACTAGAATTACTCTATAACCATTATCTCTTAGAGCCTTACAAGCTTGGGTACCAGAATAATCAAATTCACATGCCTGCCCTATTACTATAGGGCCGGAGCCAACAATAAGTATTGATTTAATATCTTCTCGTTTAGGCATTCATATCCTCAAAAAATCTTTTAAATAAAATTTCAAATTCTTTCGGTCCAGGGCTAGCCTCAGGATGGCATTGAATTGAATAAAATGGTTTCTCTTTATGCTCTATACCCTGAATAGAGTTATCAAATAAAGACCTATGAGTAATATTGATATCGTCTCTATTTTTTGGCTCGCCAACAGCAAAGTTATGATTCTGTGACGTAATGAAGACTATATTATTTTTTAAGTCATGAACGGGATGATTTGCTCCATGGTGCCCAAAAGGCATTTTTTCTATTTCTAAATCATATGCTAAAGACATAATCTGATGACCTAAACAAATACCAAATATAGGAATATCAAGTCGCATCATTTTTTTAACTTCCTTTATAGGTTCAACTAAGACTTGAGGATCTCCAGGACCATTAGAAAGGAAAATTCCATCTGGATTCTTTTTTTGTATCTCTTCTACGCTAATACTTGGTGGCACCACTTCAACATCTCCACCCATTCTTTGTAAGATCCTTAAAATATTTTCTTTAATCCCAAAATCTATAGCAATGATCTTAAAAGTCTTTTTATTTTTGGGTTTGCCAAAGTTATAAGGTTCTTTTACTGAGACATTCTCAGTAAAATCTTTATCCTCAATACTTCCAAAATTTTGTATTTCAAATTGTGCTTCGTCATCTGTAAAATTCTGAGTTGGGTAAATCGCTCCAACCTTACAGCCCTCATCACGTAAAATTTTTGTCAGCTGCCTTGTATCTATATCTGATATACAAATAACTTTTTGTTCTATTAAAAATTCTTCGAGGCTTTGTTTTGATCTCCAATTACTTGGAAAATCACAAAAGTTTTTAACAATCATTCCTCTTGCAGAAACTTGCTTAGACTCATTGTCTTCAAAATTAATTCCTGTATTACCGATATGAGGATAAGTGAA
The DNA here is from genome assembly GCA_913020145.1 of uncultured Gammaproteobacteria bacterium. Classification (GTDB taxonomy): domain Bacteria; phylum Pseudomonadota; class Gammaproteobacteria; order Magnimaribacterales; family TMED112; genus TMED112. The sequence continues at coordinate 1,078 of CAJWAI010000054.1, read as the reverse complement.
AGTGATTATTTGGCCATCATAAGATGGGTCGGTAAGTATTTCTTGGTAGCCTGTGATGGCAGTGTTAAAAACAACTTCTCCAACACCTATTTTTTGGTATCCAAAACCAATACCCTCGAATGAAATTCCATTCTCAAGTAGTAGTTTTACATCAAACTTCATTTTGGCTTCAGAATACTATAAAGAAGTTATAAGATAATTTGTAGATAATTTAGAATATCACCCATGTCAATTTCAATAAAAGGCAAAAAAGACATCGAAAATATGAAAATTGCAGGCAAAAAAGCTGCTGCAGTTCTAAAAATGTTAGAAGAAAATGTAGTGCCTGGAGTCACAACTAAAGAATTGGATGATATTGCATTTAAATTCATCACAGAGGAGCTAAAATCCATCCCAGCCAATATTGGGTATAACGGTTATGAAAAAACTCTTTGTACTTCGATCAATAACGTTATCTGTCATGGCATTCCTGATGCACAAAGGAAATTAAAAGATGGTGATATCGTAAATATTGATGTAACAGTTCTTCATGATGGTTGGCATGGTGATACATCAAGAATGTTTTTGGTTGGTAAAGTTGCGCCCCATGCTAAAAGACTTGTTGATATAACAAGAGATTGTATGTATGCAGGTATTGAACAAGTAAAACCAGGCGCTAAATTAGGAAATATTGGTCATGCTATTCAGATAATGGCTGAAAAAAATTATTACTCAGTAGTTCGAGATTATTGTGGGCATGGAATTGGTAAGGTCTATCATGAAGAGCCGCAAGTAATGCATTATGGTGAAAAAGATACAGGCATAGAGTTAAAAGAAGGGATGTGTTTCACAATAGAGCCAATGATTAATTTAGGCACACACCATGCAAAAGTTTTAGAAGATGGTTGGACAGTAGTAACTAAAGATGGAAAACTTTCAGCTCAATGGGAGCATACTGTAGCCGTCACAGATAGCGGATATGAAATCTTGACTCTCGGAGAGGAAAAAGTGGTATGAAATTACCAATTAAAGGCTCCGGCAAGGTCATTTCTGATGATAAAGGTATTCTAAGTATCCATTATTCTAATTTTTCTGAATC
>CAJWAI010000053.1 GCA_913020145.1 uncultured Gammaproteobacteria bacterium | reverse complement strand
GTCTTTAAAGTTTCAACGCAAAAGTAGTTTTTATCTCGATTTCAGTGCTAGCTTTCTAAAAAATCCATTTTAGGAGGCCAGGGTGATGGGGATCCCTCTGGAATCTGGAAAGAGTTCTTCAAAAAATAATATTGAAGAACCTAGATTACCAAACACTGCGGGCAAGACTCGTAAAACAAAATCCAGCTTAACTGCTAAACAAAACCAAAAAAAATCTGCAAGAATGGCTTCAGATTCTATAGGTTATTACTTAAGCAGTATTGGGAGAGTTCCTCTTCTTACAGCAGCAGAAGAAATAGAGCTAGCACATCATGTTCAAAACATGAAAAAATTGCTAGAAACTCCTGAAATCGAAAGATCATCTAGGAACCGTCATCTAATAAAGATTGGGAAAAGAGCAAGAAATAGGATGATGTCTGCCAATTTGAGACTTGTAGTATCGGTCGCAAAAAAATATCAAAATCAAGGATTAGAATTATTAGACTTAGTACAAGAAGGTGCTATAGGCTTAGAAAGAGCGGTTGATAAATTTGATCCTGCTATGGGATACAAATTTTCTACCTATGCTTATTGGTGGATTAGGCAAGGAATGACTAGAGCTATTGATAATAGTGCTAGAACAATTAGATTGCCGATTCACATAAGTGAAAAATTATCAAAAATGAGAAGGATTTCCAGAGAATTATCACATAAATTTGGCAGGCAACCAACCAGACTAGAAATGGCAAAAGCCATGGGAATTGAGCAAAAAGATTTGGAAGATTTAATCTCTCAAAGCGCTCCATGCGCATCTCTAGATGCTCATGCAAGAGGCGAAGAAGATAGAAGCACCCTAGGTGAACTTATTCCTGATCCAAACTGCGAAGAGCCTATGGAAGGTATGGATAGAACAATCCAAAAAGAACATTTAGGCACTTGGCTGGCTCAATTAAATGAAAGAGAACAAAAAATTATGAAGCTTAGATTCGGATTGGATGGAGAAGAACCTTTAACACTGGCCGAAATAGGAAGGCAAATAAATGTATCTAGAGAGCGAGTCAGGCAACTAGAAGCAAAAGCAATATTAAAACTTAGAGTAATGACCACTCATCAAAAAGCAGCCTAGATAAGTTGTTGAAATTTATTTTAATTGTAATTTATATATTTGTTATCTTTTTAATATCAATAATATATAGAAATTTTAATCCACATAATAAAGAAGCTATTAGAAAAATAATTCATATTGGGATGGGACCATTAATACCGATTGCTCAATATTTAAAGATTGATCAAAATTCTGCACTTTATTTTACTGGAATTTTTTCGTTATTAACTTTATTAAATTACCTATACAAATTGTTTCCAACTATAGAAGATGTAGATAGGAAAAGTTTTGGAACTTTATTTTATTGTCTCAGTTTATTTATTTTAATTTACTTTTTTTGGGATAAAGATCCAACATCTCTCATGGCTGGCTTTTTTATAATGACGTTTGGGGATGGGTTTGCAGGATTAATTGGCAAGAACTTTAAATCAAAAAGTTGGTTTATTTTGAACCAAAAAAAATCTTTTTTTGGAACAATGACAATGTTTTGTACTAGTTTGATAATAGTTTTTTGTTTAAGTTATTTCCAGGAATACTACTTTCATTTGAATGTTATTACTATTGCTCTTTTAGCTACTATTCTGGAACAGTTCAGTATTTTTGGAATAGATAATTTAGTAGTTCCAATTTCATCGGGAATTTTGTTTAATTTTTTTGTTAAGGTTTATAGATTACAAAATTGAATCATACAAAATCGCAAGTAAATTTTTTGTTGTATCTATATTTATACAAGCATCTGTGATACTTCTGCCATATTCAAGATCTTTTCTATTGGTAAGTTTCTGATTGCCATCCTTAAGATGACTTTCAAGCATAATGCCTAAAATATTTTTTTCTCCATTACTAATTTGGCTTGCTACATTTTTAAGAACCTCAGATTGCTTCCTAAAATCTTTATTAGAATTTCCATGACTACAATCAATCATGACTTTAAAAGGCAGATTATTATTTTTTAATTCAGAAGAAATACTTCTTACATGTTGGCTTTCAAAATTAACCCCTTTGGAACCACCTCTTAAAACTATATGACCATCCGGATTGCCTGTAGTATTTACTATAGAAGCATAGCCATGATCATTAACCCCTAAAAAATGATGAGATTTTGAAGCTGATTGCATCGCATTTATCGCTGTACTGAAAGTGCCATCAGTCCCATTTTTAAACCCTATAGGCATAGATAGTCCTGATGCCATCTCTCGATGAGTTTGACTTTCAGTAGTCCTTGCACCAATTGCTGTCCAGCTGATTAAATCAGCAATATATTGTGGGACTATTGGATCTAATAACTCTGTAGCTGAAGGTATCCCACGAGTTGCAAGATAAGAAAGCAAACTTCTAGCTCTTCTTAAACCTGTATTGATATCATATGACCCATCTAAATGTGGATCATTTATTAACCCCTTCCATCCGATTGTAGTTCTTGGCTTTTCAAAATATACTCTCATTACAATTTCTAATTTATCTTCATAATTTTTTCGGAATTGTTGAACATGCTCTGAATATTCTTTAGCAGCCTCAATATCATGAATTGAGCATGGTCCTACTATTACTAAAAGCCTAGAATCATTATTATGTAAAATATTTTGTATTGATCTTCTAGTTTTAGAGACAGTATCAGCAGAGGTATAATCTAAAGGTATATCACTATGAAGTTTACTTGGAGGTATTAATGGACGTGTTTCAACAACATGCAAATCAGATGTCTTTTCTAAAGATTGATTATTTGATGAAGTCGTCATTGATTAATTAAGAAGTTTGA
>CAJWAI010000052.1 GCA_913020145.1 uncultured Gammaproteobacteria bacterium | reverse complement strand
AGGAAATTGGGGAGATTTTATATCTTCAGTCATTTTGAATATTTTATAACTCTAGAGCCTCTGTAACTATCTCTTTTTGTCGTTTTTGATGATATTTTTGATAACCTCCTGCTGGAGCAGCAGATAAATTCCTTGCTATGACTCCCAACCTATAACCTTTCTTAGTTTCATTGAGCACCTTTTCTAGCTTATGTCTAATCATTAGCCATGCTCCCATATTTTCTGGCTCTTCTTGCACCCAGTAAAAATCCTTACATTTCACACCTTTTGTAATATTTATTAATTCACTTTCAGGAAATGGGTAAAGTTGTTCCAATCTAACTACTGTAATGTTTTTAATCTTCTTTTTTGTTATCTCTTGAAGTAAATCGAAATATATCTTTCCAGAACAAAATATAACTCTTTTAGAAGCTGATTTAGAATTATCAACAATAATATTTTTAAATGTACCTTCTGTTAAATCCTTAATTTCAGATGTTGCTAGTGGATTTCTTAGTAAACTTTTTGGAGTTAAGACAATTAAAGGTTTTCTTGAAGGTCTAACAACTTGCCTTCTAAGTAAATGAAATATTTGAGCGGGTAGTGTTGGTACACAAACCTGAATATTTTCATGAGAACATAATTGTAGAAATCTCTCTAGCCTACAGCTGCTATGTTCTGGTCCTTGCCCTTCATAACCGTGAGGAAGAAACATTGTTAAGCCAGATAGTCGGTTCCATTTAGTTTCACCACTAACAATAAATTGGTCTATAACTACTTGAGCAACATTAACAAAATCTCCAAATTGAGCCTCCCAAATTACTAAACCTTCGGGCCAAGTAGATGCGTATCCATATTCAAAACCCAATACCGCTTCTTCTGATAGAAGAGAATCATAAATTTCAAATTTTCTATTGCCTTTATTCAATTTAGAAAGTGGCACATAACCTAAGCCTGTTTCTTGATCTTTGACTACCAGGTGGCGGTGAGAGAAAGTACCTCTCCTGCTGTCCTGTCCTGTCATTCTTACTGGATATTCATCTTTAAGTAATGTTGCATAGGCAGCCATTTCAGCAAAACCCCAATTCATAGGGATCTTTCCTTCTAACATTTGTGCTCTCTCTTCATAAACTTTAGCAACCTGTTTTTGCATCTTCAAACCCTCTTTAAAATCAAAGCCATACTTCATACTTTCATTAAGGACTTCAGTTGAAACTGCAGTTGGATAGGATTTTTTTAGGTCTGGTGCTAGATAGGGTTCCCAATCAAATTGAAGGGATAAATCAGGGTCAGTTGCTAGGGATTTAGCAACTGTCTCTCCTTTTTCCATATTCTTTCTATAATCTTTTTTAAATTTTTCAAATTTAGATTCATCTAATGATTTTTTTTCTATCAATTTATTTGAATATATATTGGTTACTGTATCTTTTGATTTTATTTCTTTATACATTACAGGTTGCGTTGCAAATGGCTCATCGGTTTCGTTGTGACCTCTTCTTCTGTAACATACAAAATCAACAATAATATCTTTCTTAAAAGTTCTTCTGAACTCTACTGCTAGTTTAGCAGCCATAACACATGCTTCTGGGTCATCACCATTTACATGAATTATTGGTGCATTAATCATTTTAGCTACGTCTGTGCAGTATTCAGTTGATCTCGCATCTTCTTTAACGCTTGTAGTAAAACCTATTTGGTTATTTACGACTATATGTATCGAGCCACCAACACCATAGGCTCTAGTCTGTGAAAGTTGAAGAATTTCCATCACAACACCTTGAGCAGAAAATGATGCATCACCGTGCATTAGTATTGGTACAACTTGATCATTATTTTTATCTTCTCTTCTGTCCTGCCTTGCACGAACAGACCCTAATACAACTGGATTAACAGCTTCTAAATGCGAGGGATTAGAGCCTAAAGTCACATGAACCTGGCCACCACTAGTTAAAATATTTGATGAAAATCCTAGATGATATTTAACATCTCCCGTATGAGCGTCATCTTGCTCAAAATTTTCATCAAACTCAGAGAATAAAAGGCTCGGCTTTTTCCCCATTACATTAATAAGAACATTCAACCTTCCTCTATGAGACATACCCAAAACTAATTCCTTAGCTCCTGAAGAACCAAGATCTTCAATAAGAGTATCGAGTAAAGGTATTAGTGATTCTCCACCTTCAAGTCCAAACCTTTTTGCACCAGGATATTTGGCAGCTAAAAATTTTTCTAAACCTTCTGAATCAACTAACCTTTTTAGAACATGCTCTTTTTCATCATCTGAAAAACTATAAGGCATAGGCTTGCCTTCAATTTTATCCAGAAACCATCTTCTAATCTTGCTATCCATAATATGCATAAATTCATAGCCTATTGTCGATGTGTAAGTCCTCTTAACTGATTTAATAATTTCAGATAATTTTAAGTTTTTTGAACTCTGAAAGTTTGAAATAGAAAAATCTAGGTCTAAATCAGATTGAGAAAGATTATGAAAACCTAAATTAAGGTCTGATACTTCTTTTTTTGGCCTTAAATTTAATGGGTCTAAGTTGGCGACTTCATGACCTCTTCTTCGATAAGCATTTATTAGGTTTTGCACATCTGAGGCTTTTGAAGTTGTATCTCCAACTATTGTATGAATTTCTTTATTTTTGTACTTTGTATTTTTAAATTCCTGTTTGATTGCCCGGTGACTTACATCAATCTGACCATTTTGAATAGAATCAAAATATTTTTTCCACTCTGGACTTAAATTTGATGGATCTTCAAGATATTCTTCATACATAAGATCCAAATATTCGGAATTTCCGCCATATTTAAAACTCTCTTTAAATTTCTCCCCTATTGACTTAGACACTATCCTGTTTTTCTTAACTCCTTTTTGATCTCATTGATTGCTTTTGATGGATTCAAACCTTTTGGACAAACTGAGGTACAGTTCATTATACCGTGGCACCTATATACGCTAAAAGCATCATTTAATTTTTTGAGTCTCATTCTTTTTTGCTTATCTCTTGTATC
>CAJWAI010000051.1 GCA_913020145.1 uncultured Gammaproteobacteria bacterium | reverse complement strand
GCTTTAATATTATTCCTAGTATATTCTTCTAAATCATGAGTTCTGTTTGTAACATAGAAAATTTTGACTCCTTTAGAATCTGCATAACTAAGATATTCTTTTACGCCAGGAAGTGCGCCTGCAGATTCTTCAGAAACCCATTCTTTCCAACCAACTGGATAATTTGTTCCATTTTTAATGCTTCTTACTTGGTGCTCTGAATTATCAAGAACAGTTTCATCAATATCTAAAATGACTGCAGGTGGTAAACTTTGATAACCATTCTTTTGATTTAATAAAGCAGTCCAAGATTTGTCTGCTAATGCCTTGTCAATATTCCTTTGAGCAGATGCATAGGCTTGAAAAGTATTCGCTTTGTATTCAGCAGATGTTCTTTTAAATAAGACTGCAAGAAGTGATTGTTTTTGATAAGAATTATCGATTTCACTTGCAAAAGGTGCATGATTGAAAAAAATTATGCAGTATAAAAAAATGTGTCTTAGTGATTTCATGGTTCAAGAGCATTATAATGCTTAATTAAATTAAGATACAAAAGCATATTTATGGATAACAAAATTATAGAGAATTTAGAAAAATTAAAAAAAATGTTGGTTCTTCTGAGTGAAGATAGAAAAGTAGTATTATCTCACCATAAAACGTTTGAACATGTTGAAAAAATGAGATCAATCGTCAATGAATCAATAGATATAGCGAGGGGATAATGGCTGACAAAAAATATAAATGTTTTGATATAAGTGTTTCAGATCATGTAGCAAATTTAGTTTTATCTCGACCAGATGAATTAAATACAATGTCTAGAGACTTTTGGGTTGAGCTTGGAGATGTTTGTGAAGAAATAAATAGAAATTCAGAGATTAGAGTAGTTGTTATGTCTTCAACTGGTAAACATTTTTGTGCAGGAATGGATTTAAGTGCTTTCTCTAATGGTGTAGATAATATCCCAGATGATAAAAAGCCAGATAATTCAAGAATTGGTGAGGCTGTTTACAGAGTGGCAAAGGAACTACAGGGATATATAAGCTCTTTAGAAAAAATAAGAGTACCTGTCATTGCGGCAATTCAAGGTGGATGTGTTGGTGGCGCTGTGGATTTAGTTACTGCATGCGATATTAGAATGGCCTCTAATGATGCATTTTTCTGTATTCAAGAAATAAATATTGGTATGGCTGCTGATGTTGGAACTCTTCAAAGACTGCCTAAACTTATTCCAGATTCTAAAATGCGTGAGATGGCATATACAGGCAGAAGAATGTATGCAGAAGAAGCTAAGGATGCTGGTTTAGTAAGTGATGTCTTTGAATCACAAGAAAAACTTCTTGAGGGAGCAAATAAAATAGCAAATGAAATTGCTTCAAAGTCTCCAGTTGCAATATATGGACTCAAAGCAGTTATGAACTATTCAAGAGATCATAATGTAAATGATAGTTTGGAATATAACGCATTGTGGAGTGGAGCGATGCTAAGTCAAAAAGATATGACTGAAGCCATGACAGCTAATATGGAAAAAAGAGAAGCATCATTTGATAAATTAGTTGATGTAAAGAAATTTAACGAATCAGATTCTTAGGGTTTTCTTAAGAAGACAGGCACGGTCGCTGTGGATTCAGCTTTAGAATATTTATAACCGTCTACATTAAAACCAGATAGTGCTTCAAAATCAGTTACTTTGTTTTGAATAATCCATCTTGCCATTAAACCTCTTGCTTTTTTTGCATAGAAGCTAATGATTTTATATTTACCATTCTTATAATCTTTGAAAGTTGGAGTAACTATATTTACTTCTTCAGGTAATTTTCCTAAAACGGTAAAGTATTCTTTCGAAGCTAAATTAATTAAAAGATCAGACTTTTGATTAGTTAGTTCCTCTAATACTTTTTTTTGTACTTTATTACCCCAAAATTCATACAGATTCTTCCCTTGTGAAGTTTCTAACTTAGTTCCCATTTCTAATCTATATGGCTTCATTACATCTAATGGTCTTAAAATTCCGTATAACCCTGATAAGATTCTTATATGTTTTTGAGCAAACTTCATTTCAGATTTACTTAAGTCTTCCGCTTGAAGTCCTTGATAGACGTCCCCTTTAAAAACTAACATTGAAGGCTTGGAATCAGCAGAAACTTTTTTAGATGGTGACCATGATTGATATCTATCATAGTTAAGAGTTGCAAGTTTATCACTAAGTCCCATTAGCGATGCAATATCCTTGGGTTCTTTCTCTTTTAATTCACCAATTAGTTTTGATGACTGATTTAAAAACGCAGGCACAGAATATTCATTTGATGCATCAAATTCGTAATCAAGTGTTTTTGCTGGAGAAAGTACTATAATCATTGCTGTATTCTAACGAATATCATGAGGCTTATTCAATAATGTATATAGAAAAAATGATAAATTCTTTTGGAAAATTCATATCATTGATGATTCCTATCATGACAATATTAATGATAGTGATAATAGTGGCTAGATATTTCTTTGGTATTGGTTTAACTGGCCTCCAAGAGTTGGTGATGTATATCCATGCTTTAATTTTTCTTGGTTGTGCTGGCTACGTTCATTACAAGGATGAGCACGTAAGGGTGGATATTTTTTATAGAGGATCTTCAGATTTTTATAAGAAAAATATTAATTATTTCTCAAGTTTAATTTTTCTAATTCCAGTTTGTTTTGTTATCGGTTACTACTCAATAGAATTAATTGGAATGTCTTGGAGGATAAAAGAGGTTTCTACTGAGGCAGGTGGTTTAAATTATGTGTACCTTCAAAAAACACTAATTATTCTTTTTCCAATGAGCCTGCTATTGACTTATTTGTATCAACTATTGAGTGGCAAATGGAAATAATACCTCTTCTGCTTCTTATATTAATTTGTACTGCATTGTTACTCGGATATCCTGTAGCTTTTACTCTAGCAGGAGTATCAATTTTATTTGCATTAATTTGTGTTCCTTTTGGAATATTTGATCCTACTATTTTTAAAAGCATCCCTATTAGAATCTTTGGAATTATGAATAATGTGACACTTCTAGCAGTCCCATTATTTATTTTTATGGGAACTATTCTTGAAAGATCTGGAATTGCAGCAAAGATGCTTGAAAATATGGCA
>CAJWAI010000050.1 GCA_913020145.1 uncultured Gammaproteobacteria bacterium | reverse complement strand
AACCCCTATAAATAGTAAATTTTCAAGCTTAATTGTTCTATAATACAGGTGGAAATTACAGGTGGAAAATGACTAAGCCTTACAGTGCAGGTGGAAAATGACTAGGCGACCCACATTTATAAATCTTTTTTTAATAAAACTCCCAATATCAGCGATATCTTCAATAAGCCATAGACTTTCAGGCATTGCAATTTTTTTTATAGCATTACCAACATTTATTTTACTTTTCCTAACAGATTATATGGCCACCAATCAAGGAGAATGGGACTTAGATAAATATAATTTTGAAGTTAAGTTGTTGTTATCAGTTTCTTTGATTGCGCTTACATACCACACGCTAGCTGGTTTGCGACATATGCTAATTGATTTTTCAAGTTATGGACATGAACTAGAACAAGCAAGACTTTCAGCAATAATTACTTTTGTACTAACTTTTATCATATCGATATTTTTATTAATGGAGGTTTGGTAGATGGGTACTTTTCTTTGGTACTTTCAGAGGTTTACAGCAGTAATCATTCTTATCTATGTTTTATTTATCTTATTTAGTTACATGGTTAAGCCTTGGGGCTTTGATTACAACATCTGGCATACAGATATAACCAGTTTACCAATGAAGGTTTTTACAACAATTTTTTTTATCTCTAGCATAGTGCATGGAATTCAAGGCTTGAGAGATGTTGAAGACGATTATTTTACAAAAAGAACTCTAGGATTTATATCTGAAGCATTGGGATCATGGGCTCAACTATTTAGAATTATTTTTAGGTTTTTTATTGCATTAGTCGTTATTGTTCTTACTTATATATTAGTGTTTGAGTACTTATTAGGTGGATAAATGAAGTTAGGCAATACCGAATTTACAGAACAACAATTTGATGTAGTAATTGTTGGCGGTGGAGGCTCTGGTTTAAGAGCATCCCTCGAAATTTCAAAATCAGGTTTAAATGTTGCTGTCATATCAAAAGTTTTTCCTACCAGATCACATACTGTAGCTGCGCAGGGTGGAATTACTTGTGCAATTGCAAGTGCTGATCCAAATGATGATTGGAGATGGCACATGTTTGATACTGTTAAGGGGTCTGACTATATAGGAGATCAAGACGCAATTGAATATATGTGTTCAGAGGGCCCAGAAACTGTATTTGAACTTGAACATATGGGATTGCCATTCTCAAGATTCGAGAATGGAAGAATTTATCAAAGGCCGTTTGGTGGACAGTCAAAAGAATACGGGGAAGGCGGTCAAGCTGCAAGAACATGTGCTGCAGCTGATAGAACTGGGCATGCTCTTTTGCATACGCTCTATCAAGCAAATCTGAAGGCTGGAACAAATTTCTTAAATGAGTGGTTTGCTGTAGATATAATAAAAAATGACTCTGGTTTAGTTTCTGGCGTTAGTTGCTTTGATATGGAGACAGGCGAAATATCAATAATAAAGTGCAATGCGATTGTTTTAGCAACAGGAGGCGCAGGACAAGTATACGAACAAAATACCACTTCCTTAATTTGTACTGGAGATGGTTTAGGCATGGCATTAAGGAAAGACTTGCCTTTACAAGATATGGAGATGTGGCAATTTCATCCAACTGGTCTATATGGCAATGGGTCATTAATGACTGAAGGTTGTAGAGGTGAAGGGGGTTATTTAATTAATTCTGAAGGCAAAAGATTCATGCCTGATTATGCTCCTAAGGCAAAAGATTTAGCATCTAGAGATGTAGTTTCGAGATGCATAGTCCAGGAAATTCTAGCAGGGAGAGGTTGTGGCGAGAAAAAGGACCATGTGCTATTGAAAATTGATCATCTTGGATCAGAAGCCATAACTAAAAAACTTCCGGAAATAAGAGAAATCTCAATGACTTTTGCTAATGTTGACCCTATAGAAAAACCAATACCAGTAGTCCCAACTTGCCATTACATGATGGGAGGAATACCTACAAATATTAATGGCCAAGTAATCACTCAAGATAATAATGGAAATGATTCTGTTGTGAATGGTCTTTACTCAATAGGTGAAGCAGCAAATGTTTCAGTACATGGTGCTAATAGACTTGGAGGAAACTCTTTGTTAGATCTAGTAGTTTTTGGTAGAGCAGCAGGCAAACATATAAATGGAGAGCTATCAGAACAACCTTCACCTGATATATCAAATACAAATATCGAAGAGTCCTTAGAAACCTTGATTAGAATCCAAGAAACAAAGAAAGGTGAGAGTGTCTTTAGCCTTAGGTCAGAAATGCAAAACGTTATGCAAAACTATTTTGGTGTTTATAGGAATGAAGATCTAATGAGAGAGGGGATCAGCAAACTAGAAAACATAACAAAAAGGACTAAAAATATACATTTAAATGATAAATCACAACAATTTAATTCAGAAAGAGTTGAAGTTTTAGAGTATTTAAACTTACTTGATATAGCTAATTCGACTGCATACTCAGCGCTAGAAAGAAAAGAAAGTAGAGGTGCTCATGCAAGAGAAGATTTTCCAGATAGGGACGATGAAAATTGGTTATGCCATTCACTTTTTTTTAAAAATAAAAATACAGTTAGTAAAAGAGCTGTTAACCTAAAACCTAAAACAGTTGAAACATTTAAACCGAAACCAAGGGTGTATTGATGACAAAAAAACTTAAATTAAGTTTATATAGATTTGATCCAGCAAAAGATACGAGGCCCTATATGTCAGACTATGAAATCCCTTATAGCTCATCAGGCAATATGATGGTGATTGATGCAATTAGGACAGCTCAGGAACTAGACTCTACAATTACATTTAGAAGGTCCTGTGCACAGGGAGTTTGTGGATCTGATGGTGTAAATATGAACGGACAAAATGGTTTAGCATGTATTACACCAGTCTCAAAAGTAGTAACGGCAAATAGATTAGAAGTCAGACCACTTCCTGGTCTACCAGTTATTAAAGATTTAATAGTAGATATGAAACCTTTCTACGATCAATATGAAAAAGTAAAACCTTTCTTGGACAATGATGAAGAGATTAAAACAGGACATGAAAGACTGCAAAGCCCACAAGACAGAGAAAAACTTGATGGACTTTATGAATGCATATTATGTGCTTGTTGCTCAACTAGCTGTCCTTCATTTTGGTGGAATCCAGAAAAATTTGTTGGTCCAGCAGCACTTTTACAGGCATATCGTTTCATTGCTGATACAAGAGATAAGCAAAAAAGAATGAGACTCAAAAAATTAAATGATGCTTTTA
>CAJWAI010000049.1 GCA_913020145.1 uncultured Gammaproteobacteria bacterium | reverse complement strand
TGACGGAAAGGTTTAATTATTTAGTTAGCGTTCCTACAATATGCGCTAATATTTTATATGGATCGGCATTAGAAGCAGGTCTTCTATCTTCCAAATATCCATTCCAATCATGTTCTACTGTGTAAACAGGAATACGAATACTCGCACCTCTGTCACTTATTCCATATGAAAATTCTGTAATCTTTTGTGTCTCATGAAGACCAGTCAATCTCATATCATTATCGGAACCATAAGCAGCGATTCCTTCATCATGAACTTTCCCAAGCTTGTCACAAATTGAATTGAATAGTTCTTCAGAGCCATTAGTCCTCATTTCTTCATTTGAAAAATTTGCATGCATTCCTGATCCATTCCAATCACCAGTTTTTGGTTTTGGGTGAATGTTTACCCCTACACCATATTCTTCAGCAATCTTATATAGTAGATACCTACTTACCCAAAGGTCATCTGCCGCTTTTATACCTTTGCCAAAACACTGATACTCCCACTGGCCAAGCGCAACTTCTGCATTTGTTCCTGTTAAAGTTATCCCAGCATCAAGGCAAGCTTGCAAATGAACCTCGGAGATTTCTCTTCCAGAGACATTGTCTGCTCCAACACCACAATAATAATCACCTTGTGGTCTAGGTTCTCCTTCTTCCCAACCTAAAGGTGAACCATCCTTATTAGTGAAAAAGTATTCCTGTTCAAAACCAAACCACCACTCATCACTAACCAATGCTTCAGCAGCAGCTCTAGTATTTGAGGGATGTACAGAATGATCCGCTGCGTTTACTTGACACATAACCAGATGATCTGGTGCAGTTGGATTATCATAAGTTTGTACTGGAAGTAACAGACAGTCCGAACTTCCACCTTCTGCTTGCTGCGTTGATGATCCATCAAAAGACCATTCTGGTGGCTCATCATCATCAGTAGCTTTAATCTTGCTCCTCATTGAGGGCTCTGGTTGAAAACCATCCAACCATATATATTCATAAGTTTTAAATTCACTCATTCTCTCTCCTAAATAGAAGTTAATATAAATTTTTGTGCATTCGCATTTCAGCAATAGAAGTTAAACTCGACTGGGTTTAACGGGCGCGTTCCTTCAGCTTTCACCTACTTCCGTCTTCTTTCGAAGATGAACGATTTACGTTATCCGTAACGGCGCGTTCCTTCAACTTTCGTCTACTTCCGTCTTTATTTACATAAAGATGAACGATTTTAACTTTTACCCATAAAATATGGTGCAAAATCTAATGCAATTTAAATTTAGACTTTTTAAATTGATTTGGCAATTGAAAATACTAATTTTTAGCAAAAATGTTTCAACATTTCTGGAATTTTAGATTCTAAATCTTCAAAACTATGTGAACCACCCTGGTCAATTGAAATTTTTGCTCCAGAAAAATATTTTTCAGCGTATCTATAATCTAGAGTTTCATCTCCAGTTTGCAATAGAACTAAATATTTTTGTATATCTGGCGATTTAATAAATATTTCTTCAAGACTATCAATCCATTCTTGATCAACAATATAAGTTTCATCAGTATTAGGGTTTAAGTTTTCTCCTCTATCGTTCTCAAATATTTTATAAGCCCAGACAGCTGGGTTTATCATAGTTGCTTTCAAACCTAATTCTTCAGCAAGATATACAGCATAATAACCACCCAATGAACTACCTATTAAAAAAACTTTTCTTGATTTTTTTTCTGATTCAATAATTTTAGTTAATTGTTTGATAGCTTCTCTAGGATGAGATTTTAAAGTATGGGAAGCGACCTCATATTCAGTATTATTGGCTAACTCAGCTCTCAAAAGCTCTGCTTTTCTTGCGTTACCAGATGAATTCCAACCATGAATATAAATTATTAGATCTTTTTTAACTGTAGAGTCCACTTTGATTTTCCATAAATAAAATAATAGCAATTACTAAACCAACATGACTATTAGACTTAAAAGCTTCTAAATTCCTTCCATCTTGAGAAAGCTGATTTTGAAAATAGCCTTGATATAGCAAAAATAAGGCCCCAATGAACATTAATTTAAAATTATTTTGAATTGCAACTAGCATGGTAATCAAAACAAATACGCTATAAAAAAGCATAATAGCCTTTTGTATGTCGGCCCCAAAAAATATTGCAGATGAATTTATGTGAATTTTTTGATCATCTTCAATATCACATAAAGCATAATAGCTGTCATAAGCTAAGATCCAAAAAATACATCCGATATATAGAAAAATTATTTCTAAACTTACATATCCTTCAGCAATTGAAAAAGAAATAGGCAAAGAAAGACCAAAAGTTGCTCCTAAGAATAGTTGTGGGATAGCAATAACCCTTTTCATTAATGGATAGATTATGATCATTGGCACGGCAACAGTAAGTACCAAGTAAATAGTTTGCATATTAGTTAAAGAAAGAAGATAAAGACATGCACTTGCTAATATGAAGGTGAATACAAGAGCCTCTTTAAGAGTCAGATCACCATTAGCTAACGGCCTAGTCTTAGTTCTAGCTACTTTTCTATCATATTTAATGTCTATAATGTCATTGATTGCACAGCCTAAAGACCTTGTTAAGAATGAGCCAAGAACAATTATTGTGAAATAACTGATATCCATATTTCCAGATAAAAATAATCCCCAGAGACCTGGCCATAATAAAAGCCAGAAACCTATAGGATTAAAGAATCTAATCAGATTAAGGTAAGCAATTACTTTACTCATGAAACAAAAATACTTCTATGACAGAAAATAGTTCTTCTTGATAAGCATAGATGCACTTTCTGCCTATAAAATCATTATCTTCCTGCTTATATATTGCTACATAAGTTTCCTTCTTTTCAATATTGGCATCATTAAATAAAAACTTACCTAATGGTTCTTGTTTAAGTTCACCAAACTTAGGAATTTTTTTTATTACTTCATTACTAAAGAAAGACTCGGCAAAAACAATGTTTTTATGAGATCTAAGATAAATTTTTCTTAAATTGCCCTCTGAATTTTCAAGGTCCAACTCTTTATCTGTATGAGCGCAAATCCCTTCTTCTATGACTTCTAAAGAAATTTCTGATTCTCTTTTTTTTAGCCTATGCATTAAAGATGCACTTTCTTCAATCCAACTTCTCATTTTAGGAAAAGTTATATCTAATTCAGGGCTATAAAGTTGCCAATTTGTTTTTATTTGTGGTGTCATAAATTAATGAGGAATTGATTATAATACTTCCCTTAAGAAAGACATAAAAAATGGAATA
>CAJWAI010000048.1 GCA_913020145.1 uncultured Gammaproteobacteria bacterium | reverse complement strand
ATTGAGAAAGGAGGAGACTTCGGCGGAACTTGGTACTGGAATCGCTATCCAGGCGCTTCATGCGATATTGAATCCTATATTTATTTTCCTCTCCTTGAGGAAACAGGATTTGTTCCGAAACAAAAGTACACGAATGCTCCCGAAACATTAGAGTACTGTAAAGTTATCTGCGAAAAATTTAATCTTTACGAAAACGCTTGCTTGCAGACTGAAGTTACCTCAACAATTTGGAATGAAGACACAAAAAGATGGTTAGTTAAAACAAATCTGAATGATGAAATTAAAGCTAGGTATGTAGTCCATTCAAATGGACCCTTGAACAGACCAAAACTCCCAGCAATTAAAGGCATAAATGATTATAAAGGCCACACCTTCCATACAAGTAGATGGGACTACGAATACACTGGAGGTAATTCTCACGGAAACCTAGATAACCTGAAGGACAAAAGAGTAGCTATTATTGGTACTGGAGCAACTGCCGTTCAGTGTGTTCCTCACTTGGGTGAAGGAGCCAAACAACTATATGTCTTTCAAAGAACTCCCTCTTCTATTGATGTAAGAAACAATCAAGCAACTGATCCTGATTGGATTTCGACACAAAAAGAAGGTTGGCACGATGAAAGAAGGAAAAACTTTGAAACTCTTTTAACCGGAGGCAGAGTAAAAGAAGATTTAGTCTCAGACGGATGGACAGAAGCTTTTAGATTACTTTTTGGAAGTTTAAGAGAAAAAGCACCTTCAAAAATGAAGATGGCTTCCTGGGCTGCATCATCGATATTTTCACCAGAAATGTATAAAAAGGGTTTTAAAGCATATATGACTGACAAGGCAATGGAAGCTATGGATATTAGAAATGCGATGCAAATGGCTGACTTCCAGAAAATGGAACAGGTGAGAGCTAGAGCGGACAAGGTTGTTAAAGATGAGAAAACAGCTGAATCTTTAAAACCGTATTACAACCAATTCTGTAAAAGACCGTGTTTCCATGACGAATATTTAGATACTTTTAATAGGCCAAACGTGGAACTAATAGATACGGATGGAAAAGGTCTCGAAGAAATATCTGAAAAAGGAATAGTCTTTAATGGCAAAGAATATGAAGTTGATTGCATCATATTTGCTACTGGTTTTGAAGTTGGTACAGAATATAGCAGAAGGGCCGGCTATCAAATTCATGGTGTAGAAGGAAAAACAGTCACTCAGAAATGGGAAAATGGTCTAGCTACATTTCATGGAATGCACAGCAGAGGATTTCCAAATTCTTTCTTCTTTGGACCTGGCCAATCTGGCTTCACAGCCACCTACACATACTCTTTAGATGAACAGAGTATTCACTTAGCTTATATTCTTGAAAAGCTTAAAGATAAAGGCGCCACCAGAATTGAAGCTTCTCAAGAAGCAGAAGAAAAATGGATTGAGACTATAATTGATAAGGCTAGAATAACTGCAGATTTTCAAGAAAACTGCACACCTGGGTATTACAACAACGAAGGAAAAATTAACCAAACTCCTCAAAACAATACTTATGGGGGTGGGCCAATAGAATTTTTCTCTTTAATGAAGAAATGGAGATCGAAAGAGAACTTAGAAGGTTTAGAGATTAATTAGTTGTATCATCTAGAAATCCTTCAAAAACGATATTCTGCTGAAGACTTAGAGGCCATTAGAGCAATTAATCAGGCAAATATTCCTGAGGTCAGCGATATTGAATCTATAGACAGGTTAAAACAACTAATCAATTGGAGCAGTCATACAATAGTAGTCCGAGATTCAGAAATAGTGGGTTTTATTATCCTTATGAGAGAGAACCAAGACTATGAATCTCTGAATTATGATTTCTTTAACAATAATAATGAGCCTTTCTTGTATGTTGATAGAATTGCAATACAGGAAAATCATCAAAGGAAAGGCTTAGGAAAATTAATCTACAACAAAGTTATAGAACTAGGAAAAGAGCTTGAAGTAAATATTACTTGTGAAGTAAATACAATTCCTAGAAACGAACCTTCACTAGCCTTCCATGCAGGCTTTGGTTTTGAAGAAGTTGGCACAAAAGACTATGAAGATCATAGCGTAGTATATTTAACTAAGTTTCTTCACTCTTAAAAAAATTAACTAACCCTACTCCAATTAATATAAGAAAACAGCCAAAAATCATGGTTGAAGTGATAATTTCATCTAAAAAAATATTTGCCCACAGCATCCCAGTTACTGGAACAATTAGAACCACAGTAGATGCCTTAATGGGGCCTACTCTTTTAATTAGAATTACATATCCCATGTAAGCCATCCCAGTACATAAGAAACCTAACAAGCCAACACTCAAGAGAACCTCATTTGGTTGGTTTAAATCAATTCCATTTTCGAGGAATATAAAAGGAAAAGTAATGAATGTTGCGATTAATAGTGTTATAGAAGCTAGATAGGTTGGCTCTATTTCCTTGGTTCTAAAAATGAAATTTGAACTGAAACCATATAAAAAAGAAGCTATCAAACAAAAGATAATTGCTAAAAGAGAAAACTCTATTGATTCATAACCTACAAATATAAAAAGACCAACCATACCAATAAAGATTCCGGTCAATTGAATCCAATTAGAACTCAATTTGAGCCAAAGAGTTGCGATAATGAAGGCGAATAAAGGGGTTGTTCCATTTAGAACAGACATTGTTCCAGCATTAACCTCGAGCGCTGCATTTGAGAATAAATAAAAAGGAATGGCTGCGTTAATAAAAGATAAAAAAAGTATAGGGACAATGTCTTCTTTTATATTCTGTAAATATTTTTTTCTTATAAATATCGGAGTAAGAATGAGCGAAGCAATAAATAGTCTATAAAAAACTAAAGTCATAGGTCCAACCGCTGGAGCAGAAATTTTTATAAACATAAATGAAGATCCCCAAGCTATGCCAATAGCTATGATTAAAGACCAGTCTATAACTGCACTTTTTTCCATTTCAATGAGTTTTTAAAGACTAGTAAGGCCTGTCTCCAATTATTGTTACCCTTTCTACTTTTCTTACGTTTGGCCAATAATCGGAATTAGCATAATGCTGACACGCTCTATTATCCCAAAAAGCAATCGAGTTATTTTCCCAACTAAATCTACACTGATATTCAGGAATAGAAGCTCTAGAGTATAGAAATTCCAACATTGCATCAGAATCTTCTTTTTTCCATCCCTTTATGTATTGTGTGAAAGCCCTGTTAACGTAAATTACTTTATTTTTAGTGTCTGGATGGGTACGAATAACTGGATGTTCAGGCATAGGATATTTCTTGTTAAAAGCTTCAATTTCTTCTTC
>CAJWAI010000047.1 GCA_913020145.1 uncultured Gammaproteobacteria bacterium | reverse complement strand
ATACAACTATTGCAAAATAAAAAACAATGTCAGACTTTAAAGTAATCTCTGATTTTAAGCCAAAAGGCGATCAACCTAATGCCATAAAGAATTTAGCTGAAAATCTTGATAATGGTTTATTAAATCAAACACTGTTGGGTGTAACAGGATCAGGCAAAACTTATACAGTCGCAAAAGTAATTGAGAAAACTCAGAGACCCGCAATAATTATGGCTCCAAATAAAACACTTGCTGCTCAGCTATATGGAGAATTCAAAGATTTTTTCCCTAATAATAGAGTTGAATATTTCATCTCATACTATGATTATTACCAACCTGAAGCCTATGTTCCATCATCTGATACCTATATAGCTAAGGATGCAAATATAAATGAACATATTGAGCAGATGCGATTATCTGCAACTAAAGCCTTAATTGAAGCTAAAGACACTATCGTCGTTGCTTCAGTTTCAGCGATATATGGATTGGGTGCTCCTGAGTCTTATTTAAAGATGGTTCTTAATTTAAGTCGAGGAGAGGTTATTACCCAAAGAGATATCTTAAGACAACTTGCAAAAATGCAATACTCAAGAAATGATCTTGACTTTCAAAGAGCTAACTTCCGTGTCAGAGGTAACAATATTGATATTTTTCCAGCTGAAGCTGAAAAAGAAGCTATAAGAATAGAGTTAGATGAAGATAAAATTCAATCAATCTCATTTTTTGATCCACTTACTGGAGTTTTGATTAATGAAGTTCCAAGAATCAGTATTTTTCCAAAAACACATTATGTGACTTCTAAAAATGTTATTGAAAAAGCAATAAATAACATAAAAAAGGAACTAAAAATAAGGTTAGCAGAGCTTAAATCACAAAATAAGCTTTTAGAAGCTCAAAGATTAGAGGAGAGAACGAATTATGATCTTGAGATGATGGCTGAGCTTGGTTATTGCAATGGTGTTGAGAATTATTCAAGGTATCTCTCAGGAAGAAAAGCTGGCCAGCCACCACCATGCCTATTTGACTATATTCCTAAGAATGCAATTTTATTTGTTGATGAATCCCATGTTTCAGTACCTCAAATAGGAGGAATGTTCAAAGGAGATAGATCTAGAAAAGAAACTTTAGTTGATTATGGTTTTAGGTTGCCAAGTGCATTAGATAATAGGCCTTTAAGATTTGAAGAATGGGATAAAGTTGCGCCTCAAAGAGTATTTGTTTCTGCAACACCAGGCAAATGGGAGAAAGAACATAGTGATTCACAGACTGAATTATTAGTTAGGCCAACAGGACTTACAGACCCTAATGTAGAAATTAAACCGGCCACTTATCAAGTTGAAGATGTGCTAGAGGAAGCAAATAATACGACAAAAAAAGGTTATCGAACTTTAATTACAACTTTAACTAAAAAAATGGCTGAAGATCTAACAGATTTTATGTATGAGAAAGGACTTAAGGTTAGATATATGCATTCTGATATTGATTCAATTGAAAGAGTCGAAATTTTAAGAGATCTTAGATTAGGTGAATTTGATGTTTTGATAGGAATTAATCTTTTAAGAGAGGGACTGGATCTGCCTGAAGTTGGTTTAGTTGCAATCTTAGATGCTGATAAAGAAGGTTTTTTAAGATCAGAAGGATCTTTGATACAGACAATTGGAAGAGCAGCAAGAAATATCGAAGGAAAAGCTATTCTTTATACAGATAAAATAACAGGATCAATAGACAGGGCATTAAAAGAAACAAATAGAAGAAGAGATATACAAGAGAAATACAATAAAAAACATAAAATCAAACCTGCAACAGCGACTTCAAAAATTAAAGACATTATGGAAGGAGCCAGATCAGTTAAAAAAGAAAAAACACAAGCCAATGAGGTTGCTGACCTATATGATGTGTCTAAAGTTAATTACCATAACATTGGCAAGGAAATAAAGAAGCTTGAAAAATTAATGAAAGAGTCTGCTAAAAAATTAGATTTTGAGGAAGCAGCCAGGTACAGAGACTTAGTAAAAGATTTAAAAGATAAGGTTTTAATCAACAAGGCATAATGAAAAAAGAAATAATTTTTTTTCAAGGTGAAGAAATACTAAATAAGTTTGATGAGAAGAGAATATTTGGTAAAGAGCTTACTAATGCACAGAACAAATATATTTTTTCAGTCTTATTTCAAAAAAAACCAACAGAAGATGAATTAAAGAGAATTAAATCTATTCTTTCTGCAGTTGAACTCAACTTTAATCCAAATATAGTGCTTACTCCTAGAGCTGGAACACAGAGTTCCTGGTCAAGTAAAGCTCAAGATATTTTCCATAATATTGGAATAGATTCGATAGAAAGGATCGAGAGGCTCAAAGGTTTTAATGCTTTAAATGAAGATTCTTCAATGATTGAAGATAAGCTCTTCGATAGAATGACTGAATCTTTATTTTCTAATCTTGATGAAACGAAAATAATCTTCAAATCGGCAAAAAGGAAAGAAAGTAAAAAATACAATATTAATGAAGACTCAGATCTGCTCAACAAACTAAATAATGATTTAGGTTTAGCACTAAATGAATTTGAAATTTCGTATTTAAATTCAGTTTTTCAAGAGCTTGGGAGACCAATTTCTGATTCAGAATTGATGATGTTCTCGCAAATCAATTCTGAACATTGTAGACATAAAATCTTCCGATCAAAATGGAAGACAGATATTCCATTTGGCCACGATTCCCTTTTTGATGCAATTAAATCAACAACTAAAGAAAAAATGAGTCATGTTTTATCTGCTTATCATGATAATTCTGCTGTAATTAGTTCTTTCGGAAAGAAATTTTTAGAAATTGATGGCAAAAATATTTTTAAGAATTATGAAGGCAATATACATACGACCATCAAAGTCGAAACACATAATCACCCCACAGGTATATCTCCTTATGAGGGAGCTGCAACTGGTTCTGGTGGAGAGATTAGAGATTGTTCGGCAACAGGAAGAGTTGCACGGCCAAAAGCAGGTTTTATGGGGCTATGTCTATCTCATTTGCGCCTATCTGAAAAGCTAGAAAGCTGGGAAAGTGAGCTCAATAAACCAGACTTCTTATCATCCCCAATGGAGATAATTAGAGATGCCCCTATAGGTTCTGCATCTTACAATAATGAATTTGGCAGACCAGCAATTTTTGGTTATTTTCGAACTTTAGAATATAAAAATCATGGCTATCATAAGCCTATAATGCTTGCTGGGGGCATTGGCTCAATTAAAGAAGTGCATATAAAAAAAGGCGCTCCAAAACCTGGTGATGTAGTAGTTGTTTTGGGAGGCCCTGCAATGCTTATTGGGCTAGGAGGAGGCTCAGCAAGTTCTACCAAAAAGACAAATGAAAATTCAGATTTAGATTTTGCTTCTGTTCAAAGATCTAATC
>CAJWAI010000046.1 GCA_913020145.1 uncultured Gammaproteobacteria bacterium | reverse complement strand
AAAAAGACAAATGAAAATTCAGATTTAGATTTTGCTTCTGTTCAAAGATCTAATCCAGAAATGCAAAGAAGGGCTCAACAAGTTCTTGATAAATTTAATGAGAGAAGTTCAAAAAACCCAATTTCTTTCATTCATGATGTGGGTGCTGGGGGTATATCAAATGCTATCCCAGAATTAGCTAAAGATACAAACCTCGGAGTCAGTATTAGATTAGAAGACATTTATTCAACTGATGAAACTATGTCACCTATGGAGCTTTGGTGTAATGAGTCACAAGAAAGGTATGTTTTTTCTATTCCAAAAGAAAAAGTGCCTGCATTAAAACATATTTGTGAAAGAGAAAGATGCCCATTCTCAATTGGCGGTGAATTAACTGATGATAGATTTATAAGTGTTAAATTTCATGATGAGCAAGTTGTTAATCTTAGCCTAGATCATCTATTTGGAGATATTCCTTTACCAGAGCTTATTGCTCAAGATTATGATCGAGTGACGGAAAAAGAAGATCTACCAACCAAAGATCTAAATAAACTTATCTTTAACACAATAAAATTTCCTGCAGTAGCTTCAAAAAAATTCTTAATCACAATCGGAGATAGAACAGTGAATGGCCTCGTTTACCGAGACCAGCTTATAGGGAATAGACAACTTCCTGTAAGTGATTATGCTGCGACACTTGATAATTATGATTCATATACAGGACAGGTTATTTCAATCGGAGAAAAACCTAATGTTGCAATTGAGAATCCTGAAGCATCTGCAAGGATGGCATTAGCAGAGTCAATAACTAATGTTTGTGGAGTTAAGCACAAGTCTCTTAGCGATATCTGTTTTTCAGCAAATTGGATGAGCCCAACAAAGACAGCAGATGAAAGAGGGGATCTTCTAAGAGGAGTTCAGAGCTTAACAAACATGGCAGATGTGCTTGATCTATCAATACCTGTAGGAAAAGACTCTCTCTCTATGAATACCTCGTGGAAGGCTAAAGGTAATGAACATTCTGTTACTTCACCAATGACACTGAATATCTCTTCTTTTTCAAATGTTCCAGATTTAAGGAAATCAGTTACTCCAGAACTTTCGACAAAAGATTCAACTTTATTGCATGTATGGATTAATGAAGGGGAATTTCGTTTAGGAGGAAGTTCATTGTACTTATCAAATAATCTTTTTGGTGGAGCTACACCTGATATTGAGCATCCAGAAAAATTTAAACAGTTGTTTGAAGCATCACAAGAGCTTATTTCTAAAGATTTAGTAGAAGCACTTCATGACATATCAGATGGTGGCTTGATTACAACCTTAATTGAAATGTCACTTTGCAGTAATTTAGGTCTTGATATTAGGTTGGATTACTCAGATAAAGAAAGCATCATTCCGAAGTTATTTTCTGAAGAAACTGGCTATGTTATAGAAATTGATAATGAGAAACTTATAGAAGTTAAGGAAACTTTAACTGAAAAAGGGCTATTTTTTGATGAGGTTGGAAAGAAAAATACTGAGACAAAAATTAATTTATTTAGTTTTGATGATATTTTATTTTCCTCTTCACTTGATAAGTTATTTAATGAATGGAGTTCAGTAAGTTATAAGGTTCAAAAGATAAGGGATAATCTCGAATCAGCAGATAGCGAGAAACAGGTTTATAAAAAATGGGGCGATATGATTACCCCAAAAATTGATTTCCCAATTCCAACTCCTAATAAGAATTTATTTTCTAAGAAACCGAAAATTGCATTATTGAGAGAGCAGGGGATAAATGGTCACTATGATATGGCCGCAGCTTTAATGGAAGCCGGGTTTGAAGTAAATGATATACATATGAGTGAACTATCAGATAAGATTAAAAATCTTGATTCATATAGTGGTCTTGTTGTGCCTGGAGGCTTCTCATATGGCGATGTTCTAGGTGCAGGTTCTGGAATGTCTAATACAATTTTATTTAATCCAAAAATTAAGAAAATTTTTAAAAATTTCTTAGAAAATGATAAAAAATTTGCATTAGGAATATGTAATGGGTGCCAATTTTTATCTGGTCTTGAAGAAATTATTCCTGGTACAGAAAATTGGCCAAAATTTAAAAAGAATCTGTCTAATCAGTATGAGTGTAGGCTAGTCCAGCTCCAAATAGAGGATAGCCCTTCGATCTTATTTAGAGATATGAAGGACAGTGTCATTCCTGTTATGGTTTCTCATGGAGAAGGTAGAGCAGATTTTAATTTAAAAGAAGGTAATGTAATTGCTAGGTATGTTGATCCTGACCATAAGGTAACTCAAAAATACCCATTAAATCCAAATGGCTCTATGAATGCAGCAGCTGGTGTTTGTAATGATGATGGAAGAATAACTATTATGATGCCTCACCCTGAAAGAACTTACCTTACTAAACAATTTTCTTGGTCTCCAAATGATTGGGGAGAGTATTCTCCATGGTTCAAGATCTTTGATAATGCTTATTTATTTTCTAAGAAGAATTAAGGCCCATATTCTATAACTTCATTGAATATTTCTCTGTCTCCATGTTTTAAGAATAATTTAATAGTTCTTATAACAGTTGGAAAAGCTAATTCTTTCCAAGGAATATCTTCATAATTAAATAATTTCACCTCACTACTTTCTTCTGTAGGTCCAAAATCATCATTGATGATCTTGGCAGTAAAAAATGTATAGATCTGATCTATATGAGGAACACTAATAACGGTAAATAATTTTGAATCTTTAACCTTTAGTTTAGCTTCTTCTAAAGTTTCTCTTATGGCTCCTTGCTCGATTGTTTCCCCATTTTCTAAAAACCCTGCTGGCAATGTCCAATAACCCTCTCTTGGTTCTATTGATCTTTTGCAAAGTAGTATTTGGTTTTTATCATTGTAGGGAAGAACTCCGGCCACCACATTTGGATTTGAATAAAATATTTCACTGCATTGAGAACAAACATCTCTTTCTAGATTATCTCCTTCGGGTATTTTTTTAATAATTTTAGCTGAGCAGTTTGGACAAAAATTCATAAAGGCGTAACTTGTCATTATAATAGACATATGATTTATAGCCTAGGAGAAAAGAAGCCTTCCTTTAATAAAGATAAGGTGTGGATAGCAGACTCTGCAGATTTAATTGGTGATGTTGTATTAGATGAAGATGTTTCAGTTTGGTTTAATGTAACTATCAGAGCTGATAATGATCAAATTCATATAAAAAAAGGCTCTAATATCCAAGATAATACTGTTATTCATACAGATGAAGGCATAAAAGTTGTCATAGGAGAGAATGTAACGGTAGGACATAAAGTAATTATTCATGGTGCGACTATTGGAAGGAATACAGTTGTAGGTATGGGGAGTATAGTAATGAATCATGCAAAAATTGGAGAGAATTCAATTGTGGGAGCAAATTCACT
>CAJWAI010000045.1 GCA_913020145.1 uncultured Gammaproteobacteria bacterium | reverse complement strand
TTTAGCTCTTTAAAGCCTTCTGGTATTTTTTGGTCTATCATCTTTAAATTATAATCCTAGAATCGTTTAATTAAATTATGAATATTAAAATTCTTCTTAGTCTAACTGTCTATTTATATTTATTGAGTTCAAATTTATGGACGGAAGAATATCTATCTATAAAAAAGGATTGGGAAGGGATAGAGAGAGAATACTTAATTTATCTTCCTGATAATTACGAAGAAAATAAGAAAAAATTATTCCCAGTAATATTTGGTCTGCATGGCTATACAGGAACTGCGAGCGGATTCCAAAAAGAAACTACCAAGGGAATGAATTTACTTGCTGAAAAGGAAGATATAGTAATTGTTTATCCTCAAGGCTCTCATTTCAATTCAGTTTTTCAGAACAGATCGACATTTGTAAGTTCTTGGAATGACTTGGTGAGTAATAAGGAACAAGAACCAAATAAACCAAAAAAATGTAAGTTAAATAGACCTACCTATCCCAAGCCACCAGAGTGTTCAGATTTTAGCTTCTGTGCCTGGACTTCATGTTATGACGATTTGGGTTTCTTAAAATCTGTGATAGAAGAGGTTTCTTCTAATTATAGAATTGATAAAAAAAGACGGTACATGATTGGAATGAGTAACGGTGGTGCCATGACTTATAGATTTTCTTGCCTACACCCGGAACTACTGAGTGCGTCAGTTGCGGTTGCAAGCTCCGTAGCAATTTCTAATTCTTGTGAAAACAAAAGTGACCTTCCTTTATTAATTATTTATGGCTCTTTAGATAAAACAACGCCTTATGACGGCTCTTCTTCTTCGGATGGTTTCTTTTACGAACCAACGTCCGAATTATTTAATAATTGGGCTAATGCAATGAATTGTAATGATAACTTAATTAACTCTGAGCTAAAGTTTTCTCAGGAGAAAGGATTAATCTGTTCAAAAAGAAGTCAATGTGATTCGTCTAACCATGAAGTCCAGATCTGTGAAATACCTGGAGGAGGTCATTTTTGGCCAGGGCAGAATGAAAGTGTTGGATTTTGTAGAGACTCATTACAAAATAACAATGTTCAATCTTATTATGAGTGCAAAAGAGAATATAAGGATCTTAACTGGGGCAATGAACTAATCTGGGATTTTTTAAAACAACATCAAAGGATATAAAACAATGAGTAGTATTTTAGAAGGAGTAAAAGTTTTGGATTTTGGAAGGTATATAGCTGGTCCTTTCTGCGGTGCTTTGCTAGCTGATTATGGAGCCGAGGTCATCAGAATAGAAAGAGTTGACGGAAGTGAAGATAGATACGTGACTCCAGTAACTGAAGACGGACAAGGAGCAATGTTTCTTCAGCTTAATAGAAATAAATTAGGTATGACCCTTAATCCCACAAAAGAAAAAGGTCAGGAGGTCATTAAAAGGCTTGTAGAGAATTCTGACATAGTAATAGCTAATCTTCCTGAATCTACACTCAAATCCATGGGATTGGATTACGAAAGTTTGTATAAAATAAACCCTAAAATAATTCTTACTTCTAATACAGCTTTTGGCACAACAGGTCCCTACGCTGAAAGAGTTGGTTTCGATGGTGTCGCCCAAGCTATGTCTGGAGCGATGGATATGACAGGTAACCCTGATGAACCAACTAAAGCTTATGCTCCTTACGTAGATTTTTGTAGCGCATCTTTAGCAGCCTTTGGAACGCTTCTTGCCTATATTGATAGAGATAAAACGGGAAAAGGACAAAGAGTACAAACTTCACTCTTGCAAACAGCATTAACAACAACCAATAGTTTATTAATAGAACAGGATCTGCTTAGTGTAAACCGAGTGGCTACATTAAACAGATCTCAAACTTCTGGACCTTCAGATTCCTTTAAAACCAAGGATGGATGGATTTTAGTCCAAACGGTCGGTCAGCCTCTCTTTGAAAGATGGGCACATCTTGTTGGAGAAGAGGCTTGGATTGACGATCCTAGATTTAAAGACGACTTAATAAGGGGTGAGAATGGAATTTTAATAAGCGAAAAAATGGCTCTTTGGTGTAGCGAGAGGACGAATCAAGAAGCCATTAAAGAATTAGAAAAATCAAGAATCCCAGTAGGCGAAGTTCTGAAAGCTGAAGAAACTTTAAAAGAACCACATGTCATTGAAAAAGAAGCATTTGTAAAAATGAGTTACCCTACTTTGGATAAGGAGTACCCAGTGGCAGCGCCAGCTGTAGAATTGTCTGACAAACCAGGCAATATTCGAACTAGATCACCTCAGCTCGGAGAACATAATAAACAAATACTTTCTGGTCTTGGGTATAGTGAAGAAGAAATAGAAGATTTAAAAGTAAATAGAATAATTTAGGAGACAACATGGACTTTAAACTTTCAGAGCAACAAAGGGAATTACAGGAAATAGCTAGAAATTTTGCTCAAAATGAGATGATAGAAGTAGCTTTATCAATTGAGGAAACTGGAGAGCCTTTATCAAAAGAATGGTTAAAAAAATATTCTGAAATGGGGTTTTTAGGAATAAATGTATCAGATAAATACGGAGGATTAGGTCTATCAAATCTAGATGCTCTTTTAGTTATGGAAGAATTTGCAAAAATTTCTTCTGCTGTAGCGTTTCCTATATTTGAAAGTTGTGTTGGTCCTGTAAAAGCAATTGAACATTTTGCTTCAGAAGCACTTAAAGAAAAAATCATACCTGAAGTTTGTAAGGGAAATATTGTGGTGGCTGTTTCCATGTCTGAGCCTAATGCCGGATCAGCCCTAACAGACCTTACAACAAAAGCTGAGATTAAAAATGACAAAATTATATTGAATGGAACCAAAAGATGGTGTTCGGGTGGAGGGCACTCAGAGGGATATGTAGTTTATTGTAAAATGTCTGACGATCCCGGAGCAAAAGGTATCGGCGCTGTCTACGTTGAAAAAGGCACTCCAGGTATGAGTTTTGGACAACAAGAGAAATTAATGGGTTGGAGTGGGATACCTTCAGCTGATATTTTCTTTGATAACGTGGAAGTTCCAATCGGTAATGTAATAGTAGAAGCAGATGGAGGTTTCAAAAAATTAATGGAAGCCTTTGATCTTGAGAGATGCGGTAACGCAACTATGTGTCTAGGCCAAGCTTCTGGAGCCTTAGAGAAGGCCTTAAAGTATGTACAAGAAAGGGAGCAATTTGGTAAACCTATAGTTGAATTTCAAGCAGTGCAGATGAAATTGGCAGAAATGGCCATGAAAGTTGAAGGCTCAAGACTTCTTATACATAGAGCCGCGCACAACGCGCAAGAAGGATTTCCGAGTATCTTTGAATCAAGTGTAGGTAAATGTTTCTCAAACGAAACTGCTAGAGAAGTTGTTGCTTCTGCAATGCAACTCATGGGCGGTTATGGTTTCAATAAAGAGTATCCTATGGAAAGACATTATAGAGACGTTTGGGGATGGGGGATTGCAGGAGGAACAATAGATATTCAAAAAATTAATATTGCTTCAGCCATGGTTGGAAAAAG
>CAJWAI010000044.1 GCA_913020145.1 uncultured Gammaproteobacteria bacterium | reverse complement strand
TTTCAGTAGGTGTCCATAGAAGAGTTAATCTTGCATTTGTTGACTCCTCACCAAAAAAAGGTTTAGTTCCGTTTCCATAAGGCATAGGATCGTTACCAAATGAATAATTTTCACGAAGTTCATCCGTTTCACTTGTTCCAAATGCAAGTCTGGCTAGGAAATTATCACTTATTGGTCCAGATATAACTCCTTCAAAAAATGTTGTTTCGTGTTCAGTTTCAACACCAACACCAAACTCAGCTTCAAATTCATCTGTAGGATCATTTGTTTTGATTGATATCACGCCAGCTGTCGCAGATTTACCGAAGTACAGAGACTGCGGTCCTTTAAGAACCTCGATTTGTGACATATCAAGATAAGCATTATGAATAAATCGTCCTCTATTAACTACTACACCGTCGATATTAATTGCAACTGATTGATCAAAAGCGGCAGAGATTGAACTCGAGCCAATTCCTCTTAAATAAATATTAGAACCATTTCCAGATCCTCCAGCATTTATTCTAAAATTTGGAACCATTTTTGCAGCATCAGTTAAGCTTGTTATGTTATAACGATCAAGATCAACCTCTGACATCACTGAAACGGTAACAGGAACATCCTGTAAACTTTCAGCCTGTTGTCTAGCAGTTACTATAATTTCTTCTATTCCAGAATTTTCAGATTCTTGGGCATAAGAAGAAAGAGAAGTTAATGATAATATCATTAACGAAAAGCCTATTAAAAGGCGATTGAATATTTGCATTTTTTTCCTCAATTTTTGTAATTTAAATTTATTATTGTTTATTTTTTTATTAAATTCACATTACTAATAATGACCATTTTGAAAAAAATATCAATATTTATTGAATTTTAAACTTTAAATAAAAATTAAATAAAAAAAAGGGCCAATTGAAGTGGCCCTTTTAATTAATTATTTAACTATTAAAATTAGAATTCATAAGTTAACTCTACTCCAAACTTACGTCCTTCATTAATTGTTCCAACAGCGAATAATGGCATAATTGGATCAACAACTTCAAATTGTTCATCAGTAAGATTTGTACCATATGCGACAATTGACCAACCATCTTGGAAGTAACCAATTGATGCTGTCAGATTTTCTGTTTCTGGTGCTCTAGCTAATGAAGCATTAAGAAGATCAGTTTCTTGCTCACCAATTCTATTGTATTTAGCAAATACATCTACTGTACCATTTCCTGCAGGTATAGATAGTGTGCCGCCAATACCCCATGATTCTTCAGGAGCAAATCTTGGTGTTAAGAAATCAGCAGATTCAATTTTTGTAATTCCATCACTTTCATTGATATCTGTAAAGAAACCTTGATAAGAAGCATCTAAAGTTCCGTAGTTAGCAAAAACACGTAGATACTCACTAACAAGCCATTGAATATCGATTTCAAAACCTTCATATTCTGCAGCAGCAACATTAGACCAGAAAGAAGCAACAGTTTTTGTTTGAGGGTCAACCTGAGTTGACTCTTCTTGCTTACCAGCATAGTCATTCATGAAGTAGGCTGCATTAAGTTGGACTCTTCTATCAAATAAGAAAGTTTTGATACCTAGCTCAGTGCTTTCTGAAAATTCAGGATCATATTGGTTTCTTCTCATATGTTTTGTTTGCTGAACAACAGCATAGAAACCACCTGAGTGAAAACCTTCTGTGTATGTTAGGTATGCAAGAGCATCATCATTAATTTGATATGATGCACCTATTTTAATAGATGTGTCATCCCACTTCTTATAAAGATCTGCATAATCAGGGAAGTTACGTCCTTCACCTATATCATGACCAGCAAGATATGCTTGACCAGCATAGAAATCCTTTTCTTCTTCTGTATATCTAACACCACCTGTAAGTGTCCAACGATCAGTCACTGACCAATCAGCTTGAGCATATGCAGCTTTAGATTCTGTTTTTTGAGTAGAATAAAGAATTTGGTATAGAGTGCCAGTAGGGTATGCAGGTTCTGTAGGGTCACATGCGACGGAATAAGTAGGTTCAAAGAAGTCCTGACAAAGTTCCCATTGACCTGGAGCAGATAACGCTCCTCCAAAAAGAACTCCCCAGAATGTTCCGCCTGTTGACCAATCTTGTGTATGCTCTTTTTCAAACATATAAAGACCAGCTGTAAATTCTAAATTGGCAAATGAACCATTAAGTTGAACTTCATGACTTGTTTGATCATATACATTCCATCTTTCAAGAGTAATGAAAGGAGCTGCAGATCCATCGTAGTCATAAATACGATCTTCAGTTACATCTCTGTAACCACCGATATATTTAACAGTAAGATTATCACTTAGCTCATAAGTCATCTGAAGTGTAATAGCATCTGTTTCAACATCGGCATCATGCTGAGTATCATTTTCAGCATAAGGAAGTTGATCTTTAGATGTTCTACAAGCTTCAGGATAAATAGTACAAGCTAATAATCCGCCACTAAAATCAGTTACATTTGGTCCAGGGGGTGGAGGATCTATAACGCCTGGAGCAACATTAAAGTTTTGGTTATAAGCTTTTAATGCACTTTTATCATGCATTGATTCTAAAGTTAAAAGTGCTTCAAATCTATCATTTGGTGTGAATAATAGTGTAACACCATAAGCTTGGTAATCTTCTTCACCATTATGTCCGCCGATAGTAATGTTTGGAATCCAACCATCACTTTGTCTAGAGGTGGCAAAAAACTTAGCTGCTAAATTATCTGATAATTTAGTATTTATTACGGCCCTTAATTCTTGACGTCCATCTTCACCGATAGTTGCTTTTACTTTACCACCAAACTCCCCAGTTGGACGAGTTCTGATAACATTTATCACACCACCAGTTGTATTTTTACCAAAAAGAGTACCTTGTGGACCTCTTAAAATTTCAATTCTTTCCATATCAAAGTTATCTAATAATGATCCAGCATTCTGACCTAGATAAACACCGTCAACATTAACGGCAATTGGTGAGTCAAAAGTGTTATCAGTATTAGTAGCAGCAGCAATACCTCTAATTTGTATAGCTGTAGCTCCACCTCTACGACCTTCACCACCAAGAACAACATTAGGAGCATATCCAGTAACATCTGAAATATTTCTAATTGTTGAGCTTAGAAGTTCTTCGTCCATAGCTGTAATTGATATAGGAACATCTTGTGCAGATTGCTCTCTTTTTTGAGCTGTCACAATTATTTCTTCAATTTGAAGACTTGATCCACCCTCATCTTGAGAATAACCTGCTGTACTAAAAGTAGTTGCAATTAAAAAAGTTGCAAATACATAAATTAAATTACTAAAGTTTTTCATAAATCCTCCCCTTTGTAATTATTTTGATTAATAATAGTGCCTATTTTTTTGCTAATTTCAAATAAAAATATATAAAATTTAATTTCCATTAGTAATATTAGATAATGATAAAAAAAACGGCCCAAATGAGCCGTTTTAATAAATTGATGTATTTATATCACACTTATTTATGACCAATCCATAATCTACCAATAATTAAATATCCTACAGATAGAAGAAATAAAATTCCTAGTAAATCAGGGGTTAAATTAAATGCCGGTACTTCTGTAGAGCCATTAGCAGTACTAATAAAAGAATCTGCTCTTGCTGAAACATCAGCCCCGTTTGCTTTAAGAACTGCAAGACTGTGTGCAGCACTTTCAAAATTAAATCGAACCCAGCTTAAAGCTACATTAAATTGATATAAGCTAACTAAACCAAATACGGTAACAGCAATCTTCATTAAAATGCCCGCATTGTTTTCTAAAGCAACACTTGCAGATCTACCTGCAACCCATAATAAAAATGCCCATA
>CAJWAI010000043.1 GCA_913020145.1 uncultured Gammaproteobacteria bacterium | reverse complement strand
TTAACTAACTCATTAGTATCATTAATTAGGTTAACTTTTTCTTCAGGAATAATCATATCATCTTTTCCAAATGAGATACCTGCGTTACATGCATGTTTAAAACCTAACTTCATAATATGATCACAAAAAATAACAGTTTCTTTTTGACCGCAATGTCTATAAACATCATCTATCATTCTGGAAATTTCTTTTTTTGTTAAAAGTTTATTCACAATTTCAAATGAAATATTTTCATTGTTAGGTAATTCTTTAGAAATTAGAACCCTTCCAGGTGTTGTATCGAATTTTTTATAATCATCTTCAGTGTTAAACCTAAAACTTATCTTCGTATGAAGAGTTATAATTTTGTTCTCTAATGCAAATTCAATTTCGTTTATATCATCAAAATGCCTTCCTTCACCCGGCTCATTTTCTTTCATTTGAGATAAATAGTACAAACCCAAAATAATATCTTGACTAGGAACAATAATTGGATCTCCATTTGCCGGATGTAAAATATTGTTTGTAGACATCATCAAAACTCTTGCTTCAAGTTGAGCTTCTAATGATAAAGGTACATGCACGGCCATCTGATCTCCGTCAAAATCAGCGTTAAAAGCTGCACAAACAAGGGGGTGTAGCTGTATTGCTTTACCCTCGATGAGAACTGGTTCGAAAGCTTGAATTCCAAGCCTGTGAAGGGTTGGCGCCCGATTTAATAATACTGGATGTTCCCTGATGACCTCTTCTAATATATCCCAAACCTCAGGTGTTTGTTTTTCAACCATTCTTTTGGCTTGTTTTACTGTCGATGAAATTCCTAAAGATTCAAGTCTTGAATAAATAAAAGGTTTAAAAAGCTCTAATGCTAATTTCTTTGGTAAACCGCATTGATGTAACTTCAACTCTGGCCCGACTACAATTACAGACCTTCCTGAATAATCCACTCTTTTACCCAATAAATTTTGTCTAAATCTACCCTGCTTACCTTTTAACATATCTGAGAGAGACTTTAGCGGTCTTTTGTTAGATCCAGTTATTACTCTTCCTCTACGTCCATTATCAAATAATGCGTCCACAGACTCCTGAAGCATTCTTTTTTCATTTCTTATGATGATATCTGGCGCTCTCAAATCCATTAATCTTCTTAATCTGTTGTTTCTATTAATAACTCTTCTATAGAGATCGTTTAAATCAGATGTAGCAAATCTTCCTCCATCTAGAGGAACAAGCGGTCTAAGTTCAGGAGGAATTACTGGAATAACTTTCAAAATCATCCATTCAGGTTTGTTACCTGAAACTTTAAATGCTTCTACAACTTTTAATCTCTTTGCCAATTTTTTTGGTTTTAATTCACTTGTAGTTTCTTTTATTTCTTTTCTGATTGATTCACTTAATTCTTCTAAATCTAGCTCTTCGAGAAGCAATCGAATTGCTTCAGCACCTATACCAGCTTTAAAGTTATCAGCTCCAAATTCATTTTGAGCATCAATAAATTCATCCTCAGTTAATAGTTGAAGTTTGTCGAGTGGTGTTAAGCCTGGATCTAGTACAATAAAACTTTCAAAATATAATACTTTTTCAAGATCTTTAAGCATCATATCTAATATTAAACCAATTCTACTTGGTAATGATTTTAAGAACCATATATGCGCAACTGGGGAAGCTAATTCAATGTGGCCCATTCTTTCCCTTCTAACTTTTGATAAAGTAACTTCTACTCCGCATTTTTCACATACAATTCCTTTAAATTTCATTCTTTTGTATTTGCCGCATAGACATTCATAATCTTTAACAGGACCAAAAATTCTTGCGCAGAAAAGTCCGTCTCTCTCTGGCTTAAAAGTCCTATAATTAATTGTTTCAGGTTTCTTTATTTCACCATATGACCAAGATAATATTTTCTCAGGACTAGCTATCCCAATTCTTATATGGTCGAATTGTTGAGTTGCTTTATTCTGATTAAAAATATCTAAAACTTCTTTATTCATTTTATTTCACCTAATTAAATAATTTAACTATATCTAGCTTAATTCGTCTTCTTGTAGTTCAACATTTAGACCTAAAGAACGCATTTCTTTAACAAGCACATTAAAGCTCTCGGGAACGCCAGCTTCAAAGTTTTCTTCACCACGAATTATCGATTCATAAACCTTAGTTCTACCTGCAACATCATCAGATTTTACTGTTAGCATTTCTTGTAGTGTATAAGCTGCGCCGTATGCTTCTAACGCCCACACTTCCATCTCACCAAATCTTTGACCGCCAAATTGTGCTTTACCTCCCAAAGGTTGTTGAGTTACAAGGCTATATGGTCCAACTGATCTTCCATGTATTTTATCATCAACGAGATGATGCAACTTAAGCATATAAATGTACCCAACAGTCACAGGTCGATCAAACTTCATGCCAGACCTACCGTCATAAAGATAAACTTGGCCAGAGTTACTTAAACCTGCTTTATCGAGTAAATTAACAATGTCAGCTTCTCTTGCGCCGTCAAATACAGGAGTTGCCACAGGAACGCCTTTCTTAAGTGTCTGTGCAAACTCAATAAAATCTCCATCTTTAAGTTTATTAACTCCTTTATCGTCATAAATATCCTTAATGACATCTTTTACATTCCCTATATTCATGCTCTCTTCGTATTGATTTAAAGCATCAGAAACTTTTTTTCCTAAACCAGCACATGTCCATCCAAGATGGGTTTCTAAAATTTGCCCAACATTCATTCTGCTAGGAACACCAAGCGGATTTAAAACAACATCAACAGGTGTTCCATCTTCAAGATAAGGCATATCCTCTACCGGTAAAATTCTTGAAATTACACCTTTATTACCATGTCTACCTGCCATTTTATCGCCTGGCTGCAGTTTACGCTTAACGGCAACATAAACTTTAATGCATTTCATAACTCCAGGAAGCAAATCATCTCCTCGACTTACCTTATCAACTTTATCTTGAAATTTCTCTTCTATTAGATTTCTAGCGCTATCATATTGAAGTCTTATCTCTTCAACTTCTTTTTGATTATTATTGTTTTGTAAAATAAAATCCCACAGTGATTTATTTGAGGAAGAATCTAAAATATCTTGAGTAATTTTTATTCCTTTTTTATTTATATTTGGCCCAGATAAAGCAACTTTATTAAGTAAAAAATCTTTTAATAAAGAATAGATATTTCTATCTAAAATATGTATTTCATCATCTCTATCAATCGATAATCTCTCAATTTCTTCTTGTTCAACAGCTAGCGCCCTTTCGTCTTTTTCAATACCATGTCTATTGAAAACCTTAACATCAACAACTGTTCCATTAGTTCCAGGTGATAATCTTAAAGAGCTATCTCTTACATCAGAGGCTTTTTCACCAAAAATTGCTCGCAATAACTTCTCTTCAGGCGTAATTGGGCTTTCTCCTTTTGGCGTTACTTTTCCAACCAAAATATCGCCAGGTTTAACTTCAGCGCCTATATAAACAATGCCTGATTCATCTAGATTTCTAAGAGCCTCTTCACCGACATTTGGAATGTCTCTTGTTATATCTTCAGAACCTAGCTTTGTATCTCTGGCCATAATTTCAAACTCTTCAATGTGAATAGATGTAAAAACATCATCCTTGACAAGTTTTTCAGAAAGCAAGATTGAGTCTTCAAAGTTATATCCATTCCATGGCATAAAAGCTACTAGGACATTTTTACCAAGAGCCAGCTCCCCTTTGTCAGTTGAAGGACCATCTGCAATTACCTCGCCTTTTTTAATCTTATCACCAACCCTAACAAGAGGTTTTTGATTGACGCATGTAGATTGATTTGATCTTTGAAATTTTTTCAAATTATAAATTTCAACACCTAA
>CAJWAI010000042.1 GCA_913020145.1 uncultured Gammaproteobacteria bacterium | reverse complement strand
CAATCTGAGGCTATAACACGCGACCGAAGACCAGACTTGTGGCAAAAATATAAGAAAAATTAAAATGAAAAATATTGAAGAAATAAACAGATCAAATTTAAACAAGATTATTTCTGAGAGAAAACATCCTGATTTTTTCCCTGGAGACATCGTTAAAGTTGGGGTTAGGATAACAGAGGGTAAAAGAGACAGAATTCAATATTTTGAAGGTGTATGTATCGCAAAAAAGAGTAGAGACATCAATTCATCTTTTACTGTTAGAAAAATTTCTTTTGGTGAGGGAGTAGAAAGAACTTTTGCATTATACAGCCCAATTGTAGATACAATAAAAGTTGTAAGATCAGGAAAAGTAAGAAGAGCAAAATTATACTATCTAAGAGATAGAACTGGTAAATCTGCTAGAATAGCTGAAAAAATTAAGAAGACGATTGGTATTGATTTAGAAACTAAAATTAATGAAGTTACTGAGGAAAACGTAATGCCATCAACTGATCCTCAAACAGAAGCTCCTAAAGAAGAAGTTAAAGCAGAAGCTCCTAAAGAAGAAGTTAAAGCAGAAGCTCCTAAAGAAGAAGTTAAAGCAGAGCCTGTAAAAACAGAAGAACCGAAAGAAAATCAAGA
This sequence comes from uncultured Gammaproteobacteria bacterium, assembly GCA_913020145.1. Taxonomy (GTDB): domain Bacteria; phylum Pseudomonadota; class Gammaproteobacteria; order Magnimaribacterales; family TMED112; genus TMED112. Next base: position 3,401 of record CAJWAI010000042.1, on the reverse strand, counting down.
ACAGAAAAAATAATTTTTTTCTAAATGCCTTTTACAACTTACGATAAAATTTGGAACGATCATCTAGTTGATGAACAACCTGATGGTACATCACTTTTGTTTGTAGATAGACATTTAATTCATGAAGTTACAAGCCCTCAAGCATTTGAAGGCTTAAGAAATTCAAACAGAAAAGTAAGACACCCTAAACTAACTCTTGCTGTTGCAGATCATAATGTTCCGACAACTGACAGGTCAAAAGGTATCGCAGATGAAGACTCGAGAATTCAAGTTGAAACTTTGAACAAAAACTGTAAGGAATTTGGAGTAGAGATTTTTGGAATGGATGATAAAAGACAAGGCATTGTCCATATCATAGGACCTGAACAAGGTTTTACACAGCCTGGAAATATTATTGTTTGTGGTGATAGTCATACTGCAACTCATGGAGCATTTGGAGCTTTAGCTTTTGGTATTGGAACTTCAGAAGTAGAACACGTTTTAGCAACACAAACTTTAGTTCAAAAAAAATCAAAAAACTTTAGAATTAGCGTAAATGGTTCATTACCTATTGGCGTAACATCAAAGGATGTCATCCTGCAGATAATTGGAAAAATAGGAACGGCTGGTGGTACTGGTTATGTGATTGAGTATGCCGGTAACCTTATATCTAATCTAAGTGTTGAACAAAGAATGACGATTTGCAACATGACGATTGAAGGTGGGGCAAGAGCAGGACTAATTCAACCAGATGAAAAGATATTTCAATATTTAAAAGGTAAACCAATGTCACCAAAAGGAGAAAACTGGGAAAAAGCTTTGGAATATTGGCATACATTGAAATCTGATAAGGACGCAAACTTTGATAAAGAATTAACGTTAGATGGATCTCAAATTAAACCAATGGTAACTTGGGGAACATCTCCCCAGGATGTGGTTGAAATAGACGGTAAAGTTCCCAATCCTGAAAGTGAAACTGACCCAGATAGAAAAAATTCAATTAACAGATCATTAAATTATATGGGATTAAAACCAAATACGAATATTCAAGATATTAAGATTGATAAAGTTTTTATAGGAAGCTGCACTAACGGGAGAATAGAAGATATAAGAGAGGCAGCTAAAATATTAAAAGATAAAAAAGTTGCATCACATGTACATGCAATGATTGTTCCAGGTTCTGGTTTAGTTAAAGAACAAGCAGAGCAAGAGGGTCTGGATAAAATATTTTTAGAATCAGGCTTTGAATGGAGAGAGCCAGGCTGTTCAATGTGTCTAGCAATGAATGCGGATAAGCTTAAACCTGAAGAAAGATGTGCATCTACCTCTAATAGAAATTTTGAGGGTAGACAGGGAAGAGGTGGTAGAACACATTTAGTTAGTCCAGCAATGGCTGCAGCAGCTGCAATTTCTGGAAACTTAGATGATGTTAGAAAATACCAAAATTAAATGAATAAATTTATCTCAATAAAAAGTATTCCAGCTTATCTACCTATCGTCAATATAGATACAGATATGATAATTCCTAAACAGTTTTTAAAAACTATAAAAAGAACTGGACTAGGAAAAAATTTATTTTTTGAAATGAGATATGACCAAAGTGGTAAAGAGATAGATGACTTTATTTTAAATAATAGTCCGTATAATAATTCTAAAATTTTAATTGCAGGAAAGAATTTTGGATGTGGCTCTTCTAGAGAACATGCTCCTTGGGCTTTAATGGATTTTGGAATAACTTGTGTAATTAGTTCAAGTTATGCAGATATATTTTATAATAACTGTTTTAAGAATGGGATTCTCCCAATTACAATTTCAGAGGATCAAATCAAAGAAATTTCAGAGTACTCGAATAGAAAAGAGGAAATTTCTGTAAATTTGCCTGAGCAAACAATAAGTTTTGGTAATAAAGAAATAAAATTTGAAATAGATCAATTTAAGAAAAAATGTCTAATAGAGGGATTAGATGACATTGCGTTATCTCTAGAAAAATCTGAAAAAATAGTTTCATACGAAAATAAAATTAAAGAGGCAAAACCTTGGATATTTAATGATTAAAATTAAAAAAAGAAAAATTTTATTATTACCAGGGGATGGTATCGGACCCGAGGTAATTGCTGAAGTCAAAAAAATAATTGAATGGTTTAACTCAAATAAATCCTTGGATTTTGAAATTGACCAAGATTTGGTTGGAGGTGCTGCTTATGATAAACATGGAACTCCAATAACTGATGAAGCTTTTTACAAGGCACAAGAAAGCGCTGCAGTAATATTGGGTGCTGTTGGTGGACCAAAATGGGATAATATTGATTTTTCAAAAAAACCAGAGAGAGCTCTATTAAAATTAAGAAAAGAATTAAAATTATTTGCAAATTTGAGACCTGCAATTTGTTTTAAACAACTTGTTGATGCCTCAAGTTTAAAGCCTGAATTTGTTTCTAATTTAGATATTCTTTTTGTTAGGGAATTAACGGGTGGGATTTACTTTGGTGAACCTAGAGGGATAAAACCAATTGATAATGGTGAAAGAAAAGGAATTAATACTCATGTCTATACTACTAGTGAAATCGAGAGAGTAGCCCGTGTTGCATTTGATCTAGCCAGAAAAAGGAATAATAAAGTTACTTCCTGTGAAAAGTCGAATGTCATGGAGGCAGGTCAATTATGGAAAGAAGAAGTGCAAGCAATTCATGAAAAAGAATATAGTGATGTAGAATTAAAACATATGCTAGCAGATAACTGTGCAATGCAGTTAGTTAGAAATCCCAAACAATTTGATGTGATAGTAACAGATAATCTTTTTGGCGACATGTTATCAGATGAAGCTGCAATGTTGACTGGTTCTCTAGGGCTTTTGCCGTCTGCGTCTCTTGGAGCCAAAGATAAAAATGGTAATATGAGATCTTTATATGAGCCAGTTCATGGATCAGCACCCGATATAGCAGGTCAAGGTATTGCTAATCCAATAGCAACAATACTGAGTTTTGCAATGGCTTTAAGATATTCTTTAGACCTAGATAAAGAGGCAGATAGTTTAGAAAAAGCTGTTCAAGGTGTGCTTGATGAGGGTCTTAGAACTAAAGACATTATTTCTAAGGGAATGAAAGAAGTATCAACATCAGTAATGGGAGATGCGATAATTTCAAAATTGCAATAATTAAACATTTATTCTAAAGTATATTTATGCCAACTTATAATGCACCTGTAGATGATATGATGTTTCTCTTTGATAAATTGAGGAACAATAAAAAATATAATGAAATTGAGAAATATAAAGAAGTTAATACAGAATTAGTTAAAGATATTTTAGATGAAGCAGCAAAAATTACTCAAAACTTAATCTTACCTCTTGCAAAAAGTGGAGATGAAACGCCAGCTGTTTTAGAAAATGGTGTGGTTAGAACACCTCCAGGATATAAGGAAGC
>CAJWAI010000041.1 GCA_913020145.1 uncultured Gammaproteobacteria bacterium | reverse complement strand
ATACTAAATTAAATAATGAGCTCGACGACAATTAAGTATAAAAATAATACAGTTACCCTTTTTTTATTTCCCGTATTGATCTAATCTAAAGACTTCAATAAGTTTTAAAATTTTTAGGAGGAATAATATGAGTAAGATTTTAAAAATATCTTTTATGACTTTGGCAGCTATATTTTTAATTGGTTGTGGAGGAGACTCTGAAATGGATGCAATGGTAGATTCTTTGGTTGCAGAAGGCGAAGTTAATGAAAAACAAGCAAGATGTATGCTTAAAAACATGAAAGACGTGATGTCTGCAGATGAATGGGAAAGTTTTGTTTCAAGTGAACTAGAAGGCACAGAATATTCTGGTGACCCATGGGAAGTAGTAGGCATGATGCTAGGTTCTGCTGCTGTATGTGGCGTTGAAATGGATTTTTAAGGAAAAAAAATGATTGATTTTAAAAGAATCGAAAATATTTGTGCAATTGTAATGGTTGTAGCTTTCTTTTTGCCTTGGGTAAGTGGAGGTGGAATGTTCTCATTTGCTGGGTACCAGCTTCCTAATGCAGCTGAAATGCTAACTAATTTGAGTGCAGCTTTTAGTGAAAGTGGTCAAGGAGATACTTATTACTCTGTATATTTAGTGTATCTAGTGCCTTTGCTTGCTATTGGTGTTTTGGCTACTGACTATCTTAAGTCAGATGAGAAAGTAGCTCATTATGCAGCTATAGCAGCTGGAGTATTCCCAGTAGTAGGTTTTTTAATAGGACTTATTAATACTGGTTCTCTACAAGGACTTGCTATCGGTGTCTGGCTAACTATGTTAGCTGCAATTGTAATGTTACTAGCTACATTCGGAGTCATAAAAAGACCAGAATAATTAAAAACAGCACAAAAAAAAGGCAGATTAAAATCTGCCTTTTTTATTTAAAATAAAAACTACTATTCGTCGCTTAGATCAGGAAAAAGTACTGCACTATTTGTATAGATGAGACTTTCTTCACATGTAGAAAATTCATCAAATTTAGCTTGTAGATCTGCACCAGTTTCTAACCATCTACCTAATCTTGCATTAGCTTCAGCATCACTTTCATAGTAATTCATCCAGTAAAAATCATAATCCATAAAAGGTTCTGGGTTTTCACCATTATGAGTATAAACCCCAAAACTATATGGACCCCTTTTACCAGTCGTAGACCAAATATGCCAGCTTGCATCTTTATCCTCTTTGTCTACGTAATCCATAAACTCACCATATAAAGCTCGCATTAGTCTTTTACCTTCTTCTTTATCTTCCATTGGAACTGGACCATCTTCTGTGCTAGTAGTGAAATTGCATTGATAAACAACAGAGACAAATGCACCATCTCCATCCCATTCACCTTGCTTATTTTCAGGTCTTGGGAAATCAACATCATAATTTCTTCTACCCTCACCGTCACAAACCATTACAGATCTATGTCTGTCAGCCCAGGCTTTAAATTCATCGGTTGGTCCGTTATTCCAAAAAGCATCAGCTTTTTGTTTTGAATCCCAAAGCAACTGCCAAGACACAGTGCCGTCATTAGCTCCGTCATCTCCTGCATAAACTCTATGGCCTAATGCACCAGACATACCACTTACTTCTATATCATTCCATTCATCAACCATTGCATATCGATTTGACCAATTTTCACCTATATCGCAAGTCATAAATTGTGAAAATGTTGGAGTCTTTGGTTTAACAGGAACGTCTTTTTTAGCGTTAAAATCAATGCCCACGTATGCAAGAAATGCAACTAGAGCTATTGCAAAAATATTTTCTAATAATTTCATTAAAATTCTCCCCTCAATAATATTAATATTTTCATTGTAGATATTCCAGTCATTTAGGTCTATAGAAAACACGTTTCAATGAAAACGCTTATACTTATAGGATCATTGAACGAATGATTAAAAATGAAGAAAAATTATTTTTCTAATTCACTAAAACCGATTTTTATACTCTTTTTATTATTATCTTGTGCTGATTCTTATGAACAAAATGAAGAAGACATAGCACCACCACCAACACCTCAAACAAATACTCTTTATACGAGCATGCAATGGGAAACTTCTAGTCCAGCGGAAGAAGGAATGAATCCTGATCTTTTAGAGACAGCATTTATTAATGGTTTTTCAGATGGTTCTTTTACTCAAGCAGCATTAGTTATTAGAAATGAAAGAATAGTTTATGAAGAATATAGGGGTATTGCTGATGGAGAAAAACAAACTCTCATTGATGATGGTGTACCTGATGAAATCATAGAACAGTATGATTTCAGAGATTCATTTAGTCTTGCAAGTTCATGGTCAGTAGCCAAGTCTTTCATAAGCATATTAGTTGGAATCGCAATTGATAAAGGTCTAATAGACTCTATTGAAGAGCCTGCTTCAAATTATATCTATGAATGGGAGAATGATGATAGATCTCAGATCAAAATTAAAGATCTTTTGAATATGCGAAGTGGTTTAGTGCCAATATGTCGCGATAATGAAGATTACAGTAATCCAATTCCAATAATCTGTCCTTCGTTCCCGTCTTCAGGCGGAGATTTACTTCTTGTTTCAAATTTAAGTGAAGTATGCATAGATAGGGAGATTGCTGAAACTGGAGTAATACAGCCATGGTTTACAAGTGCATTTACTTGGGAAGATGAATATTTTTTATATATAAATTGTGACACTCAAGTCATTGGAGAGATATTAGAAAGAGCAACTGGTAATGATGTAGAAACATTTGCTGAAATAAATTTATTTAGCAAAATAGGTTTTGACAACTATTGGTGGAGTGATAAGACCGGAGATAATACTGCCTATTGTTGTTTAGATGCAACACCAAGAGATTTTGCAAAGTTTGGACAACTTATTTTAAATTTTGGAATGTGGGGAGACGAACAAATTGTTTCTAGTGATTATATAGATAAAATTATATCCATATACCCTGATCTTATACCTACAGAAAGAAACGTTACATATGCATATGGGATGCAATTTTGGACATTTTCAACAGATATAACTCAACAAGATGGAACAGTATTCCCAACTTATCCAATTTATTCAGCTATAGGATTCGATGGCCAGTATATTATTATTGATTTTGAAGAGAACATGGTAATTGTGCGCAATAGCTTGTATTACCCTTGGATCACAACTGGAGAAAGAGTATTGTCAGGAATAGGAGATCTAAATAGCGAAGTGAACGTACCAATAACGTTACCTAATGCTATGGGCATCGGGATATATTTTGATAGAAATACTTTCCTATACCAGATAAACCAAGCAATAATCCAGTAATATATAACTATGTTCACTGTTGGAATAACTGGAGGCATAGCTACTGGAAAAAGTACAGCAACAGATTTTTTTGCTAAAAAAGGTATTGATATTATTGATGCCGATGAAATTTCTAGAAATCTACAAAAAAAGGGCCAAGCTGGCTATGAAGCAATAGTAGAAAAATATGGTTCTAAAGTTTTAATGGCTGATGAAAGTCTAGATAGAACAAAACTTAGAGAAATAGCTTTTAAAAAGCAAGCAGATAAGAAGTTGCTAGAAGAATTGATGCATCCACTCATACGTGAAAAGATACTAGAAGCATTTGGCAATATTAATTCTAAGTGGGCTATTTATAGTGCACCTCTTTGGGGGCCAAGAAATAAATTTAATCGAGTTCTAGTTATAGATGCACCAGAGAATTTACAAATTGAACGAATTGCTAACAGAGATAAAAGCACTAAGAAAATAGCCGAAAGTATTATTAAAAATCAAATGAATAGAAATGAGAGAATCTCATATAGTAATGATTTATTGATAAATGATGATTCTTTAGAAAATTTTGAGAAAAAATTAGAGTTTTATTTTCAAATTTACGAAAAGCTAGCAAATGAAGAAAAAAATTAATCTTATTTGTCCTAATTGCAAAAAGATTATTGAAATTAATTCAAAATATAAACCTTTTTGCTCAAAAGGATGTAAGAGTGTAGATTTCTTACGTTGGGCCAATGAAGAAGTTTCTATTAAGGGTTTTGAAGATCCCACCAATGACTGATACCAGC
>CAJWAI010000040.1 GCA_913020145.1 uncultured Gammaproteobacteria bacterium | reverse complement strand
GCGGAGTTCACTTTAATCGATGACGAAAGATATTCTGTTAGATTTTCTAATGGCAAATTATGAAAATAGCGATAGTCGCAGATAAAAAAGCTGGGCATTTAAGTCAATGCCTAGGATTACGAAATATCATAAAAAAATACTCCAATGACAAAGATATTTTTATTTTAGGAAAAGATTTAATTTCTCTTCCAGGATTTTTAGAGCGAACCTTAACTTTGTTAAGAGAAAATTTATATTTATTCGTTCTTAGATTATTAAATCCAAGTGTTGTAGATCACAAATTTGATTTTGTTATTTGTTCTGGCTCTAGGACTGCTGTTCCAGCTTATTTATTAGCGAAGGCATCAAATGCCAAAATTATTTATATTGGAACACCAAAATTTAGATTGATGAAAAAATTTGATGGGATTGTTTCCACTAAACAGGATATTAGCAAGGTCTATAAAGTTATTTCAACTCATTTACCGCCAACTAAATTTGATCCATATGTTGAAAAAAGAGAACTAGACAATAGAAGTCTAGTATTAATTGGTGGCGATGGTAGCGGCTATGATTATGGTGAAAAAGATTGGTATAGATTGGCGTTTGAATTTAAGAATATAAATACAACTTTTGTAAACTCTAGAAGAACACCAAAATTTGCTTGGAAGAATCTAAAAGAGAATTCTGGACCAAATCATAAGTTTTTAGATCTAGAAGATACTCCCTTTGAACGCCTACAAGAAGCTATAGATAGCCATAGTCATATATTTGTAACTGCTGATAGTACTAGCATGATTGTCGAAATATTAACAAGAGGCTACTTTGTAAATGTGGTGGAGTTAAGAGGACCAATTAAAAGAGAACATCACCATGAAGTTTTAGAAAGTTTCAAAAAGAGAGGATTATTAAGAATCTTAAAACTAAACCAATTACAGCTATCAGATCATAAGTATCAAGATGAAGTTAGAAGTTTTGTTGTCAAAGAAAGAGAGAGCCTTAAAGCGCGAATATTAGAGTTAATATAGAGTGCATTTGTGCCTTATGAAGGTAAAATATCCTTATGGAAATAAATAAATTTTATATCGATGGAAAGTTTGTTGATCCAGATGGCTCAGAGAAGATTGATATAGTAAATCCCGCAACTGAAGAAGTAGTGGGATATGTAATTTCTGGCTCAAATAAAGATGTTGATTTTGCAGTAGAGGCAGCTAATAAAGCCTTTCCTGAAGTTATGGCATTAACACTTGATCAAAGGAAAAAAATTCTTGAAGAAATACTTGAGGGCATGGAAGAAAGACGTGAAGATTTTGCGCAAATTATTTCTGAGGAGATGGGTTCGCCAATTACGATGGCACGTCGAGCTCAATATGGCAGCGGCACAATACATTTTAAAAATACACTTAGTATCATTGATAGATTCGATTTTCAAGAAGTTCATGGCAACATCACAATAAATAAATTACCAATAGGTCCAGTAGGAATGATAACTCCTTGGAATTGGCCTCTAAATCAAATGTGTACCAAAGTTGCTTCAGCGATAGCTGCAGGGACTACATTTGTTATAAAACCTAGTGAAATTACTCCAGGAGCTGCACATATTCTTGCCGAAGTTATCGATAAAACAAGCATGCCTAAGGGTATGTTTAATTTGGTCCATGGTCATGGCATAACTGTAGGTAAAGCTATGAGCAGTCATCCAGATTTAGAAATGATTTCTTTCACTGGTTCTACTAGAGCTGGAATAGATATCCAAAAAAATGCGGCAGATAATATAAAAAGGGTTTCTTTAGAATTAGGAGGTAAATCTCCAAATATCCTTCTTGAAGATGTAGATTTAGAAAATGCTGTAACTATGGGTATGAAGCAATGTTTTCTCAATACAGGTCAATCATGTTCATCTCCAACTAGAATGTTGTTGCCTGAACATATGCTTGATGAAGCAAGCAAATATGCAGTAGCAGCAGCAAGTGATATGTCTATGGGAAATCCCTTAGATGAAGATATTTATTTAGGACCAATATCTAATAGAACTCAGTATGAGAAAGTGCAAGATCTAATTCAAAAAGGTATAGATGAGGGAGCTACTTTAGCATGCGGAGGTACGGGTAGACCTGATGGCTTAGAGAAAGGTTTTTTTGTTAAGCCAACAGTATTTACTAATGTTGATAATAAAATGACCATTGCACGAGAAGAAATATTTGGACCTGTTATCTGTTTAATACCTTATTCAAATATTGATCAAGCAATCAAAATTGCAAATGACTCAGCTTATGGTCTCTCAAGTATGATTTCATGCTCTGATGAAGTAAAAGGACAAGAAATAGCTAAAAAAATAAGAACAGGACAAGTAATTTTAAATAGAATCTCTCGAGGCGATTATCCTGCTCCATTTGGTGGTTTCAAAATGTCAGGTAATGGACGAGAGCATGGTCTTTTTGGTATTGATGAATACTTAGAAGTTCAAGCTGTTATAACTTAATCAAGAAGGTCTGGTTCTTCTGCCCATAAAACATCCACGGTTGGCTGAAAACTTACATAAGCAGATAGATCATTTGCTACATAATCTCTAGTAGCACATGCGGTATCATGAGGTATTACTATTGGCTTTCCTACGGCTTCAGCTAGTAACTGTGATTTACATGCATCTTCCATATTTAAAAAATACCAAACAGTTGTATCTATCATAGTGCCAGTGGTAAGAATTCCATGATTCTGAAGGATAACAAAGTCTTTATCAGCTAATGCTTTAGCAATATTTATACCCTCATCTGGACCGTTGGCTACGCCATCATAATCTGCAAACATAGCAGTTCTCTCATAGAAAGCACATGAATCTTGTGAAATAGGATCAAGCGTTTTTCCTAGAGTAGAAAATGTTTTTCCATACATAGGATGAGCATGAGCAATAGAATTAATATTTTCTCTAGCTTTGTAAATTTCAGAATGAATGCAGAAGGCAGCATCACCAGCTCTAACATTTCCATACGCTAACTCACCACTTTGACTCATTAATACAAGATCACTAACTTTCATTTGAGCAAAATGATATCCAAGTGGATTTATCCAAAAATGATCTTTGAACTCTGGATCTCTAAATGAAATATGGCCAGCAACTCCAAGATCAAAGCCTCTTCGTGAAAAAATTCTAAAGGCTGCAGCTAATCTTTCTAACCCAAATCTTCTTTGCTCTTCCATTGAACATGAATTTATATCAATAGAGTTTTCTAGACCTCTTCCACGGTAGGGAAGTTTACCCTTATTGATATTTATTTTATCTTTAATGGCCATATATAAGATAATATAACTAAGTAGCAATTTTTTAAATGAAAAAAAATAAAGCCTTCAGGATTGAGCACGATAGTTTAGGCGAAGTAAAAGTACCCAAAAAAGCTCTATGGGGAGCTCAAACTCAAAGAGCCATTGAAAATTTTCCTATTAGTGGAATAAAGTTTAGGTTTCCATTTGGCAGGTCGTTTATTAAAGCTCTAGGAGCAATTAAACATTCAGCAGCAGTAGCAAATCAAGATCTAGGCATCTTAACAATAAAAAAATCTAATGCTATTAAGTCTGCAGCCAAAATGGTCATGGTCGGGGAAGTTGATGATCATTTTCCATTAGATGTATTTCAAACAGGATCAGGCACAAGCACTAATATGAATGCTAATGAGGTAATAGCAAATATTGCGACTAAAAAGCTTGGTGCAGATGTACATCCAAATGACGATGTGAATATGAGTCAAAGCAGCAATGACACAATACCAACAGCAATATGTTTAAGCACTCTTTATGATATGGATGAATACCTTCTTCCAGGACTTGATTTACTTATCTCCGAGATAGATAAAAAAGCAAAAAGCTTGCAGGGAACAATTAAAACAGGCAGAACACATCTAATGGATGCTATGCCTATAGATTTTTCACAGGAACTTTCAGGTTGGTCAGCTCAACTTAAAAGTTGCAAGACATCATTATTAAATGCTAATCAAAGAATGTTGCAATTACCTCAAGGCGGAACTGCAATTGGTACTGGAGTAAATTCACATAGGAATTTCCCTAAAGCTTTTTGCCATGCTCTAGAAAAAACTTCAGGATTTAAAGTAAAACCTGCTACAAACTTTTTTCAAGGCCTTAGTTCTCAAGACAGTTCAGCAGAGCTATCAAGTGCATTAAAGAATCTTGCTTTAGTTCTTATGAAAATTTGTAATGATCTTCGTTGGATGAACAGTGGACCTTTGAC
>CAJWAI010000039.1 GCA_913020145.1 uncultured Gammaproteobacteria bacterium | reverse complement strand
CCACCACCAATAATTACCACATCGTAATCCATTGATTCTCTTTCCATATATTCCACCAAACTATTTTATTTTTATCTTTTTCATATATATTACTAATTGATCAAATTTAAATACATGAAAATTCTGATTCCCATTAAAAGAGTAAATGATTATAACGTCAAGGTTAGGCCTAACCAAGCCAACACAGACGTTGATCTAAATAATGTGAAAATGGCCATTAATCCATTTTGTGAAATTGCAGTAGAAGAGGCCATAAAACTTAAAGAAGCAGGGAAGGCAGATGAAGTTGTAGTCGTCACAATTGGAGATGACAAACATCAAGAACAACTTAGAACAGCTCTTGCTCTTGGAGCAGACAGAGCTATTTTAGTTAAAACAGATGAATCGCTTGAACCTCTTACAGTAGCTAAAGTTTTGGTTAAAGTTTACCAGAAAGAAAATCCTAATTTAGTCATTATGGGTAAGGTTGGAATTGATGGAGATCATAATCAAACTGGTCAAATGTTTGGAGCTTTAACAGGTCTACCACAAGCTACTTTCGCCTCTGAGCTTGAGGTAAATGGTAATGCCATAGAAGTGACTAGAGAGATCGATGGAGGCTTAGAGACATTGTCTACAGAATTACCTGCAGTAGTAACCACAGATCTAAGATTAAATGAGCCTAGATATGCATCATTGCCTAACATTATGAAAGCTAAAAGAAAGCCTTTAGAAGAAATAAACATTGGTGACTTGGGAATAGACACTACTAGCAAAATCAGCACCTTGAAAGTTGAGTCTCCTCCAGAGAGACAAGAAGGCGTTAAGGTTGAAACAGTTGATGCATTAATAGATAAGCTTAGAAATGAGGCAAAAGTAATATGAAAACTTTAGTTGTAGCAGAGCATAATAATAGTGAGTTATCGGCAGCAACTTTAAGTGTAGTTGAAGCAGCTAAAAAGCTTGGCAAAGACATTGATATATTGGTTGCTGGGAATTCAGCAAGCACAGTTGTAGATCAAGCTAAAAGTGTTGAAGGTGTTTCACAGGTTCTTAGTTTCAACGATACAAGGTTCGCAAATGAGATAGCTGAAGATCTAGCTGAATGTATTGTTTCTGTGGCTGATGATTATTGCTATTTCTTAGCAAGCTCTAGCACTACTGGTAAGAACAACCTTCCAAGAGCTGCAGCACTCATGGATCTTCAACAAGTATCAGAAGTAATCGAGATAATAGATGATAAAACATTCAAAAAACCTATTTATGCAGGCTCATGTATTGCTACAGTTAAATCAGATCAAGAAAAGAATGTTCTAACAATCAGAACTACTGCCTTTGATAAATCTGCTCTTGGGGCAGGCTCTGCAGAAGTGGTAGAAAAATCGGTGCCAGATACTGCTTCAAGAAAAGCACAATTTGTTAAAAACGAATTAACAGTTTCTGATAGGCCGGAATTAACTTCTGCGGATATTGTTATTTCCGGTGGTAGAGGAATGCAAAATGCAGAAAACTTTGCTTTATTAGAAGGTATAGCAACAAAGCTTAATGCAGCTGTAGGAGCTTCTAGAGCTGCCGTAGACTCTGGTTTTGCTCCTAATGACTATCAAGTAGGTCAAACAGGTAAATCTGTTGCACCTAACCTCTATATTGCTGTTGGCATATCTGGTGCTATTCAGCATCTAGCAGGCATGAAAGACTCTAAAACTATCGTTGCCATTAATAAGGATGAGGAAGCTCCTATCTTTAAAGTTGCTGATTACGGTCTAGTAGCAGACCTATTTGAAGCTCTTCCTGACCTTGAATCAAAGCTTTAAGCTCACATATAATAGACATTATGATTAATGTAACTGCTACAGCTGAAGAATATCTGTCTAAATTAATTGGAAAAAAAGATTTTCCTTGTGATATCAGAATCTTTGTTTCTGATCCTGGAACACCTAAAGCAGAAACATGTCTTGCTTTTTGTAAAGCAGAAGAGCATCAAGAATCTGATCTTAAAATAAAATTTAGTAAATTTGATCTTTATATTGAAGAACGAAGTGTTTCTTTTCTTGATGACGCTGAAGTTAATTACGACAAAGATAATTTTGGTGGCCAATTAACAATTAAGGCCCCAAGCGCAAGAGTGCCAAAAATTGGAGATGATGCCACATTAGAAGATAGAGTTAATTACGTCCTTTATGATGAAATTAACCCTCAGCTTGCCTCTCATGGCGGCAATGTTCACCTTGAGGAAATAACGAAAGATAAGATGGTTATTCTACAGTTTGGAGGCGGCTGCCAGGGGTGCGGTATGGTTGACGTAACTTTAAAAGAAGGGATAGAAAAAACTTTATTAGAGAAGATTCCTGAGATCAAAGGAATAAGAGATGTGACAGATCATACAAATACAGAAAACGCCTACTACAAATAAACTAATCTTCTTCTTTGGGGTAGCTATAAACTCCAACCAAAATCCCTATCTTAGGATGATCAAAGTAATGAAATTCGTTTAATGAGATTCTTCTTTGCTCATCGATAACGTAGAGCTCTCTCTGATTTTTAGGAGTTTCAGATTCCTCATTATCTAATGTAAATTCACCTATTAAAGGTTTCACATTAAATTCTGATTTAGACATGATATAAGTCTTAGACAAAGAATCAGGACCCATAGCGCATTTGGCATGTATTCTAGGAAACCTTGCTTGAAAAACTTTAACGACACATTGATTGCCTTGGTCTGAAACTAATATATAAGGCGTCGATAATTCGTCTTTTAGAGGTTGATACCAAGACTTGTGATTGTCTAACTCTAGATCAGAAACTGCTGAGATTCTTCTCATAGATCCATTAAGTTCATGTTCTGTCTTGTCTATTACTCTAAAAAAACTTGGAATCTCGATAGCTTCTTCTTCCTCAAGCGTATCCTCGCTATCTTTGAACTCAGGAATTTCCTCAAAATATTCGAAGTCAAAAACTATCTCTTCATCTTGAGGAGTAATGATGTCTAAATTTATTTCTGGCGTTTCTATTTCTTCAAGTAAAAGTGCCTCACTAATCAATATATTTTCATCAACAATTTTAAACTTTTCAGAAGTGTTTTGATCTTTCCAGATCACAGTTGCAACTTCAACTTTAACTACCAGAATTTCCTCTTCAGAAAGAAGGGGCAAAGACAAGGGCAGAAATACTGCTATAAACTTGAAAAAATGGCGCATAAAGTTTTTAATACCAATTGAATTTTTATTTCAAAATACACTACATAAATGATATCTAGTAAATTGGTTTTGAGGAACGAAAAAGGGTTAAATTATGGATCTTAATTTTTCTAAAGAAGATTTAGAATTTCGCGATGAAGTTAGGGCGTTCTTGGATAATGAATACCCAAACCATATCAGAGAGAAAATGCACAATGGTGAAGAACTCACCAGAGATGAAGTGGTTGAGTGGCATAAATGTGTTGCTAAAAAGGGCTGGATGGGCCATTCATGGCCAGTTGAACATGGAGGAACAGGATGGGATGCCACTAAGATTTATCTCTATTTGAGAGAGTTAGCCTTAGAAGGTTGTCCTACATTTGTACCTTTTGGTCTGCAAATGGTAGCGCCAGTAATCTGGACTTTTGGAAGCGAAGAACAAAAGAAAAAATTTCTGCCAAGAATTTTAAATTTTGATGATTGGTGGTGCCAAGGCTATTCAGAGCCAGGATCTGGATCAGATTTAGCTTCACTTAAATGTAAGGCTGAGCTTGATGGTGATGAGTATGTTATTAACGGACAAAAGACTTGGACAACACTTGGTCAATTTGCAGATTGGATTTTTGTTTTAGTGAGAACCGATGATTCAGGTATAAAGCAGACAGGAATAACTTTCATTCTCGTTGATATGAAGACTCCAGGAATAGAGGTGAAGCCTATAATTACTTTAGATGGCGATCATGAAGTAAATGAAATTTGGTTTGATAATGTTCGTGTGCCGAAAGAAAATGTCGTAGGTGAAGTCAATCAAGGTTGGACTTATGCAAAATTTTTACTGACACATGAAAGGAGTTCAATTGCCGGAGCACCTCAAATGAGAAGAGCTATTAATAGATTAGCCAAAAAGGCGGAAACTACGTTTCATGGAGATAAGCCTTTATCTGAAGACTCTATTTTTAAGTCTAAAGTTGCACAATTCCACTTAGACCTAGATGCACTAGAAATGACAGAACTAAGAGGTTTAGCAGCACAAAGAGAAGGAAGAAGTCCAGGTGCAGAATCATCATTATTGAAAATTAAAGGTACAGATCTACAACAGAGACTTACAAGTCTAGCTGTAGAAATTGCCGGTCATGATGCTATGCCATATGGTGGACCATATGGTTTTTCAGATATTGAAGTGGCAGCAACAAAAGATGCTCAA
>CAJWAI010000038.1 GCA_913020145.1 uncultured Gammaproteobacteria bacterium | reverse complement strand
TGATGAGGAAATACAGAAGCAAGTCAGAGAGACTCTTGAGAAACTTCAGGGAAGTACTAAGTCAAAAGGTGCTAAACACAGAAAAGATAAGAGAGATCAGAGGAAGCAAAAGACAGAAGAGGAGATTGAAAAACAAGAAAAAGAAAGTAAGAAAATACAAATTACAGAGTTTATCACTGTTGGAGAGATAGCATCCTTAATGGATATAACTTCTACTGATATTATTTCAGCTTGTATGAGTCTTGGTGTTATGGTTACAATGAACCAAAGGCTTGATGCTGAAACTTTAACTATTGTCGCTGATGAGTTTGGATATGAACTGGAATTTGTTAAATCAGATCTAGAAGAAAAAATTGAAGAAGAAGAAAAAGAAGACACAGGTTCATTAGAAAAAAGACCTCCAATAATTACTGTAATGGGTCATGTTGATCATGGAAAAACTTCTTTATTAGATTTTATAAGAAAATCAGATATTGCAAAGGATGAATCTGGAGGAATAACTCAACATATTGGAGCTTACTCAGTTGAGTTAGAAGGCTCTAAAAAGATAACATTTTTAGATACACCAGGTCACGAAGCTTTTACAGCAATGCGAGCAAGAGGAGCTCAAATAACTGATATTGTTATCATTATTATTGCTGCAGATGATGATATTATGCCTCAAACAAAGGAAGCTATTAGTCATGCTCAAGCTGCAAGTGTCCCAATGATATTTGCAATTAATAAGATTGATAAGGAGAATGCAAACCCAGATAAAGTTAAAGAATCACTAGCTTCGATGAATCTTCTTGTTGAGGATTGGGGAGGTAAAATTCAATCTCAAGATATTTCGGCAACATCTGGAAAAGGTGTTGATCTGCTTTTAGAGAAGATCCTTCTAGAATCTGATGTAATGGATTTAAAAGCTAATCCTAAAAAAAGAGCAACAGGTTCAGTTCTTGAGGCTTACCTTGATAAAGGTAGAGGTTACGTGTCAACTATTTTAGTACAAAATGGCAGTTTATCCATTGGGGATTATGTTTTGGCAGGAAAAAATAGTGGAAAAGTTAAAGCTATGTTTGATGAATCTGGGAAAACACTGCAAGTAGCTTTACCTTCCACTCCAGTATCTGTTCTTGGATTAGATGGTGCACCGCAAGCTGGAGATCCTTTTAAAGTAATAGAGGATGAAAAAGAAGCTAAACAAATTGCTGCAAAAAGAACACAACTTGTAAGAGAGCAAACTGTAAGAACTCAAAAACATATTACTTTAGATGAAATTGGAAGGAGAATTGCGATTGGAGATTTTAAAGAAATGAATGTAATCATTAAAGGTGATGTAGATGGTTCTGTAGAAGCTTTAACAGATTCTTTTCAAAACCTTTCGACAGAAGAGATTCAAGTTAATATTATCTTTAAAGGTGTTGGTGCAATTACTGATTCTGATGTATTGCTAGCCTCAGCCTCAGAAGCAATTATTATTGGTTTTAATGTTCGTCCAACTGATAGTGCAAGAAAAATTTCTGAAAAGGAGCAAGTTGATATAAGATCATATTCAATAATTTATGATGCAATAAATGATTTGAAAGATGCAATGGAAGGATTATTATCGCCTGATATGCAGGAGGAAATTATTGGCTCAGCAGAAGTGCGAGACACTTTTAAGATATCTAAATTAGGAACTATAGCTGGCTGTATGGTTACTTCTGGAAAAATTACAAGAAATTCTGGTGTAAGAGTTATTAGGGAAGAAAATGTTATTTTTGATGGAAAGTTATCTTCTCTTAAAAGATTTAAAGATGATGCAAAAGAAGTAGCAAAAGGTTATGATTGTGGGATTCAAATCATAGATTTTAATGATGTTCAGGTTGGAGACTTAATTGAAAGCTATGAAGAAATTGCAGTTAGAAAAAAGCTATAATTCGTCATTTTTTAATATAAACGCACTACGAAATTTTCTTTTTATACTTTCCAGGTTTTTTGAAGCATCAATTATATTTTTAAAATTTCCAACTCTAACCTTATAATTTGGTGTTTCAAATATTAAACTAGTTTCTATTTCTTCAAATTCTTCAGAAAAAACTTTTAAGATAGAATCTGCTTCTTTTAAATCTCCATAATAGATTTGTATAGTATAGAAACTTGACTCAAAAACTTTCTTATTATATTCTGTTCTTAATTTTAATAATTTGGTAATAGAAGAATCTTGATTGATTGATTGATTATTTTCTTGACCAATTAAAGGAGTCGTAATCAACAAAAACAAATAAAATAACACGACAATTTTACCTCTTTTAAACATCATCTAATTCCAAAGTTAACAAAATGTCATAATTTATTATTTAGAATGATTCTAAAGTGATCAATTGTTTAATTTTGAGTTTGTAAAGTGGGGTTTATACTTTAAATTTGTGCGTGATTTACATAACAATTTCAGGGAATTAAACAAACATGCCTCAAAATTCAAATTACTTCAAATAATGCTTAAGACTAAAGAGTTTTATTTTCTGATTTTATTTATCCCTTTTATTGGTCTGGCTCAAGATGCTGATATTGATTTAGGTAAGAAACTTTTTAATACCAATTGTGCTGCATGTCATAAGTTAGATAAGAAAGCTGTTGGTCCAGCCCTTTCAGGTGTTACGGAAAAATATGATAAGGAGTGGCTTTATAATTGGATCAAAAATGGAAACCAGATGATTAAGGATGGTGATCCTCAAGCAATTGCAATTTGGGAAGAATATAATAGAAGTGTAATGACAAATTATCCTCAATTCTCTAATGAAGATATTGATAATATTCTTGCATATACAAATTATACTCCTCCTCCTCCTGTATTGACTTCAAATACAGATGAAAGTTTTCAGCAAAATTCCTCAAGCATTTCAACTGATCTAATTCTAGTTGTCACAACCATTGTTTTTCTGATTTTGGTTACAATGCTTTTCCTAGTTCAAAGAACATTATTAAAAATTGCTAAAGCTAGCGGAGTTGAGATAGAACCAAAAACAAAAAAAACATTACCTCCACTATGGAAAGCTATATTAAATAATCAATTCCTAATGTTTGTTCTAGTGATTGTTTTCTTATTATCCAGTGCATACGGAGTCTATGGCTATCTAATGCAGATTGGAATAGACCAAGGCTATGAACCTATTCAACCTATTCATTATTCTCATAAGATTCATGCAGGGGCAAATCAAATTGAATGTAAATATTGTCATTCATCTGCTAGAGTATCTAAACACTCGGGAATACCTTCATTGAATGTATGTATGAATTGTCATGAATATATTGCAGAATATAATGGAGAAGAAGATCTAGAGAATGGATACACTAAGGATTTTTATACAAACGAGATTAAAAAATTATATAATGCTGTTGGATGGGATGAAGAAAATCAGATCTATACAGGGAATACAAAACCAGTTAAATGGGTAAGAATTCATAATCTACCTGACTTTGTTTATTTTAATCACTCTCAACATGCAGAGGTTGCCAAGATTGAATGTCAAACTTGTCATGGACCAGTTGAAGAAATGGAGATTATGTATCAATACTCTCCATTAACAATGGGTTGGTGTATTGATTGTCACAGAGAAAGTAATGTTGATAGATCAAATGAGTATTATGAAAAAATACATGAGCAGCTTTCAAAAAAATATGGTGTTGAGAAATTAACTGTTGCTCAGCTTGGTGGAATTGAATGTGCAAAATGTCATTATTAGAAATATAGTATGCAGAAGGTGAAAAAATATTGGAAAGGATTAGAACAACTAAAAGTTCAAAGTGACATAATGGATAAGCTTGAACAAAATGAATTTGTTGAGAAAATCCCCGTTGAACAAAATGAAGATCAAAATTCTTCAAGAAGAGATTTTTTAAAATATCTAGGGTTTAGTACAGCAGCAGCAGCAATTGCTGGATGTGAAGGACCGGTAATTAAATCAGTTCCTTATGTAGTTAAGCCAGAACAAATTATCCCAGGAGTTGCAAACTATTATGCCACATCTATTGCTGATGGAAATGATTTTAGAAGTATAATTGTCAAGACTAGAGAAGGTAGACCTATAAAAATTCAAAATAATAAGCAAGCAAAATCTTTTAACTGTTCTAATGCTAGAGTCAATGCATCTGTACTTGATTTATACGATACATATAGAGTTCAAGGCCCCAAAATTGAGGGAAATTATGTTTCATGGGATGACTTTAATAATCAAGTAATAACAAAGCTTGAAAATTTAAGTAACAGTAATAAAAAGATTATTTTGCTTACTGAATCTCAATCTAGCCCAACGACTAAATTAATCTTAGAAAGATTCTTAGAAAAGTATAGAAATATTCAGCATATTCAGTACGATGCTATTTCAAGCTCTTCAGCATTGGATGCTTTTGAAAACATTTATGGATTAAGAGCTTTAGCAGACTATGATTTTTCAAAAGCAGAAACAATAGTTTCTATAGATGCAGATTTTTTATCTGACTGGCAAGGTGGAAGTTATTCACCTGGGTGGTCCAAAAAAAGGGT
>CAJWAI010000037.1 GCA_913020145.1 uncultured Gammaproteobacteria bacterium | reverse complement strand
TGGCGGAGAGAGAGGGATTCGAACCCTCGAAGGCTTTAACACCTTACACGCTTTCCAAGCGTGCGCATTCGACCACTCTGCCATCTCTCCATTTCTGGAATCTGCATTATAAAGGATAACTAAAACTTAACTAAATCTATCAATAGTGAGGTGGTTTCTCTTCTTTCGTATTTTCACTTGAGGAAATTTCTTTGAAGGATTCTTTTAAGGAAGCTATCTCTTCGTTAAGTTTTTGTATTTCTATTTGTTGAGTTCTTAGCTCTTTGCTTAATTTTTCTAACGAATCTTCTTGGTAAAGATATTTTGATTCAATCTTATTCAATCTTTCTTCTGAGTCTTTCATATCTTATTGTCTTTGCTCCCTTAAAATAAGTTCATAATTTTTATGAGTGCTTCTCACGGGATTTATCTCAATACCTCCACGTCTTAAATAATTTGCTCTTACTAATAAACTATCTATCTGGCACCTTTCAATTAAATCTTGGAATATCTTTTCAACACATTCTTCATGAAATCCCTGATGGTTTCTATAAGACAGCAAGTAAGCTAGCAGGCTTTCATGAATGATTTGCTTTCCTTTGTAAGTAATATGAATAGTAGCCCAATCAGGTTGGGCTGTAACAGGACAGAGACTCCTAAATAAACTACAACTAAGGTCTTCATCTGCATCTTGGTCATTTGATAAAAGCACCAATGAATTAGGATGAGGGCTTGGTTCTTCTATCTCCAATGAATCAATGGAATTTAAATTTGATATTATTTCTCTAGGATCTTCAGTTGCCTCTATTGAAACATCGGTTTTCAAAGTAGTCTCCAAATCATTTTTTATGGTTTTAACGAGATCTTCAGTTGATGAGAATTTCTTATTATTTAATGAAAATAAATAAAGTTTTAAAGATTTAGATTCAATAAAGAATTTTGAGTTAGAGCTGTAAGAGAAGTAGAGGATATTGTTTCTAGGTAAGCCTTTCTGATTTAACCAAGATAATTCATAGCAAGTCCATGAATCTAATCCAAATATTTCAGATTGAAAATTATCCTGACGTAGTCTTTTTCTAGATTCAGACCTATTTAAACCAACTAGAAGTGAAGGGTCATAACTAAGAGGATAATTAATATTTTTTCCTAGAGGTAAATCAGACATTTATCTAAGTTCTTATCCCTCTACCTTTATTTAGCAACCAGAGACAAATTGTTGAAAATAAAACTATAAAGAAAACTATCATTCCTAAAGCCGAATATATAGAGAATCCAAGTGCTTCTAGATCAGAAGAACCTAATATGGAGAACCTAAAAGCATTAATCATGTATAAAATTGGATTAGCTAAAGAAATAGTCTGCCAAAACTGTGGAAGCAGTTGAATAGAATAAAAAACTCCACCTAAATAAATCAAAGGTTGCATGATAAAAGTCGGAATAATAGAAATATCATCAAACGACTCAGCAAACAATGCATTTAAAAAACCACCTAATGAAAACAAAACAGAAGTAGAAATTACAACAAATATACATAAAGGCCAATTATCAACAGTTAAATCGTAAAACCATAAAGAAACACAAGTTACTATGGCGCCTACTACGAGACCTCTTGCTACACCGCCCAAGACCCAACCTAGCAGTATTAAGTAATGCGGTAGCGGTGTAATTAAAAGTTCTTCTATACTTCTTGAAAATTTTTGACCAAAAAACGATGAAACAACATTTGAATAAGAATTACTAATAACTGACATCATGATTAACCCTGGAATCATGAACTGCACATAGTCAAATCCACCCATTTGACCTATTCTCTTTCCAATAAGAGTTCCAAATATCACGAAATAGAGCATAATCATGATAGCTGGCGGAATAAGAGTTTGCATCCAAATTCTCATGAATCTATGTATTTCTTTATAAAGGATAGTGGCTAGAGCTCTAAATTGTTCAGTTGTATTCATTACTCTTTCTCTTTTAAGGTTGGTTCAACTAGCTCTAAAAAAAGTTCTTCAAGTCTGCCAGTCTCATTACGCATACTTGAGATTTCTATTCCAATACCAGATAAAGTACTAAAAACTGTATTTAGACCCTGACCTTTCCCAAGAGTTACTTTTATTCTTCGAGGATTTTCTAAAATAACTTCGAATTCTTTTATTTCTGGTAGGTTACTTATCGGTTGTACTAAATCAAAGATAAAAGTTTCCTCTTCTAATCTTGTTAACAGTTCCTGCATACTGGTATTTTCAACAATCTCGCCAGAATCGATTATGGCTATGTTCCTGCACAATCTCTCGGCTTCTTCTAAATAATGAGTAGTTAAAATAATACTAGTTCCATTATCATTAATTTCAGTAAGAAAATCCCATAATGATCTTCTAAGTTCTATATCCACACCTGCCGTAGGCTCATCGAGAATTAGTAGTTCGGGGTTATTAACTAAAGCCTTAGCGACCATCACTCTTCTTTTCATACCGCCAGATAATTTTCTAGCTTGCTCATTTCTTTTATCCCAAATATCGAGCTTCTTCATGTAATATTTAGCATTCTCCTTTGATTTTCGAAAACCTAATCCATAATAACCAGCTTGATTTTTAATGATGTCTTCTACCTTTTCAAATTGATTAAAGTTAACCTCTTGGCCAACTACTCCTAGTTTCTTTTTTGCAAGTGAATGATTCTCATCAATATCTATATCTAGTATTTTTACCTGACCTGAGGTTTTTGTTACAAGAGAGCTTATGATGCCAATAGTTGTAGACTTACCGGCACCGTTAGGACCAAGTAATGCAAAAAAATCACCTTCATCAACTTGAAGATCAATACCCTTTAAAGCCTGTATACCGCCTTGATACTCTTTTTTTAGATTAGAAATAGATAAAGCCTTCATTAGACTTTATTTACTAAGATATGACATGCTTTCTTCCAACCCTCTAATAGTTAAAGGAAACATGTTGTCTTCTACTAGGCTCCTAGTTAATTCAACAGATGAACTATATTCCCAGTGCTCTTTAGGAACGGGATTTAGCCACGCTAATTTATCATAAACACTTACGAGTCTTTTCATCCAAAGTGCGCCTGCTTCTTCATTCCAATGTTCAATGCTTCCGCCTGGATTTGTTATTTCATATGGAGCCATAGTCGCGTCTCCAACAAATAGTATTTTATAATCTGCTGAATACTTATGAATGATATCTTCGGTATAAATTCTTTCATTTTGTCTTCTTCTATTATCCTTCCAGACAGTCTCATAAATAAAATTATGAAAATAGAAATATTCAAGATTTTTAAATTCCGTTTTACAAGCAGAAAATAATTCCTCACAAACCTTGATGTGAGGATCCATGGAACCTCCTACATCAAATAGAACCAGAACCTTAACTGCGTTTCTTTTTTCAGGTCTAAATTTAACATCTAACATACCTGCTTTTTTTGCTGTTGAGCTTATAGTTCCATCAAGATCAAACTCTTCGTCAGCACTGTCTCTAATTAATTTTCTTAATCTTCTTAAAGCAACTTTCATGTTTCGCGTGCCTAATTCGACATCATCATCAAGATTTTTAAAGTCTCTCGCTTCCCAAACTTTAGCTGCCTTTCCTTTACCGCCTTCTCCACCTACCCTTATGCCTTCCGGGTTTTCACCTGCATTGCCAAAAGGAGACGTGCCACCTGTTCCTATATATTTACTACCACCTTCATGTCTTTCTTCTTGCTCTTCCATTCTTTTTTTGAATTCTTCTAGCAGTTTTTCTAAGCCACCTAACGAATCAATTTTCTTTAATTCTTCCTCAGTTAAATGCTTTTCGAACTCTGCCTTAAGCCATTCTTCAGGAATGAGCATTTCCAGTATGTCATCTAGACTTTCAATGCCTTTAAAATAAATATCAAAAGCTCTATCGAATTTATCGTAATGTTTTTCATCCTTTACAAGAATAGCTCTACTTAAAAAGTAAAACTTTTCCATATCTGCAAAACCAAGATTTTTATCAACAGCTGCAATTAAATCGAGCAATTCTCTTAATGTGCATGGTATGCCAGTAGCTCTAAGAGTATTAAAAAGAGATATAAACATTTTTATTATTGATTAGTGTTACCTTCTCTTCTTGCCATAAAAGCTAATCGTTCTAAGAGCTGTACATCCTGTTCATTTTTTATTAATGCTCCGTATAGCGGCGGGATAGCTTTTGATGGATCTCTATTTTTAAATATTTCATCAGGAATATCATCAGCCATTAGCAGTTTTAACCAATCAATCAATTCAGAAGTTGAAGGCTTCTTTTTCATTCCTGGTACTTTTCTTATATCAAAAAAGATTTCCAACGCCTCTTTAACTAGTTTCTTTTTAACTTTTGGATGATGTACCTTAATGATCTCTTCCATTGTCGCTCTGTCCGGAAAATTTATGTAGTGAAAGAAACACCTTCTTAAAAATGCATCAGGCAATTCTTTTTCATTATTACTAGTGATAATAACAACAGGTCTTTCCTTGGCTTTAATTGTTTCTTTCGTTTCATAAACATAAAACTCCATGCGATCAATCTCTTGTAAAAGATCATTTGGAAATTCAATATCAGCTTTATCAATTTCATCTACAAGAAGGACAACTCTCTTTTCGGAAGCAAATGCCTCCCACATCTTTCCTTTCTGTATGTAATT
>CAJWAI010000036.1 GCA_913020145.1 uncultured Gammaproteobacteria bacterium | reverse complement strand
TCTTAAAGAGGCTTTAACTAAGAGAGATAAAGAATTTGGTGATTACCGAACTAAAAAGAAGGATTAAATATTTAAAATTTTTTCCTCTAGTTTTTTTTATTTCCTGTTCTACATCTATAGATGACCAAGGTGCTGTGTGGTCGGGACCTTCAGACTTTATGCATGTAACAAAGGAAAAGATGGAAATGATCTATTCGGTAGATGTTGTTGGTCAAAAGATGTTCCTGGGCGGGTTTTATGAAGTTCTTAAGAAAGGAACAGAAAAAGTGATATTTAGAATCAAAGTGACAGACCTAGAGTTCAGTGACCGAGAAGATGGAGTTTCCTTTTGTAGAGTTTGGGGATTTGTTGATGATTCAGCTATAGAAAGTTATTTATTAGCTCAAGAGTGCATACCAGCTCAAAGAACTAATTAAATTAAACCTGGATAAGATCCACCATCAAGTTGAATATTTTGCCCTGAAATAAAACTGGCTTGTTCACTGCACAAGAAAGCACAGGTAGCTCCAAATTCCTCAGGTTTGCCAAATCTATTGGCAGCAATAGAGTTGGTAATTTGAGACCTTGCTTCTTCTCTAGAGATATTTTGATCTTCCATAAGCATCTCAGTCATAAAGACCTGTCTGTCTGTGTCAAACCTCTCTGGTAAAAGATTATTAATTGTTACATTATACTTAGCCACATCTTTAGAGACGCCTTTAGAAAAGGCTGTTAAACCTGTTCTGGCTGAAGTAGAAAGAGACATTAATGGGTGAGGGGATTTAACCATTGCCGAAGTAATGTTGACTATTCTTCCAAATTTTCTATCTATCATTCCCGGAAGAAGATCTTTAATCATGAATATGGCAGATAACATATTTGAATCTAAGGCTTTTAACCATAGATCTTTATCAGATTCCAGAAAGTTGACTGGAGGAGGGCCGCTATTATTGTTTATTAGAATATCAGCTTCGGGACAGCTTTTGATGATTTTATTTCTTCCCTCTTCTGTATCTAGATCTGCAACTACCATTGAGACTCTGTCTTTATCTATTTTAGATAATTCTTTATAGGTCTCTGACAGTTGTTCTTCTCCTCTAGCATTTATAACAACAGAAACTCCTTCTTCCATTAATGCTTTTGCACAAGCCTTACCCAGTCCTTTCGATGAAGCACAAACAATGGCTTTTTTTCCGTTTACCCCTAAATCCATAAACCGTTCTATATCTAGATTCTTAATCTCAAATCTTCTATTAATTCCTCTAACGATACCTTATTTGTAGTACATCCATAAATATATTTATCAGGTC
Source organism: uncultured Gammaproteobacteria bacterium (assembly GCA_913020145.1). Taxonomy (GTDB): domain Bacteria; phylum Pseudomonadota; class Gammaproteobacteria; order Magnimaribacterales; family TMED112; genus TMED112. Next base: position 3,361 of record CAJWAI010000036.1, on the reverse strand, counting down.
TGATTAAATAAACTTTATCTAATTCCATAATTTTTTTAAGCCAATGACTATTCTCTGTAAACCGATCTTCTAAGACTACAAAATTACAGCCAAGACCTTCTAAGAATTTTTTATCTTGCTTATTCATTGAAATTTCACTTTTTGATACTAAGGCAAATCCATTTCCTAAAACCTTATCTTCTCTCATTATCACCTCATCATTCTTATAGATAACGGGTTGAGGAAAGAGCTGTCCAGCACCCATAGATGCATTAGCTTTCCCTCCATAAAAAAGCCCTTTATCAAGATTTGGCAAAACAAAAGAACCATATCCTTTGGCCACAAGATCTGCTGGTACCTGATTTGGATCTTCGGCCCCAGCATATGCTTCCATTAACTCTCCAATGCCAGCAGAATTTTCAACTACAAATTGAGCATGCGGCTTTCTTTCTTTTTCATACGTAGTTAGCAATTGACTATTAAAATTATTTTTAATTATTAAAGCTATTTTCCATGATATGTTCATTGAATCTCTATACCCAGACATCATTCCTTCTCCCATGAATGGCGGATTTTGATGAGCTGCATCTCCAATTAAAATACAATTTCCTTTACTAAATCTTTCTGCAATTACAGAATGGAATTGGTAAACAGCTTTTCTAATTATTTTGTATTCATCTGGATTTAGCCATCTACTAATTAATAATTTTATTTTTTTATCCTTTAAAAATTCTTTCTTATCTTCACCTTCATTGATAATAAATTCCCATCTTCTATAAGGAAGGTGAGATGGTATATACGTACATAATCTTTTAGGGTCACAGATCTGTAAGGCTTTATCATCTAATCGGTTTTCGCCTTTTAGTTCAATATCTACTACTACCCAATCTCTATTGTAATTAAGGTCTTCTTGGGGTATCTCAAGAAGTTTTCTAACTGTACTAGAACCACCATCAGATCCAATTAAATATCTAGATGTGAATTGAAGATCTGACTTGTTCTTTAAATCTCTTATTGAGAAATTTACATGTGTTGTCTCATCTTCTATATCAATTAATTCATGTTCCAGAAGTATTGTAGCTGTTGTTTTTTGTAATTTTTCTCTTATTGCTTTGTCTGTTAGTGGTTGATGAAACATTCTAGATGGCATCCATCCGTTTGATGTAACTACTCCTTTTAAATCTAGAGCTCCACCAATTATTTCAAGGTCTTTATCAACAAACCCAGCACCTCCTAGTTCAGTACTATTACTTAGATATATGTCTTCTATGGAAGCCGTTTGAGCTATCCGTAATCCTTGATCACTAATCGTTACTGCTCTAGGTAAAGAATAAATGTCTTGATCTCTATCAATAGCTATAACCTTCAAACCATAACTTTCTAGTAGAAGTGCTGTTAAGCTTCCCGCGGGACCAAGGCCAATGACAGCAACATCAAAGTCCTGGTTCATGCCTTCAGTACTAAATCTATGAACATTCTGAAGTCGTCTTGAATACTCAAGAATTGAAACTTATATAATCAAATGGTGTCCACCATCCATTAGCATAGTCTCTCCAGTCACAACCTTTGATACTCCAATAAAATTATAGATGCCATCTGCTACTTGTTCTGGAGTTACAGTTAATCCTAGAGGAGTATTTTTAATGAGATTTTCATGAGCAGCTTTATACATCTCATCTCCCATGCCTTTTCTTAACCATTCTCCCTGTATAAAGCCTGGACAGATTGCATTAACTCTAATTGGACCAAGATTTCTGGCCATTGATTTAGTCATTGTATTTAATGCACCCTTAGAAGAAGCATAAGCCAAGCAACTGCCTATACCTTTAATACCTGCAATAGAAGATATATTAATTACATTTGGATTATCACTCTTTAACAGCATCTCTTTACAAGCTCTCACCATTTGAAAAGGACCAACAACATTAACTTTATATATATGTAAGAAATCTTCAGCATCTAATCCTTCCAAGTCACCATGATTAAATACAAACTTAGTTGTTCCGGCATTGTTAACTAGTACATCAATTCGACCCCACTTCTCAATTGTATCTTCAGAAGTTTTTTTACATGCAGCATCATCTGAAACATCAGCAGATAATGCGAGGGCTTCTACACCTAAAGCTTCACACTCTTTTACTACGGATTCCGCATCTTCCATTGAGCTAGTGCAGGTAATTGTTATGTTCCATCCTTTTGAAGCCAGCAATCTAGCGGTTGCAGCACCCACACCTCTACTTCCACCAGTTATTATCGCTACGGGGTTTGATGATTTATCATTCATATTTATTCCTTCTTTATTTTCTATTAACAAACTCTTTAGTACTTTCTTCTCTTTTAATAAAACTTGGCTCGTCTTTAAAGGTCTCTTCAACCCATTCAAGAGCTTCTTTTTCATTCAACTCAGGATCCCAAGGTATACCTTGCGGCTGTTCTACATCCCAAGGAGTATCAATAAAAATCTCTAAACCGTTCATTTCGGGATCACTAAAGTAGAAAGAAAGTGCATTACCATGACAGAGGGGCAAATAATCATGATTTACTGAATCAAGTTTTTCTTTCACTTCTTTTAATTCACTATAAGTTTCAACTCTAAACGAAAGATGATTTAAAGATGTTTGAGCTCCAACATCTTCTCTTCCTAATACAAAAGCAAGTTGATGATGTTCATCAGGATTCTGACTAATAAAAATGATTTCAGGACCATTTTCTACTATAGGACCTCTATCTGTAATTTTAAAGCCCAAAGTATTAGTGTAAAAATTTAATATTTTTTCTCTATCTTTAATATTTAAAACTGTATGCGACCAATCTAATTTCATAACTTTAAGTGTTTATAGTATTTTCATTATGACTTATTAACACCAGAATGATCCGATATTCTTTTACAATCATTTTTTAAGGTTCCTAAGCCTTCAATACTAGTTCTTAAAACATCCCCATCTTTCAAGAATTTACCTTCCATAACTCCGACCCCTCCTGGAGTTCCAGTAAAAATAACATCTCCTGTATTAAGTGTCACAATTTCGGATAAATAAGAGATAATTGAAGGTATATCAAAAATAAGATCATTTGTATTATCCTTTTGCCTTACTTCTTGGTTTACTTTACATTCAATCTGCAAACTTTCTTTATTTTGCAGACTATCAGGCGAGACTAAATAGGGACCCATTGGACCAAAAGTATCAAATGATTTTCCGAGATTAAATTGCGGAGGTTTAGAAGAAAATTGGACTGTTCTATCTGATATGTCTTGCCCTACACATAATCCAGCTACGTGGTTCCAAGCGTTATCTTTTAGAATATCTTTACCGGGATGACCTATTACTACTACTAATTCAGCCTCATAATCTACATGATCACTTCTCATTTCTATCGTAGA
>CAJWAI010000035.1 GCA_913020145.1 uncultured Gammaproteobacteria bacterium | reverse complement strand
CAATTTATAAAATTTATACTAGCATAGATATAATTTTAGATTGGCGGAGAGAGAGGGATTCGAACCCTCGATACAGTTGCCCGTATAACACCTTAGCAGGGTGCCGCTTTCGACCACTCAGCCACCTCTCCGGACAGTAAATAATACAAATTATTTAAGAATTAGTCTCGTCCATCTACCTTATTAAATAATCTAATAAGGTATTCTTTTTCGAAATTTGAACAAAAACTGTATGGTGGATCTGATATATCAGCTAAGCTATTCGCTTGTTTTAATTCATTTCTTTCATTAGCTGCTATCCACCCTATTATGCATCTTTCTGCAATTTCTAGTGAAGAGTCGGATTCAACTTCCGAAAGAAGAACATCGATATCTACAGGGTCTTGTACCATGCTCAATTCATTATCGATTGGGTTATCAAGAATTAAAAATTGCTGCTTATCTTTTGAGAACTTTTCCCATTTAGGACCATTTAGAAAAGCATTAGGGTCGCCATATTTAGCAATATTTGCCCAATATTTCATCATAAGCTCATTTAAAGCTAATCTGCCCTCTTCCGATTCAGAAGGAAAAATAATAGGCTTGATATAAAAATTTATAGGTCCAAGATCAAATTCTCCACTTACAAAAGGTATGTCCATACCATGTGGAGCTCCTAAGAAAAGTTGATAATTTCCAAATAAATTACTGTTTGCCTCCTCATCCCAATCAAAACGATATGAATAAAGATTATTATTATTTTTACTCATTGCTCTTAAGGGTTCTTCAGCACCTCTGAACCTCCATATTTCACTTCTGTACTTGATCCAACTTTTAAGATTTTCTTCACTTCTTTTTAGAGATCTTTTTAAATCAAATGTAGTGTCATAGAAATATTCAGATTGTATAAAGTAATAATTAAGCTCATCTCTATTTGTACCTGCGACTATAACTATATCAGGGTCAACATCTCTCAAACCACTATAAAGACCTTTAAAAGGTACAACTATGCCATCTCTAGTTGTTTTTGGTATTTCAGCCCAATCAGATTCTTGTGAAATCTTTATTACTCTTTCATAAATTTCTCCTGCCGGAATCTCTCTTAACTTCTCTGCTATATCTTCTGAATTAATTAAAGATTTAATATCTTCTTCAAATAATTTCTCAGATGATAATGGTGAACCTCTCTTAGCAAATTCTAAGGAGTAAGATTCTATGTAACCAGACTGAGAAATTGCTCTATGAAATAAACCTTTTCCAAGTGGCGAAGCTAATAGAGTTAAAATATTATGGCCTCCAGCAGATTCACCGAAAATTGTCACATTAGATGAATCACCACCGAAATAATCAATATTTGATTGCACCCACTCCAATGCTTTTATAATGTCTAATTGGCCAAAATTAGATGACTTATCTAATCCTTCTGAGGTATCTTTTAAATGTTCAGAAGTAAACCAACCAAAGAGCCCTAATCGATAATTCATTGTTACTATAATGACTTGTTGTGAAGTTGCTAATTTAGAAAAATCATAATCACTTCCAGCACCATAAATGTTAGCTCCACCATGGATCCAGAACATTACAGGAAAATTATTCTTCTCAAAAACTGTCTGATTTTGTGGAACGAATATATTTAGGTAAAGGCAATCTTCATCTCCGCTATATACCTCTCTAGTAAAGCTAAAATTAAAATCTCCACCTCCGGGCTGCACACATGAACTTTTATAATCTACTGCTAAGATTGGTTCACTGCTTCTTGGTAAATCTTTTGGTGCTCTCCATCTTAAATCTCCAACAGGAGGTTGAGCATAAGGAATACCTTTAAAAGAGTAGTGATCTCCTTCATCAATACCAATTATTGTCCCTGCATTCGCTTTAACTTGAAAATCTCTATCTGTATTACGTTCAAATAATAAAGAACAAGAACTAATGAATAGCAATAAGAAGAGATTCTGAATGAGAGTTTTCATTAAATTAAATCTTCCAGTTTTGATTTTAAATTTTCAAATTTGTCTGAAATATTGGAATTATCTTGGCTTCCACCTTGAGCAAAATCATTACGACCGCCACCACTACCATCAAATGCAGAATTTACTAATTCAATTAAGTCTTTAGAGCTAAAATTATCATCTGCTTTTGATGTAACTATATAAGAGACTTTCTCTCCATCATCAGTCATAAAGATTGAAAAAGCTCTAACTTGGTCTTTAGCTTGGTCTGAAAATCTTCTTAACATTTCAATTGAAGCATTTTTATAAAAAACGACTATACATTCTCCAGCCTTAGAGTCTAGCTTGGCTTCATGGATTATCTCTGCGCTTAAACTTTTCTCTGTTTTCTTCTTTGACTTTAAAGATTTATTTTCTTTTATTACTTCTGATACTCTTCCAACAAGACTATCAGAAGGGACATTAAGAATTTCTGACAATTCTTTTAAAGTTTGAATTGCTTCTTTAGATTTTTTAACTAAATTTGAACCTGTCATAGCTTCAACCCTTCTTACACCTGCAGACACTGATGTCTCATTAGATATGATAAACCCTTCAATCTCAGATGTGTTATTTACATGGGTTCCTCCACATAATTCTACTGAAAAATCGCCGGCAATAGTTAATACTCTTACTTTATCTCCATATTTATCTCCAAAAAAGGCTAGTGCGCCATCCTTAATTGCATCATCAAAAGATTTCACTTCTATTTTTGTGTCAATTGAATCTTCTATTCGCATGTTCACGAGATCTTCAACTTGTTCAATCTGTTCAGGAGTTAGCTTTTGGCCATGAGAAAAATCAAATCTTAGTTTTTCATCATTAACTAATGATCCTTTTTGTTGCACTCCCTCTCCAAGAACCTCTCTTAGTGCAGAATGTAATAGATGTGTCGCCGAGTGATTGCTTACAATCTTTTTTCTTCTTTCTTCATTTATTGAAAGAGATACCTTATCGCCTAACTTTATCTCCCCTTTCTGAATTTTTATTTCATGCATATTGAAGTCGCCAACTTTTTTACAATCTGATACAAAAATTTCTAAAGCATCATTCGAAATTGACCCCTGATCTCCAATTTGTCCGCCTGACTCTGCATAAAATGGAGTTTTACTGAAAAAGGCATATCCTGAATCATTAAGCGTTTTTGCTTCATTACCTTCTTCATCAAATAAAGCTACACAGTCTCCATCAATTCTATTTTTTTCATAACCAACAAATTCAGAATTCATGCTTGGCTCTATAACAATATCTTTAACATTAAACATAGAACTTTTTTTAGATCCTTCTTTCTGTTTTTTCATTAGATTTTCAAAAATTTGTTCATCAACTGCTATGCCTCTTTCAGAAGCCATAGTAATTGTCAGATCGATGGGAAATCCATATGTATCATGTAATTTAAAAGCAATTTCACCGCTCATCATTTCTGATTTTTTCTTTGGTAAATTTTCTTCAAAAATCTTAATTCCTGAGGATAATGTCTTAAAAAATAATTCCTCTTCATCCTTTAATATTCCTTTTATTGATTTGAAACTTGTGAATTCTTTAGGGAAATCCTTATCTAATAAGGTCTTGAGGTTATCTAGCAGAGCATATAAAAATGGTCCTTCCTTTCCCATTTTATAGCCATGCCTAATAGCTCTTCTTATTAGTCTTCTTAGAACATAACCCCTCCCTTCGTTTGATGGATTAACTTGTTCAGAAATTAAGAAGAATGAAGCTCGAAGATGATCTGCTATGACATTAAGTGATTGTTCATTAGGGTTATCAAATAAATTTCTAATGTCATTTTTAAAAGATTTGAATAAATCTATCTCAAAATTAGAACCTACATTTTGTAATACCGAACAAAGTCTTTCTAGCCCCATTCCTGTATCGACACATTTGTTAGGTAATGGTCTTAATTCTCCAGCTGAATCTCTATTGAATTCCATGAAAACTAAATTCCATATTTCAACAAATCTGTCTCCAGTATCCCCTTCTCCTGGAGGAGATCCTTCATAACCTGAACCATAATCATAGAAAATTTCTGAACAAGGACCGCATGGACCTGTATCTCCCATAGACCAAAAGTTATCTTCATCACCAAGTTTTGATAATTTATTTTTTTCAATTCCTATCTTGTCTAGCCAAATTTTTTCGGAGTCTTTATCTGTATGATGGACAGTCACCCATAATTTTTCTTTCTGTAATTTAAGTTCTTCTGTTAGAAATTCCCACGCTAATACTATTGCTTCTTCTTTAAAGTATTCACCGAAGCTAAAGTTTCCAAGCATTTCAAAAAATGTTTGATGTCGTGTAGTAAAACCAACATTTTCTAAATCATTATGCTTGCCTCCAACTCTAAGGCATTTTTGGGATGAAACAGCGCTGTATTCTCTCTTTTCTAAACCTAAGAATGTGTCTTTAAATTGAACCATCCCAGCATTTGTAAACAGCAAACTGTCATCTCCATGAGGCACAAGATCACTTGAATCTATGACTCTATGTTTTTTTGATTCAAAATATTTTAGAAACTTTTTCCTTATCTCAGTTAGCTTCATTCTTTAGTTTTTCCATGTAAATTTTTGACTTCTCTGTGTAATGATTTGCACTAAACTCTAATATTTTTATTTCATCATCTGACAAAGTCTTAATAAGCTTTGCTGGGCTGCCCATAATTAATGAATTTGGAGGAAACTCTTTATTCTCAGTTATGAGTGAATTTGCTCCCACAATTGAATTCTCTCCAATTTTTGCATGATTCATTACTA
>CAJWAI010000034.1 GCA_913020145.1 uncultured Gammaproteobacteria bacterium | reverse complement strand
CTAGAGTTATAAAATATTCAAAATGACTGAAGATATAAAATCTCCCCAATTTCCTGAATCAATTTTTGAGGGCACATTATCAAGCTGGCTCAAAAAAGAGGGCGATGAAATAAAACAAGATGAAGTTTTAGCAGAAATTGAAACCGATAAAGTTGTTATAGAAGTAACAGCACCATCTGATGGTGTGATGGAAAAAATATTGGTAAAAGAAGGAAGCACAATAAAGAGTTCAGACATAATAGGCAGATACAAAAAAGGGGAAAGTGCACCTATTGCTCCAGCAAAAACTGAAAGTACAAAAAAGGAACCTGAAAAAATAGCAGAGAAAGTAGAGAAAAAGCCTATAAAAGAAATAACTACAACTGAAAAACCTGAAACTAAAAAAAGCGCAAAAGAGAAAGGCTTTAGGATGGGGCCAGCAGCAAAGAAATTATTAAATGAAAAAGATATAGATCTAACTGACGTAGAAACAAGCTCTAAAAAAAATGTATTAACAAAAAAAGACTTACTCGAGGCAGCAAGTAAGAAAACCAAACAAAAAGAAAATATAGATCCGATTGTGGATGATAACGATACAAAAAGAGTTCCAATGACAAGATTGCGATCAGTGGTTGCAAAAAGGCTTTTAGAATCACAATTTTCTACGGCTTCTCTCACTACATTTAATGAAGTTGATTTATATGAAGTAAAAAAGCTTAGAGAAAAATACCGTGATAGTTTTGAAGAAAAATTTGGAGTAAAGCTTGGCTTTATGGGTATGTTCCTTAAGGCTTCAAGTTTAGCCTTGCAAGATATGCCAATTGTTAATGCATCAATAGATGGTAATGATATTGTTTACCATGGATCTCAAGATATTGGTGTTGCAGTTTCAACTGAAAAAGGCCTTGTTGTCCCGGTTATAAGAAAAGTACAAGCACTCTCTTTGGCTGAAATAGAAACTGCTATAAGAGATTACTCTATTAAGGCTAGAGATGGAAAAATCGAAATGTCTGATATAACAGGTGGAACATTTACTGTTTCGAATGGTGGTGTTTTTGGCTCTCTTCTTTCAACTCCTATTCTGAACCCTCCACAATCTGCAATTCTCGGTATGCATAAAATACAAGAGAGACCAATGGTAGTTAATGGAAATATAGAGGTTAGACCTATGATGTATCTAGCATTAACTTATGACCATAGATTGTTGGATGGCAAAGACGCTGTATCCTTCTTAGTAAAAATAAAGGAGACACTCGAATCACCAGAATCAATGATCTTAGGAGTTTAAATGGAATATGATGTAATTATTATTGGAGGAGGTCCTGGCGGCTATGTGGCAGCGATAAAAGCATCTCAGCTAGGTCTAAAAACTGCTTGCATAGAATTTGATGAGGACAATCAAGGGAAACAAAGATTGGGCGGCACTTGTTTAAATGTTGGCTGCATACCTTCAAAATCTCTACTTGATTCTTCTTATAAATATCATCAAATATCAGAAAGTTTTGACGAGCATGGGATAAAAGTATCGAAACCCAATTATGATTTAGCAAAAATGATGGAAAGAAAGAATGAGATTGTAAAAAAACTTACAAGCGGAGTAAGCCATTTATTTTCACACAATAAAGTAGAAGCAATTCATGGCAAAGGAAAACTACTAAATCAAAATGAAGTTGAGGTTACAGATCCAAAGGGAAAGAAAAAGAAATACAAAGGAAAAAATATTGTTTTAGCGACAGGTTCAAGACCAATTAATATACCATCAGTTCAATGGAATGGTACGACAGTAGTTGGAAGTGCTGGAGCTTTAGAATTTACTGAGACACCAAAAAAGCTTGGAATAATAGGCGCGGGTGTTATAGGTCTAGAGCTTGGTAGTGTCTGGTCCCGTCTAGGTTCTGAAGTAAGTATCTTTGAGGCTGAAAAAGATTTATTGCCAATGTTGGACAGTGATATGACTAGAACTATCGAAAGGGAATTCAAAAAACAAAATTTAAATATTCATTTAGGTTGTTTTGTAAAAGAATCAAAAAAATACAGAAAAGGCATAAATCTTGAAGTAGAAATAGATGGCAAAATTGAGAAAAAATACTTTGATAAAGTAATAGTCGCTGTTGGAAGAAGAGCATTTACAGATAATCTCTTAGATGAGGGTTGTGGGCTAACTCTTGATGAAAAAGGTTTCGTTCCTGTTGATGAATACTGCCAAACAGATCTTGATAATGTTTATGCTGTTGGAGATCTTGTAAGAGGTCCAATGCTTGCGCATAAAGCAATGGAAGAAGGAGTAATGGTTGCCGAGAGAATTGCTGGTAAAAAAATGGAAGTTAATTACGATTTAGTTCCAAGTGTGATATACACTCATCCAGAAATAGCATGGGTTGGAAAAACAGAGAAACAATTAAAAGATGAGGGAATTGATTTTAAAAAAGGAAATTTTCCGTTTGCAGCAAGTGGTAGAGCTTTAGCTTCTGGCGATGCGGTTGGATCAGTAAAAGTTTTGGCAGACAAAGAAACAGATCAAGTTCTGGGAGTGCAAATATTTGGAAACTCAGCATCAGAAATACTGCAACAAGGTCTTATTGGCATGGAGTTCTCTGCTAGTTCAGAAGATTTTGGCCTTACTATGTTCAGTCATCCTACTGTTTCCGAAGCTCTGCATGAAGCTGCCTTAGCTGTTAACAAACAAGCAATTCATATAGGGAACTGATGAATCTTCACGAGTATCAAGCGAAAGAATATTTCGAAACATACGACTTGCCTGTATCTAGGAGATCAATAATAAAGAAATATTCTGATATTGATGAAGCTGTTGAATCTATAGACTTCTCTAATGGCTGTGTAGCTAAAGTTCAATCACACACAGGTGGTAGAGGAAAGGTTGGTGGTGTTAAGCTTTGCAAATCAAAAGTCGAGGTTAAAGAATTTGTCGAACAATGGCTAGGTAAAAAAATCGTAACAATACAGACTGATGCAGGTGGATTGCCCGTAAATATAATTTCTCTTGAAGAATTAACGGATATAGATAAAGAACTTTATATGAGTTTTGTTGTAGATAGAGGAGAAAAGTGTGTATCGATGATAGTTTCTGAAGCTGGAGGAATGAATATTGAAGAAGTAGCAGAAAAAACTCCAGAAAAGATTCTCAAAGCAAAACTTAATTCAGATTACTTAATAGAAGAAAAAGAAATAAAGGTTTTAGCTAATTCTTTAAATTTTAATTCTGAGCAAACAGATCAATTCAGTAAAATTGTTTCAGGTTGCGCAAAATTATTTAGGGAAAAAGATTTAAGCCTTTTAGAAATAAATCCATTGGTTATAAAGACCGATGGAAATCTACATTGCTTAGATGCAAAAATAAATGTCGATGAAAATGCTCTTTATAGACAAGAAGATTTATTAGATAAACGTGATCCTACACAAGAAGATCAAAGAGAGTATGAAGCTAAAGAGAATGATTTAAGTTATGTATCACTAGATGGAAATATTGGTTGCATGGTTAATGGAGCAGGCTTAGCCATGGGAACAATGGACACTATAAAACTGTATGATGGCGAGCCAGCAAACTTTTTAGATGTCGGCGGTACAGCAACTAAAGAGCGAGTATCTAAAGCCTTTAAATTGATACTTTCTGACCAGAATGTTAAAGGCATTTTAATTAACATTTTCGGTGGGATAGTGAGATGTGATCTCATAGCACAAGGAATTATAGATGCTATAAAAGAAAGAAGCGTATCAGTGCCGATAGTTGTTAGATTGCAAGGCAACAAATCAGAAGAGGGTAAATCAATTCTAAATGATTCAGGTTTAAATCTTATAGGAGAAGATTCACTTCAAGAGGCATCAAAAAAAATAGTTGAGTTAGTTAAATGAGTGTACTTATAGACAATACTACCAAAGCAATTTTTCAAGGCTATACAGGATCACAAGCAACTATGCATGCTGAACAATGCATAGATTATGGTACAAATGTTGTTGGCGGAGTTACACCAAAGAAAGGAGGCCAAGAACATCTTGGTAAGCCAGTATTCAATTCTGTACAAGAAGCAATTAAAGAAACAGCTGCTGATACTTCAGTAATCTTTGTACCAGCAAAATTTACTAAATCAGCAATTATAGAAGCTGCTGAAGCAGGTATTAATTTAATTATTTGTATTACAGAAGGCGTTCCTGTTCTTGATATGGTGGATGTTATTAATGTTCTTAAGTCTCATCCTGAAGTGAGGTTAATAGGACCTAATTGCCCAGGGGTAATTTCTCCTGGAAAGGCAAAACTTGGGATAATGCCAGCTTCGATACATTTAGAAGGGACTGTAGGTATAGTTTCTAGATCAGGAACTCTCACATATGAGGCTGTGAAACAAACTACAGATGCAGGTCTAGGTCAAAGTACATGTATTGGTATAGGTGGAGACCCTGTTAATGGAACTTCTTTTATAGATGCATTGGAAATGTTTGAAAACGATTCTCAAACTGAATCAATAGTCATGGTTGGTGAAATAGGTGGAAGCGCAGAAGAAGAAGCAGCTGAATATATTAGAGATAATATTAAAAAACCAGTTGTTTCATACATAGCTGGTGTCACTGCTCCAAAAGGTAAGAGAATGGGACATGCAGGTGCAATAATTTCTGGAGGTAAAGGAACAGCTCAAGATAAATTTAAAGCTTTAGAATCTGCTGGTGTAGGTGTTGTAACTGATTTAAATCTGATTGGTTCCAGGCTTAAAGAATCTCTTTAAATCCTTTTTTCTATTTTTTAATCTTAAAGTATTTAGTATTGCGCTTACCACAATACCAATAATCATTCCTGTCCACATTCCTTCAGCTTCAGTGGGCAAAAATATTAAATCACTAAAAGCGAGATATATACCTATAGGTATTGCAATAAACCAATAGGAGATGATGAAGTTGACCATTGGGCCAAAAGTATCCTTATGCCCTCGCAAAGATCCAATAGCTGAATAACCAATGGCATCAGGCACTTGAAATATTGCAGCATAAGCAAGCAAGGTTAAAGCTATAACAGAAACATTTGGATCGGTTGTATATATACTAATAAGAAGATTTCCCATTGATATTATTAAAATAAAATTAGTAATGGCTACAATTAATGAGAATCTAAGAGAAAAGTTAGAAGCATAGTTTGCCTGGCTATAGTTTTTCTCACCGATTAAATTACCTACTCTTATTGCTGAAGCTAAACCTAGAGATAAAGGAAGCATGAATAA
>CAJWAI010000033.1 GCA_913020145.1 uncultured Gammaproteobacteria bacterium | reverse complement strand
CAGCACCAACACCGGCACCAACACCAGCACCAACACCAGCACCAACACCAGCACCTTCTGGCCTAGCTGTGGGTGGTGACATAGGTGTAACTGGACCTTTTGCTTTAGATTCAGATGTTAATAGCCCAGATATTACGAATGTAGAAAATGGATTTACTAATAGGGCTCAATTTGTAGAGGCTAATGCAACAATTCTTGGTTGGATGGGAAATAGTGATGAGTTAGAAGTATTCCAAGTTTTAGCTCAAAGTGGAGGTTCAGTAGCTTTAGAGCTAGAAATAATAAATCATGATGGCGATAGTAGTGATACAACAAATAACACTGATATAGATATTTATGTAGTTGATACTGAAGAGGTAACTGTTTCTTCTGGAGCAGGTTTAGGAAAAACTGAAATAGCAGAGATACCTGCAGGTAATGGGACTATTTATTATTTGATTATAGATCACTGGAGGGGTTATAACACTGTACCTTCATCTTATGTAATCACTCAAACACCAAATTTTGCAACTTCAGCTGAGCAAAAAGAAGCAACTGATAGATCAAATGCCGATTTTAGTTTAGATAAAATATTAGTTGTTAAAAAATCAATGCCACCTGAAATGGTTATCGATTTTAATGCAACTGAAAATGAACTCTTAGAGTCAATGGGCAATAGATCAGGAGGATTAGTCGAAATTACCCCTGAAGAATTAAGCAATATGGCAGGGCTACCAGCAGATGAAAGTTATTCTTCAAGATTGAAAGAAGACTTCCCTGATGCTTATAAAAAAGGTAGATGGCAGAAAGCTTTATCTATTTTACAGTCCCGATCACCAAGTTTAGCTATTGAGCCAGATTGGAAAATTTATACGCATGCAGACCCATTTGTAGCTGACCCTAGTTATAACACTTATCAATGGTGGAATTTTGACGTAACCAATCTTCCAGAAGGCTTAGATATTATTGGTCAAGAAGTTAAACCAGTAAATGTTGGTGTTTTGGATTCAGGAAGCCCTAGCCTAGATGATCCAAGTTTTGAGAGATCAACTTTCCTTCCTGATTGGGGTTGGGATATGGAAGACAATGATACTAATCCAATGGATGAAGAATTTTTACTATCAGACTTTAGTCACGGAATTCATGTCGGTAGCACAATAGCAATGCTGAATGACGGGCTAGATGGCAATGGAATGGGAGCAAGGATAACTCCAATTAGAGTTTGTTATCAGGGTGGCTGTGGAAATACTTATGATGCTTATTTATTTGTTAATGGTGATGCCAATCAATCTAATACTTATTTCAAGGAAAGGGTAGGAGATAATCTTGGCATACCAGTAAATCAAGTAACTGAAAAATTACATTCTATAAATATGAGTTATGGTGGTGGTGGTAGTCAAACATCGCAAGCTTGCGTTAAATTAGCAGAACTATCAGAAACAGGCATATTAGTTGTCTCATCATCGGGTAATAGTGGTATAGGTTCTATTGGGTATCCTTCATCTTGTCCTACTGTATATTCAATTGGTGCAACTAATGGAACAGATAGGAGATCAAGTTACTCTTCAACAAATCAATATATAGATTTTGCTGCTCCAGGTGGAGAATATTCAGATTGGAATGCTGATGGTGTTGATGATTTAGTTTATGCCTATGCTTATTGGGAAAATTATGTAATGAATAGCAATAATGGTAATTACATGATTGGCGCTCAAGGCACATCAATGGCCTCACCTCATGCTGCTGGAATACTTGGGCTAATAAAATACTATTATGAAGAAGTAGCTAAACCATTCCAAACAAACACTTCGTTACCAGCAGTACTGAAATATACCCAAGTAGATAAAATGTTAAGAGCTAACTTACTTACTAATGATGTAAATAAAGAGGCAAGAGATAATGATCCAACTGCTAGACCCGGCTGGGATGAACATTTAGGTTACGGAATAATTGATTTAGAGAAAAGTCTCAAATCTATTAATGCCTTTAATAGTGGTTATTTTACAAGTTTTGATAATCTTCCTTATTATGAAGGCCCATCATTAGTAGCTTTAGATGCAGCTAGTTCTTATGAAGGAACATTTACTATAACTCCTAATGGTGCAGCTGGCCCAGGATTCAATACAGTTACATATACTTATGTAGACGAATTTTTAGATGTGACTGAAAATGGCTCAACCTTTACAGTTAAGAAAGATCCAGATTATGCATGGGCAGGCTGGGTAAATACACCAATCACTTTTAGCTTCCCTATGGAAGCAGGGGCAGGAGTTCCATATGATGGTTATGAATTGCTATCAGTTGGAGTTAATGTGATATTTCATGTAATAGGAGATGCATATGATGTCAATTTCCCTACTCTTAAAGCCCGACTTCTTGATGATGTTGGAGTATTAGTTGCTGAATCTACTTCTTCAGTTACTGATGGAGCGGGAGCGTTTGTATTTGATGAATTAACAGCAGGAACTTATAGACTTTCTATTGGTTCAGATATAAATGGAGATAATTCATGGGGCGGTCCTGGAGAAATGTCTGGTTCTAGTGATTTATTTCAAATTACAGATACAAATGTCACTGTTGATATAAATCTTGCTCCTGAGAAAACAGGAGTTGCTAATAGCGCACCTGTAATTACATCTAGTCCAACAACTGTTGCTTTCGTAGGATCAACATATATTTATGGGGTAGATGCTTCCGATGCTGACGATGACGATCTTACATATACATTAACTGTATATGATTCATCTGGAGATGAGGTTGATTCTTTCTTATCCTTCGGTGCATTTCCATGGCCGGCAACAACGCTATCAGGAACACCAACAGCTGATGACGTAGGTGTATATACGGTAAGGATAGTAGTTACTGATGGCACAGATGCTGCTGTTCAAGAATACAGCCTAGAAGTCAAACAAAGTTAATTCTGATGTCACAAGAAAATGATTCCATTCTGGAAGAATTTTTTAATTCAATTACGCCAGATTATGACTTTGATCTAACAAGAACACCTAAAGAACCAGACTATTCAAATGAAGATTGTTGGGCAACACTACCCACTTTCTCTTCTGTAGCAGAATTACTTCCTAAAGAATTTGATAGACAGAATAATGATAATGAAGTCGACTGTTTTTTTATTCATCCCACTGGTTTTTTTCTTAAAGATTGGAATTTTGATATGTCAAAAGATAGCTCAACTTTTCAAAGGACTGAGCTAATGCTAGCAACTCAAGCCTCTGTTTTTAGTAAGATCACAAACATTTATGCACCTGAATATAGGCAAGCAACATTTGCTGCTATTTCTACTAATCAAAAAAACAATAGTGCTCTCTGTTTAGAATTAGCCTACCAGGATGTAAAAAAGTCGTTGTTGTATTACATAGAGAACATGGCAACAAATAAACCACTTATTTTAGCTTCACATAGTCAGGGTTCATTACATGCTCAAAGACTTTTATCTGAAAAATGTTTTAGTACTTATTTTAAAAATAATTTAATTGCTGCATATCTAATTGGTTATCCTCTTGAGCAAGACTATCTTAATTATCATGGTTATAAAATATCCTCTTCTGAAGATCAAATTAAGCCAATTATTCAATTTCAAACTATTGGTGAGGGTGGAAAAAGACAAAGACTAAAATTTTGGATGTATGATGGCTCTGGCTACTCACTTCAACCTATTAATAAACTTGCAACAACAAATCCAATTTCTTGGAATAACTCATCAGATTGGCATGAATCAAAATTTGATTCTTTAGTGATGCCTAAAATTACAGGACCATCAGTTTTGGTTGACTATCATCGTGTTGAGAGCAATAAAAGCCAAATAAAAGAAATATGGATGCCAAAAAACCAAGAATTTTCAACAAGAATAGGCTCTGATGGCCACCTTGAAGCTAAAGGACCAACCATAGATAGAATCTTAGCCAAAGATATTGGTTGGAATAAAGATTTACATATATGGGACTATCAAATTTTCTGGAACCATATAAGAAAGAATGTTAAAAAAAGAATAAATACATTTTTAGGAAAATAATTGAAACTTAATAATCTAGAAAAAATTTCATTTGGACTTGGTGGTGGAGTAAATGCGATAAAGACAGACTTTTTTGTATTTTATTTAGGCGTCTACTATTTAACAATTATTGGTCTAAACCCATTACTTACAGGCATTGCTTTATTTGTAGCATTAATTTTTGATGCTGTTACAGATCCTCTTATAGGTGCATTTTCAGATCGACTTAAAACTAAATATGGGCGTCGGCATTTACTAATGGCACTATCTTTAATACCAATATCATTGAGTTACATTTTACTTTTTATACCTGATTCATCATGGACACAAAATGAGTTGAAACTTTTTCTTTGGTTACTTTGTTTCACTATATTGACTAGATTCTCTGTGACTCTTTTTGACATACCTCATAGAGCATTGGCTGCTGAAATACCAGATACATATGAAGACAAAGCAAAAATTATGTCATTAAGGGAAGGATTTCAGTCTCTAATAGCTCTCTCTCACTCTTTTATAATCTTGCCTTTATTAAACTTTAACCCTGACTCATCCTCTTGGTTAAATATTGGATTTTTAGGTGCATTTTTGATGTTTTTCTTTGGAATTATATCAGTCATAGGAACAAAAAATTTAATACCTAGTTTAAGAACATGGAATGAACATCCTGCCTCTAAATCTAATTCAAGGTGGAAAAAATTAAGCATAGAATTAAGTTTTGTTTTCAAAAATAAAACATTATTGATATTTCTGGTAGGTTCTGTATTCATACAAATTGCTTGGGGCCTTGCTAATAGTTTGACTCTATTAACAAATACTCATTTCTGGGGTCTTGAAACTATTCAACTTCAACAATTTATAACAATATATTTTTGCTCAACAATTTTTAGTTGGCTAATAACTCCAAAACTTGTAGAAATATTTGATAAAAAAAATATAGTAATTTTTAGTTTGGCTATTATTGGTATATTTCAATCATTACCATTTGTACTATTTAAATTTGGCCTGACTCCCCCGCAAGGAAGCCAAGAATTAATAATATTTTTATCAATACCGCTATTTTTAACAGGAACCTTCTCTCTAGTAAGTTTAATGACGAGGGAAGCAATGGTTCCTGATGTTATTGATGCAATACATCTGGAGTCCAACATAAGGCAAGATGCAACTATAAGTTCATTAACATCTTTCTGTGCTAAGTGTATGACAGGTTTTGGACAATTCTTTTCTGGTTTTATTCTTTGGTTAATTGCTTTTCCTAGGGGTGGCAATGAACCAACATTAATGCAAGAAGAATTTTTAGCCTTTTTTCAAGGCCCTACGATTTTTATTCTTTTTCTAATCCCTATTTTTATATTTTCTTATTATCCAATAACAAGAAAACAACATAGAGAGATCAAAGAAGGTTTAGAGAATTCTTAAGTTGGAGTTTATAATTTAAACTCATTTGATTAAGGGTAGAAAATGGATGTAAAAGATGCAATAAATAAAAGACGTTCAGTGCGAGCTTTTTTGGACAAAGAAGTTGATATTGAAATCGTTAAAACAATTTTAGAAACCTCTAAAAGAGCACCATCAGGTGTAAATTCTCAACCTTGGAAAGTTTATGTCTTGATGGG
>CAJWAI010000032.1 GCA_913020145.1 uncultured Gammaproteobacteria bacterium | reverse complement strand
CATTAAGTAACGGTCTATTTCTCTCGCCGCAGCTCTACCCTCATTTATAGCCCAGACTACAAGAGACTGACCTCTTCTGCAGTCACCTGCAGCAAAAACATTTGGATTAGAGGTTTGATGCACGTTATGTTCTGCTTTGTAATTACTTCTTTCATCTAAATCTATATTCAAAGGTTCACTTACATAGTGCTCCGGACCTAAAAAGCCCATAGCTAGCAAAATGAGATCTGCTTCCCAATCTTTTTCCGTTCCTTCGATCTCTTCAAAGTTTTCTACTTCTATGGTTCTTATTCCTTTCAAATTTCCTTGTTCATCTCTAATAAATTCTTTTCCTGAAATTGAATAAACTCTTGGATCGTTACCAAAAGTCTCTGCAGATTCCTCATGACCATAATCAACTTTTAATGTTCTAGGAAACAAAGGCCAGGGATTATTGGAGGCCCTTTCTTCCGGAGGTTTAGGCATAATCTCAAAATTAATTAATGATTTACATCCATGCCTTAATGAGGTGCCTATGCAATCAGTCCCAGTATCTCCACCGCCAATTACTATAACTTTCTTGCCTTTAGCAGATATAAAATTCTCATCTTTATGTTTTGAATCCAATAAACTTTTGGTGTTAGCTTTAAGAAAATCCATAGCAAAGTGCACTCCATTACCTTCTCTGCCGGGGATAGGAAGATCTCTAGGTTTAGTTGCTCCTGTGGTTAGTAAGACAACATCATTATTTGTGTTTAAGTCTTCAACTGCAATTGAGTTTTTTAGATTTCCGCCCACGTCTACATTGGTAAAAAATTCAATACCTTCAGTTTCCATTTGATCTTTTCTTTGATCAAGTAGTGATTTTTCTAGTTTCATATTAGGTATACCGTACATCATTAAACCGCCTATTCGATCAGCTCTTTCGTATACTTTTACGCTGTGACCTACACTATTAAGTTGTTGTGCAGCTGAAAGCCCTGCAGGACCTGATCCAACTATGGCAATAGTTTTACCAGTTCTAGAAGGGGGTATTTGAGGTTTAAGCCAACCGTTTTGAAAACCTTTATCTGCTATTGCGAATTCTAAATTTTTTATAGCTACAGGACTTTCAGTAATTCCTAACACGCAAGCACCTTCACATACAGCCGGACAAACTCTCCCCGTAACTTCAGGAAAGTTATTTGTTGCCATCAATCTATCAAATGCTTCTTCCCATCTATCCTGATAAACAAGATCATTCCATTCTGGTATGAGGTTATAAACTGGACAGCCTTCTCCAGACTGACAGAATGGAACACCACAATCCATGCATCTAGCAGCTTGTGTACTTAATTTCTGATCATCATGATCAGTGTAAATTTCTTTAAAATCCAGTAGTCTTTCTTTGGCTGGTCGATAAGGCTCAACAGCTCTTGAGAATTCTTTAAATCCGGTTGGTTTACCCATTTATAGCACTCTTTTTGTCTTTTAACTCATTTAAAACTCGTTTGTAGTCAGTAGGCATAACCTTCACAAATTTTATTAATTCAGTTTCCCAATTTTTTAGGATAGATTTCGCCACTTCTGAACCAGTCAGATTTCTATGTCTTGTAATAAAATCTTTAAGATCTTTGGAATCATCTTTGGAAACCTTTTCTAGTTCAAAAGTCTCTTTATTACATTTATTTTCAAAGTCCCCATCGAAGTCATAAACATAAGCAACTCCTCCACTCATTCCTGCTCCAAAATTCCTTCCGGTTTTTCCAAGAATAATTGCTTTCCCTCCCGTCATATATTCACAACCATGATCTCCAATTCCTTCTACAACCACTGAAGCACCACTATTCCTAACACAAAATCTCTCTGCTGCTACACCTCTAAAATAGGCCTCACCTCCAGTTGCTCCATACAAAGCAACGTTACCAAGCAACATATTTTCTTCTGATTTAAATTTGCTAGATTTCGGCGGATATATGATTAATTTTCCACCTGATAAACCTTTACCTACATAATCATTTGCATCACCTTCCAATGTAAATGTAATTCCCTTAACCAACCATGCAGCAAGACTCTGTCCCGCAGACCCATTTAGTTTTATATTAATAGTGTCTTCAGGCAATCCCTCGGCTTCCCATATCTTGGCTACTTCATTTGAAAGCATTGTACCCACGGTTCTATTTGTATTGACGATAGGTGACTCGAAGCTAACCTTTTGTCCTTTTTGAATTGCATCCTTACTTTTTTCAATAAGTTTATTGTCTAGCGCCTTATCTAGACCATGATCTTGATTTTGAGAGTGGAATACTTCAGTATTTTTAAAAATCTTTTCAGCAGGTTTCAAGATATTTGAGAAGTCTAAGCCACTTCTTTTCCAATGATCAATTGCAATATCTGTCTCAAGACAATCTACTCTTCCTATCATTTCATTAACTGTTTTAAATCCTAAGTCAGCCATGATCATTCTCAAATCTTTTGCCACCATGAATAGGTAATTAACGACATGTTCCGGTTCTCCTTTAAACTTCTTTCTTAATTCTTTGTCTTGCGTTGCTATTCCAACTGGACAGGTATTTAGATGGCACTTTCTCATCATTATGCAGCCTAAAGTGATTAACGGCGCTGTAGCAAACCCAAATTCTTCAGCACCTAAAAGTGCTGCTATTGCTACATCTCTTCCAGTTTTTAATTGCCCATCTGTTTGTAAAACTACTCTTGATCTGAGGTTATTCATTACTAAAGTTTGATGAGTTTCCGCCACCCCTAGCTCCCATGGCAGCCCAGCATGTTTTATTGATGTTAAGGGTGATGCACCAGTACCTCCATCGTGTCCAGCTATTACCAGATGATCTGTTTTTGCTTTAACAACACCCGCTGCAATGGTTCCTACTCCAACTTCCGATACAAGTTTGACACTAATTCTTGACTGCCTATTTGCATTTTTTAGATCATGAATCAGCTGAGCAATGTCTTCAATTGAGTAAATATCATGATGGGGAGGAGGGCTAATCAAGCCAACTCCAGGGGTAGAATGTCTAATTTTAGCTATGTAATCATCAACTTTCTTTCCTGGAAGTTCTCCACCTTCTCCTGGCTTAGCACCTTGTGCAATTTTAATCTGCAATTCGTCAGCATTTGTTAAATACCACATAGTTACACCAAATCTTCCAGATGCCACTTGTTTTATTGCCGATCTTTTAGATATACCTTCAGAATTTGGCTTGAATCTAATTGGATCTTCACCGCCTTCTCCAGTATTAGACTTACCACCTAATTCATTCATTGCTATGGCTAGAGACTCATGAGATTCTGTTGAGATTGACCCTAAACTCATAGCTCCAGTTGCGAATCTCTTTACAATTTCTTTTTCACTCTCTACTTCGCTTAAATCGATAGCATTCTTAGAGTGTTTTATTTTTAGAAGACCTCTCAGAGTACTTTGTTTGGTTGTATTCTCATTCGCATATTTAGCAAAGTCCCAGTAAGCATCTTCATTATTTGTCCTTGAGGCCAACTGCAAAGAAGAGATAGTCTTTGGATCCCACATGTGTGAGTCTCCACCATTTCTCCAGTGAAAATCTCCTGGATTAGGTAATGAAGTGATTTTTCCTGATTTATCTTTAGGGTAGGCCAAATCATGTCTTCTCTTTTGTTCTTTAAAAAGTGCTTCAAAATCTATTCCGCCTACTCTGCTAGACGTACCTGTAAAGCTTTTATCTATAATTTGGTTAGATAAACCTACGGCTTCAAAAATTTGTGCTCCTTTGTACGACTGAAGTGTAGAAATTCCCATCTTAGCCATTACTTTCAAGATACCTTTCTTTGTTCCCTTTTTGTATGCTTCTATAACATCTTTGTATTTGATAAGTTTTTCATCATCTAAAAGACCATCTTTTTTTGCTTTCCAAATAGATTCAAATGCTAGATATGGATTTACTGCATCAGCTCCATAACCAAAGAGCAGACAATGATGATGCACCTCTCTAGATTCACCAGATTCGATAATTATGCCTATTCTTGTTCTCTTTTGAGCTTTAACAAGATAATGATGAACCGTAGAGCAAGCCAAGAAGGAGCTTAATGCTATATTCTCATCGTTAATATTTTTATCTGATAGAACCAAGAAAGAGAAACCATCTTCGATAGCTTGTTCCGATTCCTTGCAAACTTCATCCAGACGTTCAAGCATACCTTCAACTCCTGTAGATTTTTTATAAACAAGATCTACTACCTTCGTTTTCCATTGATTAGCATCAATTTCTTTAATTGAATTTAGTTCAGCATTTGAAATAATTGGAGTTTTAAGTCTCAATCTTTTTGCATTTAGAGGACTGTTCTCAACTAGATTGCCTTCTGGTCCAATTAAACATTCGAGTGACATGATCACTTCTTCTCTTATAGAGTCTATGGGTGGATTAGTAACTTGAGCAAAAAGCTGTTTGAAATAATCAAATAAAAGTCTTGGTTTATCAGAGAGACAAGCTAAAGCAGCATCATTTCCCATTGATCCCAGCGGATCTCTTAACTCTGAAACAAGTGGCAAAAGCATGAACTGCATAGTTTCCGTTGTATAACCAAAGGATTGCAATTTTGATATTAAATCTTCGTCAGAGACTTCTTCTTTAGGTTCTTCATCATATATCTTAGGAAGATTTGTTATATTTTTATTCCAATCTTTATATGGGTTGGAATTACATATATCTGTTTTTATTTCTTCATCTGGAATCATTCTTCCTTTCTCAAAATCTATAAGAAACATTTTTCCAGGTTGCAGCCTACCTTTGGTCACAACAGTCTCCGGATCCACTGGCAATACACCAACTTCTGAGGCCATTATGACCTTGTCTGTGTTAGTTAAATAAAATCTACTAGGTCTAAGGCCGTTTCTATCTAATACTGCGCCTACTTTTCTCCCATCTGTGAAAACAATGGAAGCAGGTCCATCCCATGGCTCCATCATAGAAGATGAGTATTCATAAAATTCTTTTTTCTCATTTGGCATGTTCTTGTCTGATTGCCAAGCTTCGGGAATCATCATCATGATAGATTCTTGCAAACTTCTTCCTGTTAATATTAGAAACTCTAATACGTTATCAAAGCTTCCTGAGTCAGTACAATCTAGCTCAGTAATTGGAAATAGTTTATTAAGTTCATCTTCGAATAGGTCACTCTTAACAGTTCCTTGCCTAGCTTGCATTGCATTCATATTTCCTCTGAGAGTGTTAATCTCTCCGTTGTGGCACATGTATCTATTTGGTTGTGCTCTATCCCAAGAAGGGAAAGTATTAGTGCTAAATCTGGAATGAACCATTGCAAGGTGTGTTTTAAAATCTTTTTTCTCTAAATCCCGATAAAAAGGAAATAGTTGAGAAGGTGTCAACATGCCTTTGTACACGATTATCGAAGAAGACAGACTACAGGCATATAGAAGCTTTGATTGTTTTAGGCTTTTATCACCTCTTAAAATATGCGTAAATTGTTTTCTTATTAGATAAAGTCTTCTTTCAAACTCTTCCTGATCTATGTTGTTTTCAGAACCTATAAAGTATTGTGCAATATATGGTTGGGCATCTTTAGAAGCTGGTCCAACATTTGCACCCGCAGGATCTACTGGAACCTCTCTCCAGCCCAAAGGTGATTGTTTTTCTTCTAGAGTTATTTTTTCAATCAACTTGATACATTTATCTCTCTCTTTTTTTAAAGTCGGTAAGAATATATTACCTACTGCATATTGATCTTTTTTAGGCAGTTGTAGACCTATTTTTTTCGCCTCTGCTTGAAAGAAACTATCAGG
>CAJWAI010000031.1 GCA_913020145.1 uncultured Gammaproteobacteria bacterium | reverse complement strand
TTTAAAAATTCACCCCCAACGTTATCGAATACTACATCTACTCCTTCAGGACAGAGCTCTGGTAGAACCTCGCTTAAGTTAGCCTTTTTGTAATCTATGGCAGCATCGATCTTTACTTCTTCAGTGAGCCATTTACATTTCTCGGCTCCTCCAGCTACTCCTATCACTCGACACCCTTTTATTTTAGCTATCTGAGCTGCAATAGAGCCTGTTGACCCAGCTGCACCAGATACAAGAACCGTTTCTCCTTCTTTAGGTTTTCCCACGTCAAGTAGTCCGAAATAAGCTGTTAATCCAGTTATGCCAAAAATACTTAATGGAGCAGTTAAAGAAGCTCCGTCAGGAAGCACGGTAGCATTCAAAATTCCTTCTCCATTCGATATGGCATACTCTTGCCAACCAAAGGTTCCCTGAACAAAATCACCTTCTTTGTAGCCAGGGTTATTTGATTCGATTACTTGACCTACAGAACCAGCTCTCATTACTTCACCGATCCCGACTGGAGGGACATAGCTCTTTCTATCTTCCATCCACCCTCTTTGGGCAGGATCAAAACTAAGATATAAATTCTTTATCAAAAACTCACCTTCCTTTATATCTTCGACTTCTTCTTCTAAAAATTCAAAGTTATGCTCTCCAACCATTCCGACAGGACGAGCAGATAAAAGCCATTTTTTATTTTTTAAGTTTTTCAAGATTACTCCTTATTAGATTTGCTTTTTGAATTACATGATGGGGGAAGGTTGATTGTTGGGTTCTGATCGAAAAAACCAACCGGTATTAAATGAAACCCGCAATATTCAACCGGCATTACTGGCCAATCTTCAGGCCTCGGTGTATGAGTCAGTCCAAAAGTGTGCCAAGTTACTAAATCGCACTCGCTTATGTCTCTATCTGAAGAAGTAATATCATCTAGCCCGCCTTCTCCAGAATGCATTACAGAAAATTCTCCACCTGCGGCCTGTTCATCTTCATGAAATGGGGTTGCCCATAGATTATGTTTAGAAAAAGAAGCCCTCTTTCCCGGAGGAGAATCTGGATGAGCAATCAAAGCAGGCGTATTTCCGGGTAGCAGCTTATAACCAACCGGAAGACCAAAAGAATTAGTTTTATTAGCATTAATTACTTTCCAAACTCGACTTGAAGAAGATGAGACATCTCTTTTAGCTTCACTTTCTGTTTTCAAATGTTTAGATACGGCACTGAATTGCATTCCATTAGGGTTTTCATCGCTGACTGGAAGAGCTTCAACATTAGACTCATATAATTGATTATTACCGCCTTCCAAATCCCAATCTAGCCTTACGCAAAACAAATGTTGGTGAATAGGTGAAACTAGCTCATCTGTAATACGGAAATCTTGATCACTTCTGTGCGTCTTTTCGTCATAAGCACTGATGCCAACAATACCGGTTAATTTAACTTCGCATTGGATAGTTCCATCAAGATACAGATACCAAAACAATCCATAATCATAATTACCTATGGTT
The DNA here is from genome assembly GCA_913020145.1 of uncultured Gammaproteobacteria bacterium. GTDB lineage: Bacteria > Pseudomonadota > Gammaproteobacteria > Magnimaribacterales > TMED112 > TMED112. The sequence continues at coordinate 4,405 of CAJWAI010000031.1, read as the reverse complement.
GCTATCGAACTGATAACTAACCTTCTTGAGCGCCTAACTTCATTTGCTCCAAGCATATTCATATCATTATGTTTCCATTGAATTCCATAATCTTCCTCATGAATACATATAGCGCTTTCAATAGTATTCACAGAACCATCAAACATGAGCATATTTGCATCTAAGTAATGGATCTCACCTAAACAATCGCATCCTAAAGTCAAAGAATTAACTAAAGTTCCAAAACCGTATTCTGTGCCATCATGTACAGCCTTCCAACTATGCATTGGATCTGCAGTTCCATAAGGAACTACCATATCTGAAAGGGCCACTCTATGAAGAATTGCTCTGCCATCTAAAGACAATTGATGAAGTACTGGGCCTTCATCAGGATTAACTGAAACTCTAACCTGCCACCCTTCCCAACTAATAAGATTTCCTTCTATATCAAATCCTGGTCCGTCGGGTTGTGTAATGTCTATCTTCTTAGGTTGTTCTCTGAGTTCTGGTTGAGAGTCTGCATCGTACCTAGCGTGCGCTTTAGGCATTTCAACCACACCATGATCTTCTATATGAGTAACTTGCTGTAGGGTCAAATCTACATGGGAAATTACTCCGGTTATTGGTTTGGCATAAGCATTATCTGTCTGATTTTCTCTTAAAAAAGATATGGTCTTAAGTGCTCTGTGTCCTGGCTTAATACTCTCATGAATAACACCACCTGCTGGCCAAGGATCTATTTGAACCATGTCCAAATCAGTTATGCCTCTTTTCTTTAGAGCTTCCTGATATCGCTCATCTGCCTTAGTTAGCTCCGTAGCCATAAACACTTCAGCCAAGCTGTAAGTAACTTGAGCTTTCTCGGAAACTCTATTAAGACTATTAACCTCATTAGATTTCAAATCGATAATAGCTACAAAACCACCATCTTCTTTAGAGTCAATTCCTCTAATTTTTAACATCCTAGGGCAGTCATCACCTTGCTTATAGTTCCTAACAAATTCCTTCTCGGGTTCAACCAAACTAATATTTATGAACAAAGCATTCTCATCAAATCCATCGAATGATCGACATAGGTCAACTGCGATATTTATTTCGTCTGCACTTATTAGCTCTAATGGGTGTTTCATGTAATCTCCAGAAATTGCTTAAATTGAATTATAAATATCCGTCCTCTCTAAGATCTTCAAACGTTTTCTTGAAAGCATCTATGACTTGATCAATTATCTCAGGCTTGTGTGCAAATGAAATAAAGGCTAGGTGGATACCTGGCACAATCACATTATGACCAAGTAAATGTAGATAAAACTCTTTTTCTAAGGAATAGTGGCTATGATCTATATCACGAGAAGACTCTATAGTCTCACTACCAAAAATTAAATGCATCATTGAACCTGCATTCATCATCTGAGCCGGAATATTATTAGATCGACAAAATTCGTTGATCTCATTGGCAATTCTATCCCCTTGCTCGTGCAAATAAGGGTAAATAGTCTCTTTATTTTCCTTGAGATACTCAAGCATGCCAATACCTCCTGCCATAGTTAAAGGATTGCCGCTAAATGTTCCTCCAGCAAAAATAGCTGGTGTTTTGTCAGCCCCAGAAAAGGAATTCATTACCTTTTTAGATCCGGCAACAACTCCAATCGGAAGTCCTCCACCGGCAGCTTTTCCATAGGTAATTAGGTCTGGTTTGATGTCATAGTATTGTTGGCAACCGCCATACTCAATCCTAAAACCAGTAATAACTTCGTCAAACATCAAAAGTACTTCGCATTCTGTACAAACATCCCTTAGGCCCTGTAAAAACTCCTGATTATCAAGTCGAGGATTTGAGCTTTGTACTGGTTCTATAACAATTAATGCCAGATCATCTTTATGTTTACGAATCAATTCATAAGCATTTGTATCTCTATAAGGAAGCATCATCATTAGATCATTGGAAATCTCTTCAGGAATTCCCGCTCCAAGTGTTGCGTTAATTGGGTTTGAGCGGTCACTCTTTAAATCAGCCCTCATCAGAGCGTAATCATGAACACCATGGTAACAACCATCAAACATTGCTACCTTCCTTTTACCTGTTACTGCTCGAGCTGCACGAAATGCAAACATAGTAGCTTCACTACCTGAATTACAAAACATTACCTCATCTACAGCTACTGAAGATTCTTTAATTAGCTCAGCAAGTCGTGCTTGATGACCATTAGGAATACCATAATGCCAGCCCTTTTCTATTTGTGGGCCAATCATGGCTTCAACAGGCTCAGGTTTATTGCCCAATACATTTGGACCGAAGCCTCCTGTAAGATCAATATAACGATTTCCATCTAAGTCTGTCAGGTAAGGTCCTTCAGCTGAGTCAATGTAAATTGGATGTGGAAGATCAACAGTTTGAACTACTTCCTGAGCTAATGCAGCCTGACCACGAAGAGACACTTCTTCACATTGAGAAGTTCTTTCAATCAGCTTGGTTCTTACAGCTTGTGATTTTTTTCCTATTTCTTGTTCTTTTTTTTCAGTTTTAAGATTCATTTTCTTTTCCTATCTCTCTAGGATAGAAACCTTAAAACCACTAAAGACTTAGGTCAATATAAAACTAACAATGAATGTGTATATCAAAACTAAAATGATCCAGGCAACCCAAAAAACTCTAGCTAATTTTCTTAAAAAACTAAAATCTTCCCATTGCTGATCATCTTCATTCTTTGGTTTAGAGAAAAAATCATAAATAATGGCAATCCAAAAAAGAATAAATAGAGAATATAAGATAACTGAATACATATAATTAATTAAGTAATTTTAAATCTTTGGCTTGATGTATAGAAGCTTTAATTAAAATAGGAATGAAAGCTTCATAACCGGCTTCCGGTCTATCTTCAATCCAACGAATAATCATCATGGTGCGCATTAATAAAAACATTGGAATGGTGTTAATTATATCTTGCGAGTTTGGGCACTCTTCCAAGTATCCTGTTATCAGCGCCTCGTAAGCTATATCAAAATGGCAGCCCGTAGCTGTGAAATCCAGTCTATCCCAAACAGCAACCGCTAAATCAAACCCATACCAACCAAAGCCAGCATCATCAAAATCAATAACTGAAAGTTTATCTTCTTGAATCAATACATTTTGCGAATGCATATCAGCATGAATCATGCCAAAAGAGCTTATATCCCTAGGAAGTTTAGATAAGCTCTTTTCGATATTCTTTCTTATCAAAGATAACTTTTCTCGTTCTTCATCAGAGGCATTCTTTGCTTCCCAAAACCGTCCCCAAAAGGGTTCACTGCCTACAAATCCATCGACATCAAAAGAATGTCTTTTAAAATCTTTGGGTACCTCCCAATTCATAGTTGCTTGGTGAAATTTTGCAATAACCTTGCCTAAAGAGTTATACAAGTCGCTAACTTCCTTTTCTTTAAGTTCTACAATGAGGTCATTTAATATTACGCCTTCCATCCACTTGACTAATCCTACGTACCTAAATTCATCTGAGTCATTGAAGAAAACGGTTGCGTAAGCTTCTCCATTAGCAGTTGGTACTGCTTCTGGGACAGATAAGCCTGCTTTTGATAAACACGAAGTCCAGTTATGCTCTGAATTTAATTCGTCTAGATCGTGATATCCCTTTCTATGAACTCTTAAAGCGTATTCATTCCCATCTTTATCCTCAACTTTGAATACTGTGTTTTCGCTTTGAAGATGAAGATTGATGCTTTGAACGTCTAAGTCCCATTCTTTTAATGACTTTTGTGCTAGTTCAGTAAGAGCATTTTCATCGATCATAATTTTAGGTATGAAATTCGTCTAAAGTTTCCTCGAGAATTTCACAAAGTGAGTCGGCATGTTCTTTTTGAAACACCAAAGGAGGTCTAATTTTCAAAACATTTCTAAATTGCCCTGCGTTCGAAATCAAAAACCCTTTCTGTTTCATCTTTTCCACAAATTTAATTGCTAACTCTTTATTAGGTTCACTGCTCCCGTCACCTTGAATGCATTCAATAGCTATAAACAGACCCAGTCCCCTGACGTCTCCGACCATGTGATATTTATCAGCAAAGCCTTGTACTTTATCTTTTAAATAATTGCCAACGGAATGAACGTTTCCAAGTAAATCTTCTCCCTCAATCACATCAAGAACAGCATTTCCCACCGCTGCCTGTAATGGTGTAGACGCCGTGGTATTGAAGTAATAACTCTTTTCATGAAAAATCTTGGCTATTTCAGGACTTGTCCCTACTCCGCTGAGTGGATAACCTGACCCCATTGGCTTTCCCATCGCTACTATATCGGGAACACACTCATTAACTTCGTAACCCCACCAGCTGCCTGTTCTACAAAATCCTGCCTGAACTTCATCAAGGATAATCACTCCTCCAGCATCTCTAATCAATTTTGCAGCTTTAGATAAAAATCCTTCTGGTATGT
>CAJWAI010000030.1 GCA_913020145.1 uncultured Gammaproteobacteria bacterium | reverse complement strand
AAAGAGCACCATCAGGTGTAAATTCTCAACCTTGGAAAGTTTATGTCTTGATGGGGGAGGCTAAAAATAATTTAGTTAAAGAAGCTTGTGAAAAATTTGATAAAGGTGAAATGGAAAAAGAGCTTTATCAAGTTTATCCAGAGGAAAGACCAGATTGGTATAAGACCAGACAGAGAAGTACAGGTTTTGCATTGTATGGAGCGCTTGGTATTGGCAAAGAGGATATGGATAAGCGGATTGCTCAGGCAAAAAAGAATTATGAATTCTTTGGTGCACCAGTTGGGCTATTCATAACTGTAAACAAGGCTGTTGGCCCAAACGGGTGGGGTCATGTTGGACATTTTATTCAAAATGTATGTTTATCCGCAGTGGGAGAAGGTTTAGGAACATGTCTGCAAGAGGCATGGGCAGGACTACCAACTCTAATAAAAGAACATGTTGGTTATGGCGATGATGAAATACTTTGGTGTGGAATTGCTTTAGGTTATGAAGACGAAGAACATCCAGCAAATAACTTTACAACCGAAAGAGAAGAATTAGAGAGTTACGCAAAAATACTAAAATGAAAGAATTTAATCTCCCAAGCCAACACGGGAATCTTAGAGGTGTTGTTTGGGATGATGTACAAAATGCAATTGGAACTATTCAAATAGCTCATGGTCTTGCAGAATATCACGGCAGATACATAGAGACAGCAAAATTTTTGAATGATCTTGGTTACATAGTTTATTGTAACGATCATTTGGGACATGGCTTAAATATCTTAGCTGGCAAACCTAAAGGTTATTTTAAAGAAGAGGGAGGTTATGATGCAGTTGTAGATCAGCTTGCCGAAATGAACTTATATATTCGTAAAGAAAATCCATCTATGAACCATTACATTTTAAGTCATAGCCTTGGAACTCCTCTAACCCTTTCTTTATTGCAAAGAAATTTATCTTTTCATGGTGTAGTTCTTAGCGCCCCATTCAGCTTAAGTCCAGGTTTGCTTTTCCTCAACAATCTACTACTTTGGCCAGAATATACATTCACTGATAGAAAATCTGTCAGTAAAGAAATGGAAAAACATACGACTTTAAAACATAATTCTTTTTTTGAGCCTAACAGGACAACGCATGATTATCTTTCAAGGGATGAAGTGAAAGTCGATGAATATATTGCTGACCCATACTGCGGCTTTCCTAAAACAATTCAATTATGGAAAGATTTAGCAAATGGCTTTAAAAATCTTTGGACCAAAAAAAGTTTTTCTAATATAGATTCAAAAATTCCTTTTCTAGTTTTGACCGGTGATCAAGATCCTATCAATGAAAAAGGAAAGCAAGCCGAAGAGATATCTAATTTATTAATTGATTGTGGTTTTAAATCAGAATTTATGCAATATAAGGGGATGAGGCATGAACCTCTTACGGAAATTAATAGAGATATGGTGATGAAAAAAATTGGTAGTTTTTTCGCTTCTAATTCTTAGCTTCTTCTACTGGATTTGACATAAGTCTGAAGTATTAAAATTCTTTCAGTAATTATCTCTCTAATCTTAAAATTATTTCTAGCAATTCTTCTAGCTTCTTGGAGGTCTCTTAGGGCCTCTTCATATCTTCCTGAATAAAACAGAAACTCACTGTTTGTAAGGTGATATCCAAGCATATTGTTACTACTTTTTTGCACTGCACTAAGGTCTTTTAATAGATTTATATCTACTGGACGATAAAATTTTATATCTTCTAGTATTTGTTCGGCAGCTAGATAGTTTTCTTCAAGAATGTGTGCATTTGCTAAATTATAGCTAAGAGGATAATTGCCAAGTGATACCTCAAGAAGCTTCTTTGTGTAATCTTTGCTTTTTTTGACATTACCTGATTCAGTATAAACTTCTGCTTTTGAAGTTTTTATTATTAAGTTATCTGGATATTTTGCCTCTAGCAATTCAAGAATTTCAATTGATTTCGTAAAATTTAACTTCTTCTTTTCTATAAGAGCACTAAAATATAAATCTTCATCAGTATCTCCAATTTCTTTTTCAAAGGCTTTTATTGAAAGATTATCAGTCATTAAAAATTTAACTCTCTGTTTAATTAATTTAAAGTTTAGGCTATCAATTGTTCCACCCTCAGATCCTCTCGCTCTTACTCGAGATTCTGTAATTCTTCTAGTGGTAATTGGGTGAGTTAAAAGAAATTCTGGAACATTATCCCCACTTAGCCTTCTAAGTTCTTGCATATTCTTGAACATTTCTGACATTTCACTTGTGTCATAGCCGGAATTTTCTAAAGTTACGAAACCTTCTCTGTCTGCTTCAGTCTCATATAGTCTTGAGAACCTCAAGCGCTGAGTGGCAAGCAGTCCCTGTCCTCCTAATATAGCTGCTGGACTTCTTGTTGTGACAGCAACAACAATCGAAGCTAATATCGCTGCCATACTGGCATTACTTCTATCACTATTTTCTAGAATTTGTCTAGCAAAGTGCCTTTGACTTAAATGAGCTAATTCATGAGAGACCACTGAAGCAAATTGAGCTTCATTATCAGAGTATTTGAATAGCCCAGCATTAATTCCAATTATTCCTCCCGGCGCAGCAAAAGCATTCAAGTTATTATCTTCTATTAATAATACCTCAAATGTTTTTTTACTTACTTTGCTATTTTCACCAATTTTATATACAAATAACTCTGTCCATTCTTGAACAATTGGGTCATAAAGGATTTGCGCATCTTTTTTTAGATCTCTTAAAAACTGTCTTCCAAGTGCCTGTTCTTCAGTTTCAGAAACAGCTCCACTAAGCCTATCACCTATTAGAGGTAGCTCAATTGTCTTATCTTGAGAAAAAACAGTACTTGCAAATATCAAGAATATAAAAAAATGAATTGTTTTTTTAATCATAAAGTTAACTATAATTATTTGATAACTATTTTATAAGAAGATTCAGTAAAATGAGATTAAATAATATATTAAAGAATCAGCAGTTAATGTTTCTTTTTGCAGTACTAGCTGTTGGATCCTTCTCTTTATGGGTGGTTGGGGACTTATCCTCATTCATATTAACAAGTATAGTTTTAGCTTTTTTATTTAGGCCAGTACATGTTTATTTCACAAAAATAGGGGTTCCAAAGGGAATAAGTGTGATTATTACATTCTTAATTGTAATTCTGATAGCATTTCTATTCTTATTATTATTTGTTCCTCTTTTCATAAATGAAGCTCAAAGATATATCACTGAATTGCCAAGTTTCTCATTCTTGGAGGGGCCATTAAGAGGTTTTTTAGCATCTATTAATGCTCCAATTGAATCAATTGATGGCGCCCAAAGTCTATTTGCAGATATAACTGGTTTAGCTGCAGATGCTGTTTCATTTGGGTTATCGAGAATTCAAGAGACTTGGAACCTTTTTCTAGGCATTACACTTGTTCCCATCTTTCTTTTTTTCTGGCTCTGGGATACGGATACACTATCTTCAGGATTTTCAACATTAGTTCCTAAGAAAAGAAAATTTTTAGTTAGAGTTTGGAATGAAACTAATGATAATGTTCAGAATTACTTCAAAGGAAAATTTATTGAAGTGGTTGTAGTAGGAGTTGTTGGAAGCTCAATGTTCTGGGCTCTTGGTTTAGATAGCCCAGTTTTAGTCGGGGTAACTTTAGGTCTTAGTCAATTTATACCTTTCTTTGGTCCAGTATTCATGACATTCCCTATACTAGCAGTTTCTCTAGCTCAATTTGGGTTAGATCCTTATGTACTTGTAATTTTCTTTGCTTTTGTGGTTTTGCAATTTATAGATGGCAATATATTTTTACCAATTTTGATGTCAGGGGTCGTTAAATTGCCAGCAGTAGTGGTGCTGCTTTCAGTTTTCTTTTTTGGCGCTATTTTTGGAATTTGGGGAATATTTTTTGCCGTACCATTATCTAGCTTTATAAAATCTATTATGGATAACTGGAAGTTTGTTGACTCTTAATCTAAAGAGCAGAGCATCTGGTACACATCTTCTATATGCCCAGGTACTTTAACTCCTCTCCATTCCTTTATTATTTTTCCATCTGGACTAATTAGAAAAGTGCTTCTTTCTATTCCCATGTACTTTCTCCCATACATAGATTTCTCCTTCATTACTCCATAGGCATTACACATCATTTCATCTGGATCTGATATTAATGGAAAATTTAAAGATTCCTTTTCTTGGAAACTTTTATGCGATTTGATGGAATCTCTAGAAACTCCAACTATTGCACAATTTTTGGCCTTAAATTTTTTATAATGATCTCTAAAATCTTGACTTTCGATAGTGCAGCCAGAAGTTTTATCTTTTGGATAAAAGTATATTACAAGGTATTTCCCTTTAAAATTATCAAGACTTAAATGCTCATTTTCATCAATTAAGCCTAAAAAATTCGGTGCTTTTGATTTATCATTCATGAGTAGATTATAGGAAAAATTATTTTGAAAGGAAGCATAGTAGCAATTGTCACCCCAATGAATCAAGAAGGAGCAATTGATTTTGATTCATTTACTAAGTTAATTAAATTTCATGAAGATTCTGGAACTGATGGAATAGTTCTTGTTGGTACGACAGGTGAATCAGCTACATTAAGCAAAACAGAACGAGAAGAAGTATTTAAATTTGCGAAGAATGCTACAAATATTCCCTTAATGGCAGGAATAGGAAGCTCATCAACATCAGAAGCATGTGAACTTGCTGATATAGCCTTAAAAAACAACATTAAAGAGTGTTTAGCTGTAACACCCTATTACAATAAGCCTTCTCAAAAAGGATTATACCTTCACTATGAAGAGTTAAGCAAAACAGGAGCTAACATAATCTTATATAACGTTCCTGGAAGAACAGGGGTTGATCTTTTACCTAGTACTGTTCTTAAACTCACAGAAAATAAAAATATTAAAGGCATAAAAGAAGCCGTAAATACTGAGAGTAGGTTTAAAGATTTATTAGCAGTCAAAGCAATGAGACCAGATTTCTCATTGCTATCAGGGGATGATCCAACATTTGTAAGCTTTATGAAATCAGGAGCAGACGGCATTATCTCTGTAGCAGCAAACGTAATGCCTAAGCAAATAAAGAAATTGAGCGATTTATGTTTTTCTAAAGAATTTGAAGAAGCAGAAGAAATTAATAAAAATTATTTAAATCTTTATGAACTTTTGTTTACTGAAGCAAGTCCAAGCCCTTGTAAATTCTTACTTGAAAAAATGTTGTTACTAGAGAATAATCTTAGATTACCTTTACACCCACTTTCAGAGGAATTTAAGGAAGAAATATATGAAGCTTTTAATAAAATTTAACATATTAATTCTAGGGACCTTATTTTTGACTAACTGTTCAGTTACAGAGAATACTGAAAGATATTGTCCAGAAGATGGCTGTTTGTTAGTAAGAGAAAATCCAAATGATAGATTTGTTGAAGAATCAGCTGAATCAAATCTTGAAGAAGAATTTGAAGCACTAGAGATATCAAATGATTTTCCTTATCCGCCTGAAGGTCAAAGCTATTTGAAAGAGGGCTTAGTGCCAAGACCAAAAAAAATATTTTCTTCTGAAGGTTCAGAAGGAGTAGAAGTAAGAAGGTTAGGCGGTATTTATTGGATCTATATGGAAGCTTTACCTTCAAAGACATGGCCTCTAATAAAAGATTATTTTTTCGATAATGAATATGATCTTATTTCAGAGGACCCACAAAATGGAAAGATAACAGCAGAAAATTCGGAAGATGAAATGTTTCTTACTCTTGAACATGGAATTAAAAACAATAGTTCAGAAATTTACTTATCTAATGAAGACAATACAAGTAAAGAACAGGAATTTTTTGAAGACATGGCCTCTTATTTATCAGAAAATCTTCCAGGCTATCAAGGAGATTCAATTGCTGCCCAAGGACTGAATCTAAATAAAAAGGCAAGAATAGTTTATGTGAAAAAAGAAATAGGAATTGAATTTAAACTTCCATTTGACAGAACTTGGTCAGCAATATCTAGGGCAATTGAAAAAACAGGATATGAAGTTTCTGATAGAAATAGAGAGCTAAGATATATTCAAATTAAAGTTAAAAAAGAAAATACTGGATGGTTAAACAATCTTTTTTCACCATCTAATACTGAAAAGTATTGCCCAGAAGGTGGCTGTCTATTTGATGCTGAAGAAAATATTGATGCAGATTATGAATTAATTTTTTCAGAGACAGAAAATAATACTCTATTAGAATTTAAAAGATTGTCTAACACAGACGTAACAGTGGATCAGCTAGTTGATGAGATAAACGAATCATTATCATGATAGAAAAACTCAATCTAATTTCTGAAGGAAAAGCTAAATCATTATATGAAACATCTGAGACATCTGAGCTGTTGATGGTTTATAGAGATGATACTTCAGCTTTTGATGGTAAGAAAAAGGAAGCTTTGAAAGGAAAAGGAGAGATAAATAATAAATTTAATGCTTTTATTATGGAATATCTTGCAAATAATGGTATTGAAACTCATTTTCTTAAACTTATCCAAGAAAATGAAAGTCTTGTTAGAAAACTTGATATGTTACCAGTTGAGTGTGTTGTAAGAAATATTGCCACAGGCTCATTATGTAGAAGGCTAGGGGTTGAAGAAGGCGTTAAATTTGAAGATCCGCTTTTCGAATTCTTTTTAAAAGATGATGATCTTGGAGATCCTTTAATAAATGATAATCATATAACTGCTTTTGGCTGGGGAACTGAACAAGAAATATCTGAAATGAAGGAAATAACATTCAAAATTAACCACCTACTATGCGAACTATTTAAAAAAGTGGGCCTAATCTTAGTTGACTATAAGGTTGAATATGGCAGATCAAATGGGTCTCTCATACTTGGCGATGAATTTACTCCAGATGGTTGCAGAATATGGGACGCTGAAACCGGAGAAAGTCTTGATAAAGATAGATTTAGAAAAGATCTTGGCGATGTAGTTGAATCTTACCAAATAGTAGCCCATAAATTAGGTATTTCACTTTAGTTTTTTACTCTAACCCCCACATCTCCTATAATAGATACCGCTATGAAAACTAAAGCTATATATTTTGATTATGCAGCAACGACCCCTGTTGACCCAAGGGTTGCA
>CAJWAI010000029.1 GCA_913020145.1 uncultured Gammaproteobacteria bacterium | reverse complement strand
AAAAGGTTCTTACAGAAGCATTAACTTTTGACGATGTATTGGTATTGCCAATGCATTCTAACGTTCTACCTAAAGAAGTTTCACTTAAATCAAAATTTACTAAAAATATAAGTCTAAATTTACCTTTTTGTTCTGCTGCAATGGATACAGTCACTGAAGCAAAAATGGCAATTGCACTAGCATCCCTTGGAGGGATAGGAATAATTCATAAAAATAACACTCCTGAAGAGCAAGCAATTCAAGTTAAGCAGGTGAAAAAATTTGAAAGTGGCATAGTTAGGGATCCAATTAGTATTCGATCAAATAATACTATTGGAGAGCTTAAACAGTTAACCTCAGAATTAAAGATATCCGGTATGCCTGTTGTTGATGATGATGAATTAAAAGGAATTGTGACAGGAAGAGATTTCAGGTATGCCAAAGATATGGAGCAAACTGTATCAGAAATTATGACTTCAAGAGAAAAACTAATCACAGTCAAAGAAGGGGAAACTCAAGATGTCGTTAAAACATTAATGTATAAGCATAGAATTGAAAAGATTCTTGTTTTGGATGACAAAGATAAGCTAGTTGGCTTAATGACAATGAAGGATATTGAAAAATCGATTGATTATCCCTTAGCTTCGAGAGATTCAGAAGGTAGGTTGATTGTTGGAGCAGCTATAGGAGTGGGCAAAGATCTTATGGAAAGAACTAAAGCTTTGGTTAATGCTGGTGTTGATGTATTCGTACTTGATAGTGCCCATGGTGATTCAAAACTTGTTATTGATGCAATAAAAGAGGTAAAAAAGAAGTTTCCTGAGATAGATATGGTTGGGGGTAATGTAGCAACGGCATCAGGAGCTAAATCATTAAAAAAGGCTGGAGTCGATGCAATAAAAGTTGGAGTTGGCCCAGGATCTATATGTACAACTAGAGTAGTTTCAGGCGTGGGTGTGCCTCAATTGTCTGCTGTGATGGATATTGTTAGTGTTTCTGGAGATATTCCTGTCATATCAGATGGAGGGGTAAGATATTCAGGAGATATTGTAAAAGCAATTGGAGCTGGGGCGAATACTGTGATGTTAGGTAGTGTTTTTGCTGGCACAGAAGAAGCTCCAGGAGAAGTAGAGTTATTTCAAGGTAGAAGCTTTAAGACTTATAGAGGTATGGGTTCATTAGGAGCGATGTCAAAAAGAGCTGATGCTGAAAGATACATGCAAGGCGAAGAAATAAATGCAGATAAGCTAGTTCCTGAAGGTATCGAAGGCAGAGTGCCTTTTAGAGGTTGGCTGAAAGATGTTGTTTATCAATTAGAAGGTGGCTTAAGACAAGGCATGGGCTATACAGGCTCAAAAGATATAAAAGATTTACAAAAAAGAGTTCAATTCCAAAAGATCACTAGGTCAGGCAGGGCCGAAGGCCATGTTCATGATGTCAGCATAACGAAAGAAGCACCAAACTATAGAGTGGATTAATGCAAAAGATCCTTGTAGTTGATTTTGGTTCACAATACACACAACTTATTGCTCGAAGGCTTCGAGAGCTTAATGTCTATTCTGAAGTTTATCCATGGGATGAAATACCTGTCTTAGAATCTGTTGATGGTTTTGTTTTATCAGGTGGTCCTGAATCATCAAACATAGAAGGCAACCCAAATATTTTCAATGAAATACTTGAATCCAATAAACCTATTCTTGGTATTTGTTATGGAATGCAAGTTTTAGCTTTTCAAGAAGGTGGAGAAATACAGAATGAAGGAAAAAAAGAATTTGGTTACGCAAAGATAGACTTAAATAATCAAACTTCTTTATTTGCTGATACCTCAGACTCAATTGATGTGTGGATGTCGCATGGAGATAAAGTAATTTCACTTCCAGAAGGTTATGAAACTTTAGCTAGTTCTGATAATTCACCAATTGCTGCTTACCAGAATTTAGAAAAGAACTATTTTGGATTGCAATTTCATCCTGAGGTGACTCATACAGATTTTGGTCTAAAAATTATTGAAAATTTTATTAATGTATGTGGAGTTGAAAGGAATTGGAATGCTGATGACATTCTAAAGAACATTCATAATCAAGCTAAAACTGAGGTTGGTGAAGGTAAAGTGCTTTTAGCTCTAAGTGGAGGCGTTGATTCAACTGTACTGGCATCTGTTTTACATAAAACTCTGGAAGATAGATTAGTTTGTGTGATGGTTGATCATGGTTTGCTTCGTAAAGATGAGGCTAACAATGTTGTGACTAACCTAAAAGAAAAAATTGGACTTGAAGTTAACCTTGTTAATGCTCAAGAAACGTTTTTAGGAAAATTAAAAGGTATAAAAGACCCTGAAGAAAAAAGAAAAATTATTGGTAATACTTTCATAGAAGTATTTGAAACGGAAGCAAAAAAAATTCAGGGCATAGAATGGTTAGCGCAAGGAACAATTTACCCTGATGTGATTGAATCAGCAGGCAATTCAAAATCAAAAGCTAAAGTCATTAAATCTCATCATAATGTTGGTGGTTTACCAGAAAGAATGAATTTAAAACTTTTAGAACCCTTTCGTATGCTTTTTAAAGATGAGGTTAGAAAGATAGGAAAAGCCATTAATCTACCTGATGAGATTATTGGTAGGCATCCTTTTCCAGGACCAGGCTTAGGGATAAGAATAATAGGAGAGGTTACAAAAGAGCGATTAGATAAACTTAGAGAAGCCGATCATATTTTCCTCTCTGAAATGAAGAAACATAATCTCTACAATCAGGCTAGCCAAGCCTATGCTTTTTATCTGCCGATAAAATCTGTAGGAGTAGTTGGTGATAATAGAATTTATGCCGATGTTATAGGGCTAAGATCCGTAGATACCACAGACTTTATGACAGCAAACGTCTCAAATCTTCCCAATGATTTCATTCAACATGTATCAACACGAATAGTGAATGAAGTAGAAGATATAAGTAGAGTCGTATATGACGTGACTTCTAAGCCTCCCGCAACTATCGAGTGGGAATGAAAAAAGCAACAGATGTTTTTGGGGAATGGGCCAAAAAAGGTAAAGACGTCGGCATGGAAAAGACTCATGCTATGCCTGTCAACGAAATGATAGATTTTGCTTTAGAGGAAAGAGTAAATTTAGGTAAAAATTTCAGTTTTTTAGATCTTGGTTGTGGTAATGGATGGGTAGTTCGTGATGTTGCTAAAAATAAATTATGTGATCGAGCAGTAGGAATTGATGGTGCAGAGCAAATGATAGCTAATGCCGAATCAAGAGGCGGTGATACTAAATATATTTTTGCAGATATCAATTTTTTTGATTCAGATGATAAATACGATGTAATCCATTCTATGGAAGTTCTGTATTACTTAGATGATCCTTCAGAAATTATAAAAAAGATTTCAGATTTATGGTTGAATGATAATGGTAGGCTGATCGTAGGCATAGATCATTATTATGAAAATGCTGATTCACATACTTGGCAAGAAAAAGTTGGTACTCGGATGCTAATGTTAAGAGAATCTGAGTGGATTGATATTTTTGAAATGGCTGGATTAAATGAAGTTCAAAGCTGGCGTTCAGGTAAAGATAAAGATTGGGCAGGCACTTTAGTTATAACCGGAAAAAAATGAATATTTTCTATCTAAACAAAGACCCTAAGATGGCAGCTATTGAGCATAATGACAAACATTGTGTAAAGATGATCTTAGAGTATGCTCAAATGCTATCAACAGCACATAGAGAGCGTGATGGAGATGAAAGGGCAGATGATTTGTCTATGTATAAGAGAGCACACTTAAATCATCCCAGCACAGTTTGGACTAGAGAAAATGAGGCTCAGTACAAGTGGTTATATGAACTGTTTGTAGCATTAGCAGATGAATACACTTATAGATATGAAAAAAAACACTCTACAGATGCTTTGCTAAGAGATGTTTTAAAAACTCCGCCTAAAAATATACCCAAAGGCAAGGCTTTCAAACAGCCACCTCAATGTATGCCTGATGAATATAAATGTGAAGACTCTGTAATTGCATATCAAAAATTCTATATGGGAGAAAAAGCTCACTTTAGTAAATGGAAGAAGAGAGACATCCCTCTATGGTATAAATAATATATGACAAAAAATTTTTTAATTTTAAGCATAAGTATTTTCACAACATTTTCTTTTATTAGTGCAGATCGTGTTGATAAATCTAAAAATAATTTGCTAGGAGATATTCAAATTCAAAATCTCTTTACCGAATACCCGCTATTCAAATTTCGATATGACAACTATGAAGTGACTGATCGAATTAATTTATCTGATTTAGAAGATATAAGTGTTGTAATCATGTTTGGTACCTGGTGTCATGATAGTAAAAGGGAAGTGCCTAGAATGCTTCGAATTCTTGATTCAGCAGGAGTAGGGACAGAACAATTATCTTTAATTGGAGTCGATATCAACAAAACAGAACCTAAAGGACGGGAAAAACTCTACAACTTAAGAAATACTCCAACTTTGATACTTTTAAGAAATGGTAAAGAAGTAGGGCGCATTATAGAGCGCCCTAATGTAAGCCTTGAAGCTGATCTTATTGGTCTGACGACCAGGTCATCGGAACCTGTTGTTGAGGATTAAAAACCTCTGGGCCAATTGCTGGATAAGCATTAGCAGCAGCTGTTATTTCATCTTCACTTAAATATTCGCTTGGAATAAGTTTGAATACATCAAGTCCGCGAGCTATTTCAGTTCCATAGATATAGCCTTTGTAGTAATAAGTTGACCAATAACCACCACTGCTAAGAATATCCTCAAAAATTGGCCCTCTATCGAAGTAAGCAATTTCTACTGGATTAGCTGAATCAGTAAAATCCATTATAGATAATCCTCCTTGATACCAAGCTTGAACAAAAATATCGCGATCAGGTATCGGAATAATAGATCCATTATGTGCAACACAGTTTTCTGTTTCTAATTGTGGTGCTGGCATTTTGTAATGACTTTGGAATACAAGTTTATTATCAACAATGTCATAGATAGCATCAGCTCCCCAAGTGAGAGGGTCCCAAGCACGACATCGAGCTCGACCACCGCCACCCCATTCATCTGTAAAAATTAATTTAGTTCCATCGTTATTGAATGTAGCTGAATGCCAATAAGCAAAACCTATATCAGTTACTACATCTAATCTTTTTGGATTATAAGGATCAGTAATATCAAAAAGAATACCATTACCAGAACATGCTCCTGCAGCTAGATTAGCTGAAGGAAATACAGTTATGTCATGGCATTGGTCAGTACGTCTTGTGTCTTGTGTGTCATCTCCATGATCACCACCTCGCCATAATCCTGCAAGTGATCCTGTTTCAGGATCAGCAAAAACTGCTGGACTACTTACAATTTTAGAGTTAGCCGGATCAGCAATTGGAATTTCAATTACATCAATACGAAAAAGAGCAGTTCTTTGATCTCCAGGTATATTACCTATGCATTGTTCTAGCTCTTCTGAATCCCTAACACTTCCCGTTCCAGAGTTGTAAACAATAATTTTTCCATCTGCAGTTGGCCCAGCGACGACTGAATGAGTATGAGAGCCACGACAAGTTTGAACAGCACCCACTTGTTTCGGCCTGCTTAAATCAGAAATATCAAAAATTCTTATTCCTCTAAAACGTTCTGGACTTGCATCTTTACCAACACCTCCAAGACCACAATCAACACGGGACCGTACTTGCTCAACAGACATAATCAAAATATCCCCAACCACTGATACATCTCCCTGGCCACCAGGACACACAACCGAAGAAATAAGATTTGGGATGCCATTGTCATCCAATTTATATATATTGAAACCATGATAGCTTCCAGCTATTAGCACATCATCTCTAAAAGCCATATCTGTATTAGCAAAACTCAACATAGGAGAACGTAATGCACTAGCATCTGCGACTGAGGTCTCTTCTTTTTCCTTCTTTTTTATAGTTGTATCTTCTGATCCTCTTGCTGCTGGATTACTTGGATCAAAAAAACCAGTTGGTTTTCTCAAAGAAGTAATTAATTCCATATTTAGAATAGCTTCATCAGCAGTGAAAAGCCCTGGAGCAAGTCCAGCTCTTGGATCATCTGAAAGACCGACAGCAATGGCATTCATTCTTTCAATCTCTACTCCTTGATCATTAACTAAATCAGATACAAATTCATTTAAGACAGGTTCATAAGTTGAACCAACAAAACCTTTTAAATCTTTTACCATTACTAAAGCACCATCATGATGAGCAATCATAAGTTGCAAAAATAACCTATCAAAATCTGTACTTTCTGAATTTCTAAGATCTTCTAATTGTTCTGGTGTTGCCATTCCAACCATATCTAGGTGCATATGCTTTTCTTCCATCTGATGCATTTCATGCATCCCATCCATTTCATTTAGATTTGGTACATTTTCATTTCTATCTTTTAACCAGCTTTCCATAAAATTGATTTCGTCTTCCTGAGAAACATCTATACGGAGAGCTAAATCTAAAATAGTTTGGTTGTTTGTTCTTTTTGGGGCCAAGCTAGACATAACAATGGCTTGTTGATGGTGAACTATCATACCTTGTAAAAAGCTAACATCAGCTTTTGTATAGGATGAATCTGCAATTGCTGTTGCTGCTTCAGCATTTAAATTTTTTGATGATTCTCCTGGAGCTCCTGGTTGAATAATAGGAGCATTGTTTTCCCCTGAAAGAGAAGCACTGAGTAATATCGCAAAAATAATGAATACACGTAACGGAATATAAATAATTCTAAACATCGCTAAATGTTATCATCAAAGAAAAAAAAATGAATAAATTTGAAAATTTATTAGCACTTTCTCCTTTGGTTTATATCATTCATCATGCAGAAGAGCACATAATCTTTAATTTTAGAGAGTGGCGTGAAAAATATTTCCTAGATAATAACTTTTTGTCTACGGAAGAGATGCTTATGAGAATCATTGGCGTATTTCTAATTATATTTTTTATTCACTTGGTTACTAAAAATAGGCCAAGCGCACTTATAGCACTATTCTTTTTAATGGGCTCTCAAGTAGTTAATGCAATCTTCCATACTTTTTTTAGTCTTTATTACAATGATTTTAGTCCTGGTACTGTTACAGCAATATTGCTTTATTTGCCATTGAATTATTTCATTATAAAAGC
>CAJWAI010000028.1 GCA_913020145.1 uncultured Gammaproteobacteria bacterium | reverse complement strand
TTTCCACCTGTATTATAGAACAATTAAGCTTGAAAATTTACTATTTATAGGGGTTTTTAGAGTTAATGAACTTTAGCTTTAAATTTGTTCCTATAAGGTTAAGTTTTTTGTGAAAATAATTACCTAAAAACCTTACATAACTTCCTTCTAGCCTGTCTAATGAGTTGCCATGAAAAGTAAGCACGTGAGGATTTCTTCCTCCTTGATGGACGTATCTAATTTTTGGTCTAAATTTACCTTTATATGGTATGGATTTTGATGTCTTAGCATCTCCCAGGATTTTATTTAGTTTATTAGTGGATATTTTCATTTTTGAATTGCCCAAAACACGGTAAACATAATCAAATAAAGTTCTAAAACCTTTTCTTTCAGTGGCTGAAATTAATGCAAATGGAAAGCCTGCTAATAAGCTCTCATTATTAACCTTTTCTTGTATTTCTTTTAATTCTGCTTTTGTCATTAAATCTATTTTATTTACTACAATTACCATAGACCTGCCAATCTCTTTTGCTCTTTCAATCAACTTCATATCTTGCTCCAACAAAAAATTAGTTGCATCAAGCATTAATAAAGTTAAGTCTGATTTTTCAATTGAATCTAAAGCTTTTATAACTGAAAACTTCTCTTCTTTTTCAGTGGTCTTATTTTTTCTTCTAATCCCTGCAGTGTCGACAAAAAGGTAGTCTTTAGATCTGTAATTTATTTTTACATCTACCGAATCTATTGTTGTTCCAGCAATATCTGAAACAATCATTTTATCTTGATCTAAAAGGGCATTTACAGTTGAAGATTTACCAACATTTGGTTTTCCAATAACGCTTATCTTTGGAATTTGTTTCTCAGATAACTCTTCGTCATCAGGAACATCTTGAAAAATTAGTTCTTTTAATTTGTCTATATTTAAATTGTGCTCAGCGCTTATTTCTACTTTTATATCAAATCCTAGTTCATGAAAAACTTCAGTTCCTTCGATAGTTTTAACATCAATCTTATTTATTACTAATGCCACTTCTTTGCCACTTTTTCTGAGTATGCTTGCCAATTCTTTATCAAATGGGGAAAGTCCAAACTTTTTGTCAACAATAAATAGAATCAGATCTGATGAGCCAATAGCTTCATATGCTTTGATAAGGATTAAATTTTCGAAATCATCGTCTTTAGAAGTGTAAAAACCTCCTGTATCAACAAGTTGAACAGTTTTATTATTATGCTTTAACTCTGCTGTCTTCATATCTCTCGTCAATCCTTCATGATTGGAGACAATAGAAGATTTTGCTTTTACAAGCTTATTAAAAATAGATGATTTGCCGACATTTGTTCTACCGACTAGAGCAATTGTTTTGTTCATTATTTTAGCTCAAAGGTCGAAACTGAACCTGCACTATCTTGAACTATTAATTTATTAGCGAAGGCTTCAATTTGAGAAACTGCTTCGAGTGCCGTTGATTGGATACCAACAGTTTCACCTGTTGTTGGGTCTACTTTATGCAAATAGCCTTCAACATCCCCAAAATAAAGATAGTCATCATATAGTGTTGGAGCTGTCATTCTTCTGAATTTATATTTTGAATTCTTCCAGGTTTCTGAGCCATTTATTGCATCAAAAGCCACTATTTCATCATCACTATTAACAGCGATAATTGTATCTTTATAAAGAATGAAAGGTTTTGAAGTTGACAGATCAACTGAGAAAACTTTCTCTCCCCCTCTGATATTAAATCTTGTTAGTGAGCCATTGTAATTAGCAGCAAAAACTATGTCATTGAATGCAATAGCTGGGCTATCTGAATCCATTAATTTTTCTAATTCAGTTGACCCTTTGATAACCGAAATTGGTTTTTCCCATAACTGAATTCCATCTGTGGCTCTTATTGCAGCTAACCGGCCATTTGAAAAATTGGCAAAGACCAATCCCTCAAAAAAAACAGGAGAAGCTGTACCTCTTATTGACAATAATGGTGCTTGCGCCTTTTTAGACCATACTCGATCTCCACTTTGAAGATCAAAAGCATATAGAACATCTGAAGATGTTTGAACAAATAGGTTTTTTGAAGTTATAAGTGCCTTAGATATAATGATATCTCTAAGTTCTTTTTTCCATTTTAATTCACCAGAACTTAAATTGTGAACAAATAAATTCCCCTCATTATCCGAGTAAACATATGAATTATATCCAATAGTTATGCCTGACATTATCTTGTCATTATCTAATGGCAGGACATCTCTTAAAACACCAGAGCTTGCATCAAATATCCTTAAATTGCTTTCATCTATTGAGTATACTTTTCCGCCACTGATATCAAAAAATCTGTTTGGTTTTATTTTCTCTTCAAAAAATCCCAATTCAATTATTGGCGTAATAATATCTTTTGACCATTTCTTATCTAAAAAGCTATCGTAGTTCATATCGAGCTCTGTAGGTGCTCTTGGGTCTTCTTCGATTAACTGAAAGGTTTCACCTAAAGTACTAAGAGTTTGACAGCTTGCCAAAAATATTAATGCTAATAAAAAAATTATTTTTTTCATGATTGCTTAGGTTTTTTCAAATTAATTATATTCTTTTGAGCTTCGTCAATGTCAAAAGTTAAAGCTTTATCATAGTGAAATACTGAGTCATCACTTTTATCAAAAAACTTATAAAAATCTCCAGCTAGTTCATGAAATCGCAAAGAATTATTTGTATTTTCTTTTATGAAATTAGACCCTCCATCAAAATCATTTTTTTCCATATAGATCCTTACTATATTTTCAACATATTGAGCTTTAAGAATATTCTTGGTAGTTTTACTTATACCCTCATCCTTAATAAGTTGGTGCATTTCTAAAAAGAGATTTAAAGCTAAGTCCAAGTTGCCTTCATCTACAGCTTTCTTTGCCAATATCGTTTTAGCAATTAACTCATAGCCGAAGGAATCGAAATCAAGATCAAGGTTGTTTAATAGTTCATTAGAATCTGATTCTTCAATTGAAAATTCATCATTTATTTTTACGAATTTTTTAAATTCAATTTCATTAGCTTTTTCGCTGTAATAGTTCATTACTGAGTTTCCAACTAAAATCAATGCTACTAAAGCAACTCCACCAATAAAATATCTATTTTTTAAAAAATCTAAAATTCTATCTAACATTCAAAATGCTCCAAAAAATCTTTTTCTTTTAACTCAAGATCAGGCTTATCCTCTCTTAAATTCTTTAATTTAAGTGTTTTGCTTTTAAGCTCGTCTTGGCCGACTATGATAGCAAATTTAAAGCCCTGAGAATCAGCTTTTTTCAATTGTTTTCCAACATTTGCATTACCAAGATAGTTCTCAACTATAAGAGAGTTATTATTTTTTCTAATTTTGTAGCCTAATGCTTGAGCATAAGTTCGTGATTTCTTATCTACACAACCTATGAATAGGTCCCTTTCAATAGATAGAAGTTCAATGATATCGGCAAGCCTGTCTATGCCAAGAGCAAAGCCTGTAGCTGGCAGATCTCTACCGCCCAGACCTTTAATGAGGCCATCATACCTGCCTCCACCTAAAATAGCATTTTGAGCACCAAGATCATCAGACAAAAATTCAAAAACTAGGCCGTTGTAATAATCTAGACCTCTAACAAGCCTAGAATTTACGGAATAGTCAATTTCAAGTTCATCAAGTTTGTATTTAGTTTTATTAAATTCTTCTATTTGATTTTCATTCAAAAAATCTTTAATACTTTTTGCTTTGGACATTTTATTTTTAATGCCTTCGTCTTTTGAATCTAAAGCTCTAATTGGATTTTTCATTACATATTTCGGCAAGTCTGAAATTCCTGATAAATATTCTTTTAGATATTCATTATATTTTTCTAGACTCTCTTGATCTCCAAGATAATTTAATTGAAGTTTTGATTTGATATTTAATTTTTTAAGTATTGTATTTGCAATCAGGATAATTTCTATATCCGCATCGGATGATTCATCTCCTATCAGCTCAACTCCAGCTTGAAAAAATTGCCTTTTCCGTCCTTTTTGTGGTCTTTCATATCTAAACATTGGTCCCAAGTAATAAAATTTTTTAATTTCATCATTATCTAAGCCGTTGGTTATTAAAGCCCTGACTAAGCCAGCTGTACCTTCAGGCCTTAAGCATAGCAACTCGTCTTTTCTATCTTTGAATTCATATACTTCTTTTTGCATAATGTCTGAAGATTCTCCTACAGATCTATCAAAAAGAGATTTGTTTTCCAGAACTGGGGTCCTAAATTCTTGATAATTAAAACTTTTGAAAGTTTTTAAGCATATTTTCTCGACCATAGAAATAGCCTCTATATTTTCTCCATATAGATCGGGCATTCCTCTTATAGTCTTTAAGTCATTCATTGTCTCAATATTGTATTACGTTTTTTCTCTGCTATTTCTTCTACCTCTTTTATTAGAGCTTTTTCTAGGTCTTTAGTTTCAACTTTATACGCTGGTTTTCCATTCAAATAAATTAAATGTTTCGGTGCTGCACCTGTTACCCCAACATCTGCTATTTTTGACTCTCCTGGTCCATTTACATAACAACCTATAACAGCAAGAGTTACTTCTTCTTTTAACTCTGATAAATCATTTTCAAGCTTATTCACTGTATTGATTACCTGAAAATTTTGTCTTGAGCAGCTCGGGCAGGCGACAATTTTTACACCTCTTGATCTAATTTTCAAGGACTTTAACATCTCCCAGCCAACCTTTATTTCATCAATTGGGTCTGAAGCGAGAGAGACTCTTATCGTGTCGCCAATTCCCTGCATCAATAATCGTCCTAGACCTATAGATGATTTAACTGTTCCTGTCTTTAAAGATCCAGATTCTGTAATGCCAAGATGCAAAGGTTGTTCTATCAAATCCGATATTTTTTCGTAACTCTCAACTGCCATAAAAATATCCGAAGATTTAATGCTTAATTTAAAATTCTCATAATTGTTTTTGAGCAGTATCTCAACATGCCTCATTGCAGATTCAACTAGTGCATCTGCATTAGGTTCTCCATACTTCATTTGCAAATCTTTCTCTAGCGACCCCGCATTAACCCCTACTCTGATTGGTATATCCTTATCTTTGGCTGATGCGATTACTTCTTTAATCTTTTTTTCGCTGCCGATGTTGCCAGGATTAATTCTTACGCAATCAACATCATACTCGAGCACTTTTAATGCAATTTTGTAATCAAAATGAATATCAGATACAAGAGGTATATTTGTAGCTTTTTTTATTTCTTTAAATGCTTCAGCTGCTTCCATAGTAGGCACTGAAACTCTAACAATATCAGCTCCGGCATCTTCTAGGCCTTCTATTTGATTTATAGTAGCTTTAACATCTGTAGTTTCTGTATTAGTCATCGACTGCACAGATATTGGAGCATCTCCACCTACAGGTACATCACCAACCCATATTTTTTTTGTTTTCTTTCTTTGGATGGTATGTTCTTTCAATTTTAAAAAATTTAGCCTTTAAAAATTTCAGATTCTGTAAAGAAATAAGAAATTTCACGTTCAGCACTTTCTGGAGAATCTGATCCATGAACAGCATTTGCATCAATTGACTCAGCAAAATCAGACCTTATTGTACCTGAAGCAGCTTCTTCAGGGTTTGTATTTCCCATAAGCTCTCTATTGGTTTTTATTGCATTTTCTCCAGATAATACTTGGACAACGACTGGACCAGACGTCATAAAGTTAATAAGTTTTTCAAAAAATGGCTTACCTTTATGTTCTACATAAAATCCTTCTGCAATATCCTTATCTAGATGAAGCATTTTTATAGCTATTATTTTCAAACCTGAACTTTCAAATCTGTCTAGAATTTTACCTAGAACATTTTTTGATACAGCATCAGGTTTGATAATTGATAATGTATTTTCCACTTTAATCTTTCTCCTCTATCCAGTTTTGCTGAATGGATTCTAAAATCCTTTCATTACATCTATCATGATCATCATCAAAATCATCTAGAGACGTAACTAGACTTCGCAATTCAACAAAATTTATCCACTGTGGATCTTTTTCTGGGTACTTCTCAGAAAGTTCAATTGCAATATCAAGAGTATCAGTCCACTTAAGCATTGTTATGTTAACTCAGAAACTTGGTTAATTGTATATTTAGGTATTTCGATTACTGTGACCTCTTCTGATGGCTTTACTTGGCAGCTCAATCTTGATGTTGACTGAAGGCCCCATGCCTTATCAAGCAGATCTTCTTCTTCATCTGTAGCTTCTTCAAGACTGTCAAAACCTTCTTTTATAATTACATGACATGTTGTGCAAGCACATGCTTTCTCACAAACATGTTCAATATTAATACCATTACGTAAGCAGGCATCTAGAATAGTTTCATCTTTTTCTAGATCTATCGTTGCCCCATCGGGACAGATTGTTTCATGCGGTAATATTTTTAACTTTTTTTTTGAGCAGTTCCTGCATCTTCGGATTTTATTTCTTCATCCCTTACAGTAAAACTCTCACCACATCCACATACTGCACTTGCATTAGGATTTATAAATTTGATGCCTTGATTTAAGCCTTCTATCATAAAATCAACTTGACTGCCTTTTATTATTTCCAAGGAGTCTATAGGTATAACGAATTGAACATCTTCAACCATTAGCTTGTGATCAGATTTGTTGCTTTTATTAGTGAACTCAAAATAATACGAATATCCATTACAGCCCATCTTCTTCACGCCTAACTTAACTTTGTTTTCTTTACCCTGTAGAGACACTTTATGCTTAAAGTGAGCTAAAGCTTTTGGGGTAAAGTTTAGAATTTCAGGTTTATGCTTTCTTGGATTCATAATCTGCAATGGCTTTTTTAATGCTATCTTCAGCAAGAACACTGCAATGTAATTTTATTGGTGGCAATTCAAGCAATTTAGCAATTTCTCTATCCTTGATGTTTTTTGCTTCATCTAGTGTTTTTCCTTTAAGCATTTCAATCATTTGTTGACTTGATGCAATTGCAGAGCCACAGCCATAAGTTTTGAATTTACAGTCAGTAATTTTATTTTCGCTATCTACTTCAATCTGAAGTCTCATTACATCTCCACAAGCAGGTGCACCCACCATACCTGTTCCAACACTAGCCGAATTCGGATCTAACCTACCAACATTATTTGCTGATGGATTATTAAGAGTTTCCTCAAATTTTTTTATTACTTTTCTTGAATAAGCCATAATCTATTAATGGTGTGCCCACTCAACTTTTTCAAGGTCAACCCCATCGAGATACATATCCCATAAAGGCGACAATTCTCTAAGTTGTTTAACCACACGCTTAGTTGTTTCTGCTACCATTTTAACTTCTTCTTTGGTAGTAAATCTACCAAAAGAGAACCTTATTGAACTATGAGCTAACTCATCTGGTCTTCCTAAAGCTCTAAGAACATAAGAAGGTTCTAAGCTTGCTGATGTGCATGCAGAGCCGGAAGAAACGGCAACATCTTTTAGTGCCATTATTAATGATTCGCCTTCTACATAAGAAAAGCTGACATTTGTTATGTTCGCAACTTTATTTTTTTTATTCCCATTTAAGACTATTTCTTCTATTCCTGATATTTCATTCCAAAAGAATTCTGAAAGCTCTTTTATTTTTTTATTATCTTTTGCCATTTCCTGTTTAACTAGATTAAAGGCTTCTCCCATTCCAACAATCTGATGAGTTGCTAGTGTTCCAGATCTAAA
>CAJWAI010000027.1 GCA_913020145.1 uncultured Gammaproteobacteria bacterium | reverse complement strand
TCAACTGGCAGAGCGGCGGTCTCCAAAACCGCAGGTTGGGGGTTCGATTCCCTCCGGGCCTGCCAATTAGGACATGAATAGCACACTAAACAGAATATTTTGGTTAATTTCATTAACTGCTGGTTTTTCAGCAGTTGTACTTTTTAGTTATTTAGATGAACAATTTGGTTTAGGGCTGCTTTATAGAGTCTTAATACTTTTAGGTCTTCTTGGTATATCGCTTGGTGTACTGTCACAAACTAATTTTGGAAAAAATGCGACCAAACTTATTTCTGATTCGAGATTTGAGATTGCAAAGGTAGTTTGGCCAAGTAGGGGTGAAACAACACAAATGACAATTATTGTTTTGGTAATGGTTCTTGTTCTTGCACTGGTATTCTGGGGCCTAGATTCACTTCTTTCATTTTTATCAAAATTTATATTGAGTTAATTATATGAACTGGTACGTAATACAAGCTTTTTCAAATTGTGAAGCTAAAGTTAAAGCAGCTCTTGAGGAGAGAATAGAGATGTCTGGGCTTTCAGATAAGTTTGGAGATATCATGATTCCTACTGAACAAGTTACAGAGCTCAAAAAAGGACAAAAAAAACAAATGGAAAGAAAATTTTTTCCGGGGTATATGCTTGTTCAGATGGAGATGGATGACAATACTTGGCACTTAGTCAGGAAGACCCCAAATGTAATGGGTTTCATAGGAGGTTCTAGAAATAGACCGCATCCGTTAACAGATAAAGAATATGACAATATAGTTAACAGAGTTGATGAAGCTGTTGAAAGCCCTAAATTTAAAACTGTATTTGAAACAGGAGAAACTGTCAGAATTAATGATGGCCCATTTAATGATTTTAATGGAATAGTTGAAGAAGTTGATTATGAAAAGAATCTTATTAAAGTTTCAGTTAGTATCTTTGGTAAAGCAACACCAGTAGAGTTAAATTTTTCACAGGTAGAAAAGAGTTAATATGGCAAAAGAAGTTTTAACAGTTATTAAATTACAAGTTCCTGCAGGTGGAGCGAATCCTAGTCCACCAGTAGGACCAGCGCTTGGACAGCATGGATTAAATATCATGGACTTCTGTAATGCTTTTAATGATAAAACTAAAGAAGTTGAGAAAGGTCTAAAGGTTCCAGTTGAAATAACAGTCTACGAAGATAGGACTTTTACTTTTATAACTAAATCACCGCCAGCAGCAGTGCTTTTATTAAAGGCAGCAGGATTGCAGAAAGCTAGTGGAGAGCCGAATAGAGCTAAAGTAGCAAGAATTCCAGTAAGTGAGGTTAAGAAAATAGCAGAAATGAAGATGGAAGATTTAAATTGCAATGATATAGATGCTGCAATCAAAATAATCTCTGGTACAGCTAGGAGTATGGGTATAGAAATTAAAGAACATGGCTCAGCTGAGACATTTGAACAAGAAGTCTCACCAGAAGCACCAGCAGAAGCAGAAGCATCAGCAGAAGCACCAGCAGAAGCAGAA
This sequence comes from uncultured Gammaproteobacteria bacterium, assembly GCA_913020145.1. Lineage (GTDB taxonomy): Bacteria > Pseudomonadota > Gammaproteobacteria > Magnimaribacterales > TMED112 > TMED112. Next base: position 7,312 of record CAJWAI010000027.1, on the reverse strand, counting down.
GCATCAGCAGAAGCATCAGCACCAACAGAAGAAGGGACTAAAGAATAATGAAAGAAACAAGATATAAAAAAGATTTAGCTGAATTTGATGTTGAAAAAATCTATAGCTGTGATGAAGTGTTAGATTTTCTTGCTGATCAACCTAAAAGAAAATTTACTGAATCTGTAGATGTTGCTATTAAGCTTGGTATCGATGCTAAGAAATCGGATCAAAATGTAAGAGGATCGCTTACTCTACCTCATTCCTTAGGTAAAAAAATTAAGGTTGCAGTTTTTGTAGATGAAGATAAAGCAGGTGAAGCAAAAGAAGCAGGCGCAGACTTTATTGGCACTGATGCACTTATAGAAAAATATAAAGATGGGAATATAGACTTTGATGTTGCTGTTACAACTCCATCAATGATGAAAGTTGTTAGTAAGCTTGCAAAAGTACTAGGGCCAAAAGGGTTAATGCCTAACCCAAAATCAGGTACAGTAACAGACAATATAGAACAGGCCATTAAGGATGTTAAACATGGTCAAGTAAGATTTAAAACCGAACAAGCAGGCGTTGTTCAAGGAACAATAGCAAACTCCTCCATGGAGAAAGAAAAGGTTAGAGAGAATCTTGACTCTTTTATAACAGAGTTAAAAAGGCTCAAACCTCCATCTTCAAAGGGAATATACATAAAAGCAATTTATCTCTCGACAACAATGGGTCCAGGGTATAGAATTGACGTCTCTCAATTTTGAGACATCGAAGACTGAAGGTGCATTAGCTTAATTTCCTTCATAGATAGTTTCATAAACTTCTAGTCTTCGTATTTAATTTAAATTTTTTTGTTATGGCATTAACTTTAGAAGAAAAAAAAGAAATAGTTGCGGATATAAATCAATTAGCTAATGATTCGTCTTCCCTTGTAATCGCAGATGCAAGAGGGTTGAACGTATCAGAAGCAAATGCTCTTAGATCTGAAGGCTATAAAGTAAATGTTAGTTTTAGAGTAGTTAAAAACACTCTTGTCAGGCTTAGTCTAAAAGGAACAAGCTATGAAGATATTGATGATGACTACATTACTGGACCAACTATGCTTGCTTTTTCTTATGAAGAGCCTGGTGCCGCAGCAAAAATCTTAAAATCATTTGCGAAGAAGAATGAAAACCTCAGTATTAAAGGGTTATCTATTGATGGAAAGCATTTTAATGGCTCTGAAATCAACAAATTAGCAACTTTACCAACATTTATTGAAGCTATTTCAAAATTTGCTGGACTTTTAAAGGCACCTTTAGGTAAAATTGCATCTCTTATGAACGAGGTTCCTTCTAAATTTGCTAGAACAGTTACAGCTGTCAAAGAGCAAAAGGGTTAAGGAGAATAAATAATGGCAACTAAAAAATTAACTAAAGAAGATATATTAGAGTCTATATCAAATATGTCAGTAATGGATCTTGTAGATCTAATTAAAGACATAGAAGAAAAGTTTGATGTCACTGCAGCAGCAGTAGCAGCAGCTCCAGCCGTAGGCGGTGCAGCAGCTCCAGCTGAAGGTGGTGGCGAAGAAGCAGAAGAAAAAAGTGCTTACGACGTAGTTTTAACAGCAGCTGGAGATAAAAAAGTTGCAGTTATCAAAGCAGTCAGAGCAGCTACTGATTTAGGTTTAAAAGAAGCTAAAGATTTAGTTGATGGTGCTCCAAAAACCGTGAAGGAAGGAGCTAAGAAAGAAGATGCAGAAGCACTTGTTGCAGCGTTACAAGAAGCTGGTGCTCAAGCTGAGATGAAATAATCTTAGTCACTTCTAAAATATTTTAATGACATACTCTTTTACTGAGAAGAAACGTATTCGAAGACAGTTCGGCACTTTGCCTAATGTCATGTCTTTGCCGTATTTATTAAAAACTCAGACTGATTCTTATGCTGAGTTTCTTCAAGAGAATCTTGACCCACATAAGAGAGAAAATAATGGTCTAGAAGAGGTATTTAAATCTATATTTCCAATTGATAGTGCCTCAAAGAATGCCGCATTAGATTATATAAATTATGAGTTAGGAGAGTGTCTCTATACTCCACAAGAATGCAAAATGAAGGGCATCTCTTATGCTGTACCTCTACATGTTAATTTACATCTACGATTCATGGATAAAGCATCTGGTTATAAAACAGTAAAAGGAAAGCCAATTGAAGATAGAGTTTTTCTAGGGGACATACCAGTTATGACGAAGGATGGAAGTTTCGTCGTTAATGGAACAGAAAGAGTAGTTGTCTCTCAATTACATAGATCACCTGGTGTATTTTTTGATCATGATAAAGGTAAAACTCACGCATCTGGAAAAGTTCTTTATGCAGCGAGAATAATACCTTACAGAGGTTCTTGGCTTGACTATGAATTTGATGCAAAAGATTTAATTTACGCAAGAATAGATAGAAAGAGGAAATTTCCTGCAACAGCAATACTTAAATCACTTGATATGACAGATCAAGAGATTCTAGATACTTTTTATAAGAAAATTAAAGTTGTCCTAAAAGATAAAAAAATCTTTTTATCTATTGATGAAAAAGATTTAAAAGGAAAAGCATTTGATTTTGATCTTGATATAGCAGGTAAAAATATAGTTTCTGGTAAAAGAATTAATGCAAAAGTTGCTAGTGATCATGGTAAGCAGAAAAACAAATTCATTGAAGTTGATTTTGATTCTTTTATAGGACAAACATTAGGAGAAGATATAGTTGATAAAGAAACAGGGGAAATTCTATACCCTGCAAATACCCTTTTAGAAAAGCCTGTACTTAAAAAACTTATCGAATCAAGTCTTGAGTCATTCAATATTATCTATGTTAATACCATAGATAGCGGTTCATATATAGCTGATACTCTAAGAAATGACCCCAGCAAAACTAGAGCTGAAGCACTAGTAGATATCTATCGAATGTTGAGGCCAGGAGAGCCACCAACAAAAGAATCAACAGAGGTTTTATTCAATAATCTATTTTTCTCAGAAGATAGATATGATCTTTCTGATGTTGGAAGAATGAAATTAAATTGGAGATTGAAAATTGAAGATCGCTCGGATATTTTTGTTTTAACTAAAGAAGATATTGTTGAAGTACTAAAAAAACTAGTTGACATAAGGAATGGAAAAGACACAGTCGACGATATTGACCACCTTGGTAATAGAAGAATTAGATCTGTTGGGGAAATGACAGCCAATCAATTACGAATTGCACTAGTTAGGGTTGAAAGAGCAGTAAAAGATAGACTTGGTATGGCAGAAACAGAGGGCTTCAAACCTGCTGACTTAATCAACGCCAAACCAATTACAGCAGCATTTAAAGAATTTTTTGGTTCAAGCCAACTTTCACAGTTTATGGATCAAAACAACCCATTATCAGAAATAACACATAAGAGAAGAGTTTCAGCTTTAGGTCCTGGAGGTTTATCTCGAGAAAGAGCTGGTTTTGAAGTAAGAGATGTTCACCCAACACATTATGGAAGAGTATGTCCAATTGAGACTCCTGAAGGTCCAAATATTGGTCTAATTAATTCATTATCTACTTATGCTAGAACAGATAAGTATGGGTTTATTGAAACACCATATCGAATTGTAAAAGATGGCAAGGTCACAGATGAGCTAGTTTATTTATCACCAATTATGGAAAAGAATCATTATATTGCACAGGCTAATGTTGAAGTAGATGGTAGAAATAAGATCACAAATGAATTCATCACAGCAAGACACCAAGGAGAAACAAGCCTAGTAAGTGTGGGGATGATCACATTGATGGATGTTTCTCCAAAACAGGTACTTTCTGTAGCAGCATGCTTAATTCCATTCTTAGAAAATAATGATGCTAACAGAGCATTAATGGGATCAAATATGATGAGACAAGCAGTACCTACACTATTACCTCAAAAACCATTAGTTGGAACTGGTTTAGAGAGACAAGTAGCAAGAGACTCTGGTGTTTGTGTGGTAGCCAAAAATTCTGGAATCATTGATTCTGTAGATGGTGGGAGAATAGTCATAAAGGTTTCTTCAGGTGATAGCGTGAGTGTAGATATCTATAATCTAATTAAATATACAAGATCCAATCAAAATACATGCATAAACCAAAGACCTTTGGTAAAGAAAGGCGATCATGTAAAAGTTGGAGATATTATAGCGGATGGACCATCTATAGATTTAGGTGAATTGGCTATTGGACAAAATATGAGAATTGCATTCATGCCTTGGAATGGATTCAATTATGAAGATTCGATTCTAGTTTCTGAAAAGGTAGTTCAAGAAGATAGATTGACTAGCATCCATATACAAGAATTAACTTGTATCACTAGAGATACAAAATTAGGCATGGAAGAAATTACATCAGACATTCCTGGTGTGAGTGAATCTGCATTATCAAAATTAGATGAGAATGGTGTAGTTTATGTCGGTGCAAAAGTAGAAGCTGGTGATATTTTGGTTGGTAAAGTTACACCAAAGGGCGAATCACAACTATCACCGGAAGAAAAATTGCTCAAAGCTATTTTTGGCGAAAAAGCATCAGATATAAAAGACACTTCCTTAAGAGTCCCATCTAGTGTTAGCGGCACAGTTATTGATGTTGCAATATTCACTAGGGATGGTGCTGAAAAAAACCCTAGAGCTAAAAGCAATGAAGACTTAATGATATCTGAATTTAGCAAAGATTTAGATGATGAAATGAGGGTCGTAACAAATTCACTAAGAAATACATTAATACAGACTCTGAAAAGAGAAAATATGATCACTCAAAAAGGAAAAATAACTCTTGAAGCAGTAAATGATATGGATCTTAATAATTTACTGAAACTGAAAGTGAAGAATAAGAAAATTTCTGATTTACAAAAAAATATTGCTGATCAATTTAAGAAATATCAATCTGAGAATAAAGAGAAAATGGCAATCTTTAAGAAAAAAATTGAAGGCGGCAATGATTTAGCACCAGGAGTGCTATCTGTGATGAAAGTTTATCTTGCAGTCAAGAGAAAGATTCAAGCAGGCGATAAATTAGCAGGTAGACATGGTAATAAAGGAGTAATATCAAGCATTGTTCCTGTAGAAGACATGCCATATGATGAAAATGGCGATCCTGTTGATATCGTTTTAAATCCTTTGGGTGTTCCATCAAGAATGAATGTTGGTCAGATTCTTGAGACTCATTTGGGGTTAGCAGCAAAGGGTCTTGGACATAAGATCGATAAACTCATTAAATCAAATGAAAAGATTTCTAATGTTAAAAAAGTTTTAAAGGATATTTATTCATTTGGTCCACGAGATAAAGAAGAAATTGATTCCTTTAAAGATGCAGAGATTAATGAACTTGCAGATAATCTCAGAGAAGGAGTACCGTTTGCTACTCCAGTTTTTGATGGCGCTAATGAGTATCAAATTAAAGAATTATTAAAATATGCTGATCTTCCAGAGAGTGGTCAATTTAACCTATTTGATGGAAGGACAGGTGAAAAGTTTGATAGACCTGTGACTGTTGGATATATGTATATGTTAAAACTCAACCATTTGGTTGATGATAAGATGCATGCTAGATCAACAGGATCATATAGCTTAGTTACACAACAGCCACTTGGCGGAAAAGCTCAATTTGGTGGACAAAGGTTTGGAGAAATGGAAGTGTGGGCACTAGAAGCATATGGAGCTTCCTATACTCTGCAAGAAATGCTTACTGTCAAATCAGATGATATAAGTGGTAGATCTAAAGTTTATAAGAATATTGTTGATGGGAATTATGAGGTTGAATCAGGCGTTCCTGAATCATTTAATGTTCTGAGCAATGAGATTAAAGCATTAGGTATAAATTTAGAATTAGAGGACTCAAAAGAGGAATAGTATGCAAGACATTATCAAAAATATAAATCAAAGCTCAAGAAGAAACTTTGACCTTATCTCTTGTGGACTAGCTTCACCTCAAATGATTAGATCCTGGTCCTGGGGGGAAGTTAAAAAACCAGAAACTATCAATTACAGAACCTTTAAACCTGAAAGAGATGGCTTATTTTGTGCAAGAATTTTTGGCCCAATAAAAGATTTTGAATGTCTTTGTGGAAAATATAAAAGAAGAAAACATAGAGGAGTAATCTGTGAAAAATGTGGTGTTGAAGTAACGGCTACTAAAGTTAGAAGAGAAAGGATGGGCCATATTGAATTAGCCTCCCCTGTTGCACATATATGGTTCCTAAAATCCCTTCCTTCAAGAATAGGTTTATTTCTTGACATGACCTTGAGAGAAATCGAAAGAGTTCTTTACTATGAAAGTTTTGTAGTTGTTGAAGCTGGAATTACTGATCTCACTAAAGGACAACTCCTAACAGAGGATGAATATTATGAAGCGCTAGATGAGTATGATGATGATTTCAAAGCATTAATGGGTGCAGAAGCTATACAGATATTATTGAATGAAGTTGACCTAGAAAAAGAGCTTCAAGTAATCAAAGAAGAATTAAATACTAGTGGCTCTGAAACAAAAATTAAGAAACTCCAAAAAAGATTAAAGTTAATAGAAGCCTTTAAAGAAAGCGGACAAAAGCCAGAATGGATGATCATGAATGTTCTTCCAGTCTTACCTCCAGATTTAAGGCCTCTCGTACCATTAGATGGTGGAAGATTCGCAACATCTGATTTGAACGATCTTTATCGAAGAGTCATAAATAGAAATAACAGATTAAAGAGACTTTTACTTTTAGGTGCTCCTGAAATTATTGTGAGAAATGAAAAAAGAATGCTCCAAGAATCGGTTGATGCTCTTTTAGATAATGGCAGAAGAGGAAGAGCTATATTAGGCACCAATAAGAGACCATTGAAATCTCTTGCAGACATGATAAAAGGTAAGCAAGGAAGATTTAGACAGAACTTGCTTGGAAAAAGAGTAGATTACTCAGGTAGATCGGTAGTTGTTTCTGGCCCAACATTAAAACTGCATCAATGTGGGCTTCCGAAAAAAATGGCACTCGAATTATTTAAGCCATTTATCTTTAATAGATTAGAACAAAAAGGAATCACAATAACAATTAAAGCCGCAAAACAACTAGTTGAAGAAGAAACTCCTGAAGTATGGGATTGTTTAGATGAAGTCATTAGAGAACACCCAGTTTTATTAAATAGAGCTCCAACTCTTCATAGACTTGGTATACAAGCTTTTGAACCCGTATTGATCGAAGGAAAGGCTATTCAATTACACCCTCTCGTTTGTACTGCATTTAATGCCGATTTTGATGGAGACCAAATGGCTGTTCATGTGCCTTTATCTCTTGAAGCACAACTTGAAGCACGTGCTTTAATGATGTCTACAAATAATATTTTAT
>CAJWAI010000026.1 GCA_913020145.1 uncultured Gammaproteobacteria bacterium | reverse complement strand
TATGTCTTTGACAAACAATTAGAAGAATACAAGTTTACAGGCCAATGTGCAGAAGAAGATCTTCCAGTCTGGGGTGTAGCCAATTATGATAATGGCGCATCTTTTCAAGGATATTTTAATTCCGAGGGATTATTTGGCATAGGCATTCTTACACTTACAAGTGGCGCTTATATGATTGGAGAGTTTAATACTCCTGGAGAACTTCTTGGTTCAAAATATTCTGCAGTTGGTCGCTTTGTTTTCTCAGATGGCGGTTATGCTGAATCATATTTTGATGGAAGTTTACTAGCAGTTGGTTTTGGGGCTATTTTTTATGATGATGGCTACCATATGGGCATGCTTTCAAATGATATGTTAAATGGTATCGGAGTGAAGCGAAATGATAAATTAGGCTCCAATCATTATAGTGCCTGGGTAAATAGCAAAGCTAATGGTATTGTTTTTTCTGAGTATGATGATGGTCAAAGCGCTCAGAATCAGTACATCAATGATGAAGCTATAGTTGGAGATTCTCTACCTATTCAAGGACATGCTAAAAATCAATTAGATGAAATAAAAAAGTTTCTCAATCTAAACTATGCAGAATTAATGGCTAAAATTGCTGACATCGAAGCCGCAATGGATGAATTTATAGTTCTTGTTGACCAAGCTGATGCTCAAATAGAAGCAACTACTACACAGAATAAATTTGCATCTAAACGCTCACTAATAGTTAAGTCAGCACAAGAACTACTTGCTGTTTTAGGTTATAAGCTCGGTAAAGCTGATGGCATACTTGGCCCACTAACCATCGCAGCTATAGAAGCTTTTAAACAAGATCAAGGCTTGACTAAGGAACTTAAGGTTGATGAAAACCTTTTAGTTGAATTACAGAAACAAGTAAGAAAAGAATCTAATTCTGAAAATAATAGCTCAGTACCTACAGAACCAAGTATTAGTGGTACAGGCACAGGTTTTTTTGTTAATAATGAGATTCTAGTTACAAATGAGCATGTTATAGATGGCTGTGCTTATCTGACAGATTCACAAAACAATAATTTAGAGATTGTTACAGTAGATAGATTAAATGATCTAGCAGTTTTAAGATCTTCTGTTGCATCAAAAGATTATATTTATCTTGATGATGATCCAGAATTGGGCGAGTTAGTTTATGTCGCTGGTTTTCCTTATAATTTTGATACTTTAAATTTTACTAGTGGAGCTGTAAGTGCATTGGTTGGTTTTGAAAAGAATATCACACAATTCCAATTTACAGCACCAATTCAGCCAGGCAATAGTGGTGGACCTATTCTTAATACTTGGGGCAGTCTAATTGGAGTAACCTTTGCCAGAATTGATGATTTAGCAATACTTGAAGCTACTAATACACTTCCACAAAATATTAACTACGGCATAAAGCTTGATGTCATAAGAGATATATTGACTGAGTATGATATTTCATTTGATCAAGGCCGTGCATACTGGTTTAAACCATCTCAAGAAGATGTTGCTCAGCTAGCAAAAGATTCAACTATATTAATTAATTGTTTTAAATAAAATTTTTTAGAATTACTTCCACTTAATATTGCAGCCCATTGATGGAAATTGTTCTTGATTAATCTCACTATCAGTTAAGAGGGCATCTATTGCTGCTCTTAAATCTTTTCCATTAGGTTCTTGCTCTGATCCTGGTGAAGTTTCATCACATCTACCTCTATAGACTAGATTTTGATCGGAACTAAACAAATAGAACTCGGGTGTACATTCTGCTTGGTAAGCTTTAGCAATCTCTTGTGTTTCATCGTGCAAGTATGGAAATGTAAAATCTAATTCTGCCCATAACTCTTTCATTTTTTCAGGTCTATCTTCTGGATAATTAGCCACATCATTAGAACTAATAGCAACAAAACTTAAGGATTCAGAATAATCTTTATGCAATCTTTTAAGTTCATCATGGTAATGAATGACATATGGACAATGATTACAGATGATCATCAATAAAATTGGCTTATTTGCCACTAAATTCGATGAATCAAAATTTTGATTTGAGATTGTATTAGGTAAATTAAAATCTATTAGCTTAGTGCCTAAAGGAAGCATACTAGAATAAGTTAAAGCCATATCCTAATTATAGCTGAGAATCTATTTTAGGTTATTCATACCGCCATCAACATGCACAACCTGTCCGGTCATCCAATTGTTGTGTGCATCTAATAAAAAATCGATTGTTTTAGCGACTTTATGAGGATCACCAATTTCTTTCATTGGATTTCGCTCCTTACTTGCTTCAACTAGCCTCTCAGTTTTTAAAAGGTTTGTAGAAAGGGTCGTATCAGTTAAGGATGGTGCAACTACGTTAAAGCATACTTTAGAGTTTGTGTATTCAGATGCTAATGAGCGAGCCATTCCTTCCAAAGCAGATTTTGAAGCTCCAATACTGGCGTGAAAAGGAAGGCCTATATTAGCAGCCACACTTGAGATAAAAACTACACTTGCTCCTTCTGACTCCTTCAGTCTATTAATTACTTTTTTAACTACTTTAGCGGCCCCCAGAACATTAATATGAAAATCATTCATAAAATCATCTTCTTTGAGCATAGTAAAAGGCTTTAAATTTATAGTACCGGGGAAATATACAAGACCATTTATATCTGTTACTTCATCAAGTTCTGATAAATCCCCATCAAGATCTAAATTTCCCTCTGAACGAGAAAAAGTTAAAAATTCTTTATTTGAAACTTCTTGTAAAGATTTAGCTATTGTTGAACTAGCTCCGATAAGTAATGTTTTTGCCATGAAATATTAGTAGGGACGTTTAAATATTTTTAAAGTTTTATTTGCTATCCATTAATGAACCATCTTTAAAGACAAGTTCATTTACCTCTTCTGTAATAAAAGGTGCAAAAGGGTGCATGAGCACTAAAATCTTTTTTAGCATTGGGTGAAGATTTGAAGTCTCTCCAGATTTTTTGCAATCTTCTATGTATTTATCGCAAAATTTACCCCAAAAGAATTCATAGACTTCATTTACCGCAAAATCTAAGCGATATTCATCGATGTTTTTCTTAATTTGCTGTGATACTTGCTCAAATTCTTTTTCTATCCATTTGTCATGATCATTTTTTGCAACAAACTCTTTTGATTCATGTGGATAGTTATTAATAAATCGTGCTGCGTTCCAGACTTTATTACAAAAATTCCTATAACCTTTGAGTCTTCCAAGTTCAAAACTAATATCTCTAGTATGTGTAGCTAAAGAGAAGAATGTCATACGTAATGCATCGGTTCCATATGATTCGATTCCATTGGGAAACTGTTTACGAGTTTTACGTTCTATTTTTTCAGCTAAACCTTCCTGCATTAGGTTTGCTGTTCTCTTTGTCACTAGATCTTCAAGATCAATGCCATAGATTAGATCAATTGGGTCAATGATATTGCCTTTGGACTTTGACATTTTTTGTCCATTTTCATCTCTAATTAAACCTGTGACATAAACATCTTTAAAAGGTACTTTGCCTGTAAATTCTAGACTCATCATCATCATACGTGCGACCCAAAAGAAAATAATATCGAAGCCAGTCACTAATAAGCTTGTAGGAAAGTACTTTTCTAATTCATTTTCTTTAGGCCAACCCAAAGATCCAAAAGGCCATAAAGAGGATGAAAACCATGTATCTAGTACATCTTCATCTTGAGTTAGCTTTCTATCATCTAATTTGTAATGGTTCCTTAATTCATCTTCATCAAAGCCAACGTATATATTTCCATCTTCGTCATACCATGCAGGAATTCTATGACCCCACCATATTTGTCTACTAATACACCAATCTTGAATATTATCCATCCAGTTAAAGTAGGTTTTAATCCAATTACCAGGATGGAAAACTACCTCACCCTTATTAACAGCTTCATTAGCTTTTTTTGCCATCTCTTGCGTTTTCACATACCACTGATGACTAAGCTTAGGTTCAATCACAATATTGGAGCGCTCTCCCCTTGGAACACTTATTTGATGCTTCTCTTCTTTTAAAAGTAAATTTTTGTTTTTTAGCTCTTCTAGAACTGCCTTTCTTACTTTAAATCTATCAAGGTTAGCAAAAGGTTCGGGAACACTATCATTAGTGTGTGCTTCATCAGTAAAAATATTAATAGGAACAAAGTTATTCAACTCATCTGAACTGTGAACTACACCATCTATCTCATGAAGTGCATATTTTTTACCAATCTCATAGTCATTAAAGTCATGACCAGGTGTAATTTTTAAACAACCTGTACCAAATTCCATATCGACGTATTCATCACCTATAACTGGTATCTTTCGCCCAACAAATGGCAATTCAACATATTGACCTATAAATTTCTTGAAACGATCATCCTTTGGATTAACTGCAACAGCCATATCACCAAACATTGTCTCTGGTCTTGTTGTTGCCACAGTTAATGTTTCATCAGAATCAGAAATAGGGTAGGCAATATGCCAAAGTATGCCTTCTTTTTCTTGTCTTACCACTTCTAGATCAGAAACAGCTGTTTTAAGTGATGGATCCCAATTAACTAAACGGTATCCACGATAGATTTTTTCGTTTCTATATAATTCAACAAAGGCTTTATTTACAGCTTCACAAAAATCATCATCAAAAGTAAAACGATACTTATCCCACTCAACTGTAGAGCCAAGACGTTTTATTTGAGAAGTAATTTTCTCCTCTGAGTAATCTTTCCATTTCCAAACTTCTTCCAGAAATTTTTCTCTACCAAGATCATTTTTGTCTTTACCTTCGTTTGCTAGATTATTTTCTACAACCATCTGTGTGGCAATACCAGCATGATCAGTACCTACTTGCCAATATGAATCTAAACCATTCATATGATGGTATCTAGTATAAAAATCCATGATTGCATACTGAAAGCTATGTCCCATATGTAAGGTTCCAGTTACATTGGGTGGTGGAATGATCTGAGAGAAATTCTGTTCAGATTCAGGCTTATTCAGTTCACGTTCAGCCCAAACTTTTGACCACTTCTCTTCTATCTCTATTGGAAAATACTTAGCATCCATTTAAATACGTTCGTGATTTAATTCAAAGTTATTAGTCTTCAGATTAGCATAAAGCTTTCTAGATGCATCATTGATTTCATCATCAGCTTCAGTGGTATAGATATAAATTTCAACTTCTTTGTATTCATCAAGATTACTTACTTTGTCACTAAAAATATGAATTTCGTCAAAGCTATCTTCAGGCTGTTCTTCCATTACGCTTATATTGTCATCATAAAGATATTCAATTTTGCTATTTTCAAAATATTTTTGTTTTTGCGCATTTTTTAAGTTTTTGCTGTGATCTTCATCTTTCAGGACAACACAAATACTTCTTTTCATCTGAAAACCAGAATAAATATTGTCTAATAGAAAATCTAATGCAGATTTTTTACTTTTGAAGCCTGAATAGAATGTAGCCGCCATTAACGATTGCTATTTACGTACTCAAATAACAATCCGACAGGTTTTCCTGTTGAACCTTTATTTTTTCCTTCGCCAATATCAGCAACTCCGGCAATATCTATATGAGCCCATTTGTAGTCTTCAGTAAATCTAGATAGAAAACAACCAGCTTCGATAGTTCCAGCTGCTCTTCCAGGTGCAATATTTGCAATATCAGCAAAATTTGAATCTAAATAGCTCTGATATTCATCCCAGAGTGGCAGTTGCCATGCTTTCTCACCAGTATTCTGACCAGCCTCAAGGATCTTATCTATTAATTTTTGATCATTGCCCATTACCCCAGCTGCAACATCACCTAAAGCTATTATTACGGCTCCAGTTAAGGTTGCCGTATTTATTACCACTTTAGGGTTATATTTCTTAATGTAAGTAAGAGCATCACAAAGCACCAATCTTCCTTCAGCATCAGTATTTAAGATCTCTACTGTTTGCCCTGACATAGTAGTTACTACATCTCCAGGTTTTGTTGCATTACCAGCTGGCATATTTTCTGATAAAGCTACTGTACAAACCAAATTAACGGGTAATTTAGAAGCCGCTACTGCACACATAGTTCCTATTACAGAACCAGCACCAGACATATCCCATTTCATCAGATCCATCTTTGCTCCTGGTTTAAGACTTATACCACCTGTATCAAAAGTAATACCCTTACCAACAAGAACTATTGGTTTGGCATCTTTCTTGCCGCCTTTATATTGCATTGTTACTAGCTTAGCTGGCTCGACACTTCCCTCGGAAACAGAAAGTAGAGATCCCATTCCAAGTTTTTTCATGTCCTTTTCTTCTAAAATTTCTACAGTAAAACCACCGATTTCTTTGGCTAATTCATTTACATGATTAGCAATGTAAGTTGGAGTTGCATGATTTGCAGGCCTATTACCTAAATTTCTTGCAGTGTTTGCACCACGACCTACATTGAAACCAAGTTCAACTGACTTATTTAGCGAAGCATTTAGTTTTTCAACACATATATCTACAGTTTTAAGTACTGCTTCAGATTTAGTATTAGGATTTGTATCTGTATATCTGTAAGTTGCCTTTTCAGCTATTTTAGCTAAATCAAAGACGAAACCTTTATCTTTAAAAAGACTACTTGTATCAGCATAAATGGATGCTTGAACTACACCATATTTATCTAATCCGACAAATATACTATTCATCCACTTATATTTTTTATGATCAGGTTTTTTAGTATCAAAATCTTTTATGATTAAAATATCCCTTTCATCGCCAGTTAGCTCTTTAGACAAGAGCATTGAAGTTCTTTTCTCATCTTCAAAATATGTTGAAACTTTTTGCTTCATATCCTTGTCAAATAAACTACTATTTTTTAAAGATGCCTTCGAATAAAAGACAACAGCAAATGTTTCAGGGTTTGCTTCTGAATATTTTTTCAACTCAATATTTTCTAGTGCTTTATAAAATGCCATTTTTACTCCTTTTTGATATTCTTAAGAAGTGATTATTTCTCGTTATATCAGTAAGGAAATTATAATAAACATTTGCTGGGTTTCACTAGTCCTTTTTGGATTAGTTTTATTTTCTAGATTTAACATTTTTCTTTCTCAGGCAGAAGTTGGGAAGATTTCACCAGAAAACATCTTCATTGCCTTGTTGTTATTTTCACCAGAATTGTTGAATTTGGTCTTTCCTTTAAGTGTATTTTTAGCAACAGGTTTTGTGTTGACCCCTATTTTTAAGAATCATTCTACTATCCTTGATTCAGGTTCTTTCGGTAGTTTTAGGCTTCTCTGGAGTCAAAAATGGCTAATATTAGGTATTTTCTCGATATCTTTATTTTTAAGTACTTTTTTATCTCCTTACTTTACCTCAAAGGCTGAAGACCTCATTGATAAGGATAATTCTGTGACATCAAAAATTGCTTTTCCATCTGGCTTAGTGCCACTTCAACCAGATACATTTAATGCCTTTGGTGTAAGAGATGGAAATATGTATAAAGATCTATTATTTTTTTTCGATTCTGATTCCATTGATAGTTTTATTTATGCTGAGACGGCGTCCATAAAAGGTGATGAGGATGATATTAGTTTAGTTTTTACTAGTGGCTTTTTATATGATGATGCAAGAAAGGCAATGTCTAGATTCAATGAAGAAGCAACAATTGATGTAGAAAGTATCACTAGCCCTGAGTACATTTCAACTTTAACTCTTTTAAAAAACGATGATATTGACAGCCTTAGAGAGTTATATAAAAGAATTTCAATACCATTATTTTGCTTAGTCTCTTTAATCTTTTCTTTAATTTTTTCTAGTTATGCTGCTTTTTTTGGCCGAGAAAGGACTTATTTTTTTCTAGCTATCATAAATATTTTTTATTTGCTTTTAACTATATCTGCGTTTAATAGTTCAGCCTTTTCTGCAATATCATTAACAATTAGCTTCTTTTGGATGCATAGTTTTTTTCTTATTTTCGGACTTCTATTAATTGCTAAACCCATTAAAAGAATTCTTGGTTATGAAGGTTTATAGGTACATAATTTTTAGATCCCTTCTTTCAGTACTTGGAGTGCTGTTAATAATCTGTGCAATAGATTTTTCTTTTAATTTTTTCTCTCAAATTGAAGATATAGGAGAGGGCTATTCTTATAAAGATGCCTTTGAATTTTTGATTGCATCTGAACCATACAGAATACGAGAATCATTTTATCTATGTGCAGTGGTAGGACTTTTGGCTGTTTTCATAGATCAAAATTTTCTCCGAGCTTTTAATACCTTGAGACAAGCAGGTCTCAGTAAAATCAAGTATTCAATAATGGTTTTCATGCCGATAGTAATATTGGGCTTATTGTCTTATGAGTATGTGGTGCCTGATTTAACTAGAAACGCATTTGATGATAGGAAAGCTAAAGTTTCATCTGAATCGAATCAAGCTCCGACCATGATTGAAATAGAAAAACTTGAGTCAGGAGGCTACATAATAATAAGTGAAGATCTTTCATTATCATTTGATTCTACTGGCAATGTAGATATCAAAAATGAATATAGCGATGAATTTAGTAACCTTAACTATAATGCAAATTTAAAATATTTAACCTTCTCAGAGCTCTGGCAAAATAGCTATTCAAGCTTCGAAAATTTTAACCTAAAAGTTAATACAGAAATTTTGAGAAGGAGTGTGAATTTTATATCTTATTTTGTAATTTTTTTGATTGGTCTAGAAATGCTACTTTCATTCAATAAGACTTTAAATGTAAACAGAATATTAGTTTATGGTTTTGGCAGTTGCTTGATATATCGTTTTGTTGAAAGTCTAGTTGCCGATTCAATTTCAGTTTTTAACTTATCTTTCTTATTCCAGGGATTTCCACTATTAATGATCCCTATTTACTTTTTAATTAAGAAGCGCCTTTCTATTTAATTACAATTAAACCAAGCAGCTTATCAGGTAATGTTTTGTTTTGCTTATCAAAAAGTGCCCAACCCAACCCAATTATAGATGAAAGCAAATACAGCAAAAATCTATAAAGAGCAGTTTTAAATGTTATGGTTTTGCCGTTAGCAGATATTAGTTTATGCCCCCAGGTGCTCATACCAAGTGTATTTCTACCATATGACCAAAAATAAGAGTAATATCCTGCAGTTGTTAGCGCGATGATTACAATTCCAAAACTTGGTGGCAGAAAATCATCAGAATAGGAAAAAAGTTTAAAAAGCCCAAGAAATATAAATCCAAATAGGAACCATAGGGCAATTACCAGAAAAATATCATAGGTAAATGACATTAAGCGAGAAAAAATTCCAGGATATATAAATTTATTTTTCATTTTGTGCTAATGTAATCCTACCAATTATGG
>CAJWAI010000025.1 GCA_913020145.1 uncultured Gammaproteobacteria bacterium | reverse complement strand
CTGTGCCCTCTCTTCTAGAAAGTCTTAGTCTTGGTCCTGTATATCTTGCCATATTTAAACTCTTCTCTTTTTTGGTGGTCTGCATCCATTATGTGGAAGCGGTGTTACATCAGTTATTTTATTAATTCTTAGCCCACAAGCATTTAAAGCTCTAATTGAAGACTCTCTTCCAGCTCCTGGCCCTTTAACTCTTACTTCTAGGTTAACCATGCCTAATTCTTTAGCCATGCTTCCAGCTCTTTCAGCAGCTATCTGCGCAGCAAAAGGTGTGCTCTTTCTTGAGCCCTTAAAACCTTGACCACCTGAAGTTGCCCAACATAAAGCGTTACCACCCATATCAGTAATCATTACTATTGTGTTATTGAAGGATGCTTTTATATGAGCAATACCATCGGTAACTATTCTCTTTGTTTTCTTTCCAGCCATATTATGCTCTTATAGGTTTCCTTGGTCCTTTTCTAGTTCTTGCGTTTGTTTTTGTTCTTTGTCCTCTTAAAGGTAATCCTTTTCTATGTCTTATACCTCTGTAGCAACCAAGATCCATTAAACGTTTAATATTAAAATTGACATCTCTTCTTAGATCACCTTCTATTTGAAAGTTTTTAAGTTCGTCTCTAATGGTATCAAGGTCTTTTTCACTTAGTTCTGACACTTTTTTGCTAAATTTAATATCTAACTTTTTGCAAATATCTTGAGCAGTTTTTCTACCAATCCCATAGATATGAGTCAAAGCAACATCTACATGCTTATTGTCTGGTATATTTATTCCGCCTACTCTTGCCATAATTAGCCCTGTCTCTGTTTGTGCCTTTTATTCTTACAGATCACATATAATGTGCCTGTTCTTTTAACTATTTTGCAATCTTTGCAAATTCTTTTTACTGACGATCTTACTTTCATCTTCTTCTACTCTTTTTCGAGCCCGAAATATTAGCATTTTTTAGGATAGATGCATATTGTTGGCTCATTACATATGATTGTATTTGTCTCTGTAAATCAAGCATTACAACAACAACAATCAAAACTGATGTTCCGCCTAAATAAAAAGTAATGCCAAAACTATTTATAAGCATAAGAGGTAACAAGCACACTAGTGTAAGATACATAGCACCAAATACTGTCAATCGTGAAAGTATCGTATCTATAAATGTTGCAGTCTGCTCACCTGGTCTAATTCCTGGAATATAAGCTCCACCTCTTTTTAGATTATCTGACATATCCTCTGAACTAAATGTTAAAGCTAGCCATATGTAACAGAAAGAAACAATTAAAATTGCAAATAAAAGCATATAAAGTGGTGATCCTGGAGCAAGATAAAGTGTAGCGAAGTCATTTAACCCTCCTAAACCTAGGCCTGTACCAAACCACTGAGATAAAGAAGCTGGGAACAATAAAAAAGTACTAGCAAAAATAGCTGGTATTACTCCAGACATATTCAATTTTAAAGGTAAAAAGCTGGCAGGAGCTTGGACCATGCCACGAACCTGATGTCTTTGAGCATAATTTACTGTTATTCTTCTTTGTGCATTTTCAACAAAAACAACAAAAGCAATTAATATAAGTGTTAGTAATGCAAGAATAATTAAAAGTAGGTAGCTGCTTTCACCACTTTGAGTCTGAGTTAAGGCTTGGCCAAATGCTCTTGGTACACCAACAATTATGCTTGTTGCAATTATTAGAGATATTCCATTACCAATACCCCTTTCTGTTATCTGCTCTCCTAACCACATCAAGAATACTGTGCCTGTGACTATAGATAAAATAGCTACTATAGAACCAAATATACTGCCTGCTTCAATTAATCCTGCTGTTTGTAGAGTAAAGGTTAAGGCAGTTGATTGTATTAAAGCAAAAATAACAGTGCCGTATCTTGTGTATTGAGTAATCTTGTTTCTGCCACTTTGCCCATCCTTTTTTAGTTCTTGCAGATAAGGAAGAGAATTTGAGAATAATTGCATGACAATTGCTGCTGATATATATGGGACAACACTTAGAGCAAATATACTCATTCTTTCAAGTGCGCCGCCTGAAAATAAATTGAAGTACTGAAGTATTACATTATCTTCAGTGGGTGCAAAAAGACCTGCAACTTGTTCTGGGTTGATTCCAGGAACAGGGATATGAGTGCCAAGCCTATAAATAGTAAGTGCCAACGCAACAAAGCCTAGTCTTCTCCATAATTCTGACATTGAATTATCCAAAACTTACTCCTTTTGATGTTTTTATGTTCTCGTCAGTGGGTTTTGTAAGTAATTTACCTTCACCAAAGATTTTTACTTTCTTTGTAGATTTTTTGATTATTCCAAGTTTCTTTAAATTTTCTATGTCGATTTTTTTAACTTTTTCTAACTGCTTTACATTTATATTCTCTGTTGATCTTGAAATTCTTGATGAAAAGCCAAATTTAGGAACTCTCATTTGCAATGGCATTTGGCCTCCTTCAAAACCAGGCCTTATATTTCCGCCTGATCTTGCTTTCTGACCTTTATGTCCTCTTCCAGCTGTCTTTCCCATACCAGAACCAGTACCTCTGCCAACTCTCTTTCTATTTGATCTAGATTTAGAGTCTGAAATACTATTTAAAGCTAACTTATCCATTATTTAACTTCCTCGACATTCAGTAGATAATCTACTTGATTTACCATTCCTCTTATCGATGGGGTATCCTCAAGCACTTTGCTATCACCAATTTTTTTTAGACCTAAACCTTTAACTGAAAGCCTATGATTCTTTTTCCTTCCAATTAAACTTTTAATCTGTGTTACCTTTAGTTTCGCCATTATTTTCTTCTCTCTTTAACTTTTTCAGGTGATTCCATCTTCGATAAACCATTAATTGTTGCTCTTACAACATTTATTGGATTAGTAGATCCATAGCATTTAGCTAAAACATTTTTTATTCCTACTAACTCAAGAACAGCACGCATTGCGCCGCCTGCAATAATCCCTGTACCATCTGATGCTGGTTGCATATAAACTTTTGTTGCTGAGCTCTTTTCTGTTATTGGATACCAGAGAGTACTGCCATTTAGCTCTACATCAACAAGACTTCTCTTTGCTTCATCCAAAGCTTTTTGTATAGCAACTGGGACCTCTTTAGCCTTACCTCTACCATAACCAACCCTTCCATTTCCATCACCTACTACTGTTAATGCTGTGAAAGACATAACTCTTCCACCTTTAACAGTTTTTGCAACTCTATTTACTTGAACGAGTTTTTCAACAAGGGTATCTTGCTGATTCATATTATTTAAATCTGCCTTTTCCATTAGAATTCAAGACCTCCATCTCTTGCTCCATCTGCAAGTGCTTTAACTCGGCCATGATATTTGTATCCAGATCTATCAAAGGTTACTTTTTTATGGCCTAGGTCTAAGGCCTTTTTTGCAACTTCAACTCCTACTTTCTTTGCGGCTTCAATATTTCCGCCTGATTTTCCATCAAATGCCTTTTGTTGCGTAGAAATTGTTATAAGAACCATTCCATTAGATGAATCTATTAATTGTGCTGTAATATTTTTCAATGACTTAGATATGCAAATTCTCATAGTTCCATTTTTATGTAAATTTGCTCTAAGTTTTTTAGCTCTTCTTATTCTTGCTGTTTCTTTACTCATGATTATCCTACTGCTGCAGCTTTTTTCCTTTCTTTTCTTACAACATGCTCTCCATCAACAAAGACTCCTTTGCCTTTGTAAGGTTCCGGGGGTCTGAATGCTCTAATTTCAGCGCAAACCTGCCCCAACATCTGCTTATTATTTGATGAAAGACTAAATTCGGTCTGATTCTCTGATTTTGCTTCAATATTTTCAGGCAAAGTATATTCAACTGGATGAGAGAATCCTAGAGTTAATACAATCTTCTTGCCTTGAACTTTAGCTCTATAACCAACACCATTTAATGTTATTGTCTTGCTATATCCTTCACTTACTCCTAGAACATAATTATTGACCAATGATCTCATTGTCCCGGCCATAGCAGCTTCTTCCTTACTTTTCCATATGATTTGTATATTTGAATCTTCAATGGAGAAGCCTACAGATTCATGTATATCAAGACTAAGTTCTCCCTTAGGGCCTTTAAATTTCATAGTATTACCTTCAGCGGTAACTGTTACTGAATCTGGTATTACTACTGGATCTTTTGCTATTCTTGACATTAAAATATCCTACAAATAATTTCACCGCCAATTTCTGCTTTAATGGCTTCTTTATCAGTCATGAGACCTTTACTTGTTGTTAATACTTTTAATCCAAGGCCACCTTTATGTGGTTTGATATCCTTGTAACTAATGTATTTTCTCAGTCCTGGTTTAGATTCTCTTGTTAATTCTTTAATTACTGGCTCATCATTGTGATATTTCAGAACAATCTCTAATTCATCAAAATCTTTCTTTACTTTCTTAACATTTTCAAGAAAACCCTCTTTCACAAGAAGTTTCGAAAGCTCATGTTTAAGTTTTGAATATGGAACATTTACACTCATTTTTTTTCTCATGAGTGCATTCCTTATTCTCGTTAATAAATCTGCTACTGGATCCGTCATAATTCTACCAACTTGATTTTTTTACTCCTGGTAATTTACCAGACATTGCTAGTTCTCTTAATTTAGTTCTACTTAAACCAAACTTTCTATAAACACCCTTGGGTCTGCCTGTTAACGCACACCTTCTTACGACCCGTGATGGGTTTGAATTCCTAGGAAGCTTTTGTAGTTTCCTCTGAATCTCCATTTTTTCTTCAAATGTTGCCGCTTTTCTTTGTTCTTCTTTCAATGCTGACCTCTTGTCAGCATGTTTAGCAACAAGTTTAATTTTCTTCTTTTCTCTTTCTATTAATGATTTTCTAGCCATTTTTACCTCTAAATGGAAAATTAAAACAACGAAGCAGTTCTTTTGCTTCTTCATCTTTAGTTGCTGAAGTTGTGATCGCAATATCCATACCTCTAAGCTTGTCGACTTTATCGTAATCAATCTCTGGAAATATGATTTGCTCTTTTATGCCCATATTGTAGTTTCCTTGGCCATCAAATGATTTTTCACTCAAACCTCTGAAATCTTTTTCTCTTGGTATCGCAAGATCTATTAATCTCTGGAAAAAATCGTACATTTTTGAACCTCTAAGAGTAACTTTGCAACCAATTGGATATTCTTCCCTAATTTTGAAACTTGCTACTGCTTTTCTTGCTTTTGTTACCACTACTTTTTGACCTGCTATAGCTTCCAAATCTTTTACTGCATTCGCTAAAACACCCTTATCTTTTGATGCTTCTCCTACACCCATGTTGATAGTTATTTTTTGAAGTTTAGGTACTTGCATAACAGACTTATACCCAAGCTTTTCTTTAAGCGTAGGTACAATTTCTTTGTTATATTTTTCTTTTAAACTCATTACTTAATATCCTTACCTGTAGATCTAAAAATTCTTGTTTTTTTACCTTTTTCATCCTTAAAGGACACTTTGTCTTGTTTCTTAGTTGAAGAATTCCAAATCATTACATTGGATAGATGAATTGGCATCTCTTTTTCAACAATACCTCCAGTTATACCTAATTGAGGATTAGGTCTGGTATGCCTTTTAGATAGATTTAGGTCATTAATCACACATTTCTCTCCAACTATAGTTTTGATATTTCCTCTCTTACCCTTTTCTTTGCCAGAAACAACAATTACTTCATCACCTTCTCTAAGTTTTGTATTTTTAAACTTCATTAAAGTACCTCCGGTGCCAAAGAAACAATCTTCATGAACTTTGCTTTTCGTAGTTCTCTTGTAACAGGCCCAAAGATTCTTGTTGCAATTGGATCTTGTGTATTATTTAGTAAAACAACTGCATTTTCATCGAAGCCAATTTTTGAGCCATCAGGTCTTCTAACTCCAGACTTTGTTCTTACAATTAAAGCATTCATCACTGAACCTTTTTTAATTTTGCTTTGAGGTAATGCTTCTTTAACTGCCACTTTAATGACATCCCCAATATTAGCGGTTCTTCTCTTAGAGCCTCCAAGAACTTTTATACACATAACAGCTCTAGCACCGCTGTTATCTGCAACACTTAGCATGCTTTGCGTCTGAATCACTCTATTGTTTCTCCTTTTTTTAGTACATCTAGCAAGACCCAACTTTTTGTTTTAGAGATAGGCTTACATTCTTGTATCAAAACAGTATCGCCCTCACTTGAAACTTCTTTTTCATCATGAACGTGATATTTTGTTGATAAGTTTATATATTTCCCATACTTAGGGTGTTTTTTTCTTCTACCAACAACAACTGTTATTGTTTTATTCATTTTTTGGCTCGTAACTGTGCCCTGTAAAGTTTTAGCTGCCATCTTTTTTACTTAGCTCCGTTTTTATTCTTGCAATATTTTTTCTAGTCTCTTTAAGCAAATGACTTTCCTTGAGTTGGCCCATTTTATGCTTGAAGCCACTCTCAAACAATGATTTTCTATTTGCTATTAATTCTTTTTTTAAATCTTCTTGTTTCATTTTTTCAAAATCTTTTATTTTGTTCTTAGGCATTTGAACCTCTCTTAACAAATGTCGTTCCCATTGGAAGCTTAGCTCCAGCTAACTCAAATGCTCTTTTAGCATCTTTTTCACTTACTCCAGCTACTTCATAAAGAATCTTTCCTGGTTTTATTGGGCTAGCCCAATATTCAACATTTCCCTTACCTTTGCCTTGTCTAGTTTCAAGTGGTTTTTTTGTTATTGGCTTATCAGGAAAAACTCTTATCCAAACCTTTCCACCTCTTTTTATATATCTAACAAGTGCTCTTCTTGCTGCTTCAATTTGTCTGGATGTTAACATTCCATGTGAAGTTGCTTTAAGTGCGAAATCCCCAAAGGAAACAGATGAGCCTGCAGACGCAAAACCATTATTACGTCCTTTCATTTGTTTTCTATATTTTGTCTTCTTAGGTTGTAACACCTTTATCTCCTCTATAAATCCAAACTTTTACGCCAATAATTCCATAAGTGGTTAAAGCTTCACTGGTTGCATAATCAATATCTGCTTTCAATGTATGTAGTGGTACTCTTCCTTCTCTATACCATTCAGATCTAGCTATTTCTGCACCATTTAATCTTCCTGATACTTCAATTCTTATTCCTTTAGCGCCTTGTCTCATCGTATTTTGAACAGCTCTCTTCATCGCTTTTCTGAACATTATTCTTTTTTCAAGCTGTTGTGTAACTGAACTAGCTACTAGCTGGGCATCCAAATCTGGCTGTTTTACTTCTACAACATTTAATTTGATGCCTTCACTTATAATTTTTTTCAACTCTTTCTTAATTTTTTCTATTTCTTCACCTTTTTTACCTATAACAACTCCAGGTCTAGAAGTATTTATGTCAACTATCACTTCTTCCATAGTTCTTTTAATAATTACTGAACTTATTGGTGCTTGAGGAAGAATTTCTTTAATTCTTTCTCTCACTTTGATATCTTCCATTACTAATTTTGAATAATCTTTTGACTTTGCAAACCAGATAGAATCGTGATCTCTTGAGGTTCCAAGTCTAAAGCCTACAGGATTAACTTTCTGACCCATTTTCTTCCTCCTGTTGTTTTTCGCTTAATTTAATTTCAATGTGGCACATAGGTTTAGTTATTCTGTCAGCACGACCTCTTGCTCTTATTTTTATTCTTTTCATGACTAAACCCTTGTTTACGATGATTGATTTAATTTTTAGATTATCTATATCTGCATTCTCGTTGTTTTCTGCATTTGATATTGCAGAGTCAAGAAGCTTCTTAACTAGTCTGGCACCTTTTTGTTTAGAGAATGAGAGCACATCAAGAGCTTTTTCAACATCCAAACCTCTAACCATATCAGCTATTAAACATGCCTTTTGCGGTGATAATCTTGCTCCTTTTAAATATGCTCTAACTTCCATAATTTAAACCACTGCCTTAACTTTTCTATCTCCAGAGTGAACTTTGAACGTTCTTGTCATTGAAAATTCACCTAATTTTTGACCAACCATATCTTCACGAATGAATACTGGGATATGCTGTCTACCATTATGAACAGCTATAGTCAGGCCAACCATATCTGGGGTAATCATTGAACTTCTTGACCACGTTTTGATAGGTTTCTTATCTTGATTTTCTTTTGCTTTGATTACTTTCTTTTCTAAAGAATAGTCAACAAAAGGGCCTTTTTTACTCGATCTAGCCATTACTTATATCTCCTTTTTACAATCAATTTATCGCTTGCTTTAGGTTTTCTTGTTCTATATCCTTTTGTAGGCATTCCCCATGGGGTAACAGGATTTCTTCCTCCTGATGTTTTACCTTCACCACCACCATGTGGGTGGTCAACTGGATTCATTGCAACTCCACGAACTGTTGGTCTTACACCTCTCCATCTTTTAGCTCCAGCTTTTCCAAGAGATTTTAGGTTATGCTGTTGATTAGAAATCACTCCAATTGTAGCTCTACAAGCTAATAATATTTTTCTCATTTCCCCAGAACTTAATCTTAATGTTGCATATTTACCTTCTTTAGCAACAATTCTTGCAGTTGTGCCAGCAGATCTTACTAATTGAGCTCCTTTTCCTGGTCTCATTTCTACACAATGAACTTCCGTTCCTTGAGGTATTTCTTTTAAAGGTAATGAATTTCCTGCTTTTATTGGCGCTTTATCACCTGAAACTATTTTTGCTTTTTCTTTAAGATTTTTTGGAGCAATTATGTAAGATTTTTCCCCATCCTTATACTCAATCAAAGCTATATTAGCTGATCTATTAGGATCATATTCAATTCTTTGGACTATGGCTTCAATGTCATATTTATTTCTTTTAAAATCTATAACCCTATAAAGTCGCTTATGTCCACCGCCCTTATGTCTCGTTGTAATATGTCCATTATTGTTTCTGCCTGATATTCTTCTTTTTGATTCAGTCAAAGATTTTTCTGGTCTTCCTTTATGAAGGTCTTGCTTAATCTGGACCCTAAATCTTCTTCCAGGTGATGTTGGTTTTGCTTTAAAAATTGCCATTATTTAAAAGGATTTTCTAAGTTTATTTCTTTTCCTTCCTCCAATTTTATATAAGCTTTCTTATAGGTACCTGTCTTATATTTTCCAAATCTTGTTCTTTTATTTTTAAATTTAGTATTTAGAACTCTTACTGAATCAACTTTTACTCCAAATATTTCTTCAATTGAATTTTTAATATCAAGTTTCGTTGCCTCTTTTGCAACTTTGAATATGTAAGTATTAGAAGCGCTTTTTTCTATTGCAGCTTTCTCACTAATTACAGGATATTTAAGTGTTGTATAAATTTTTTCACTTAACATTTAGGTTCTCCTTAATAATAGGCAATGCAGAGTGTGTTAGTAGGATATGTTTTGCTTTAAGTAGGTCATATGGGTTAATATCTTTTGCATCTAAGAAGCTAAAGTTCTTTAAGTTTCTTATAGCAAGCATTGTATTTTGATCTGCATCATTAGTAATAAGAAGTGCTGAATTAAAACCCTGTTTACTAAAATAATCTGCTGCTATTTTTGTTTTAGGTTCTTTGAAGCTTACATCCTCTACAAGGGTTAACCTCTTCTCAGTTTTAAATTTCGAAAGTATAGAAGCAAGAGCTTTTTTTGCCATCTTTTTATTAATTTTTTTATCATGATTTTTTGTGTGCGCAAAAGTTACTCCTCCGCCAACCCATAATGGACTTCTAATAGTTCCGGCTCTAGCTCTTCCTGTGCCTTTTTGTCTCCAAGGTTTTCTGCCTCCACCCCTAACAGCTGATCGGTTTTTTAACATGACTGAACCTTGTCTTTCATTTGACATATAACTAGTTAAGGCTTGATGAACCAATGATTCATTGAACTCGACAGAAAAAACTGCTGAAGGAAGTTTTGGTTTCGTTGTATTTTTTTCTTCGGTTGCCATTATTTATCCTCTTT
>CAJWAI010000024.1 GCA_913020145.1 uncultured Gammaproteobacteria bacterium | reverse complement strand
CTACTACTAATTCAGCCTCATAATCTACATGATCACTTCTCATTTCTATCGTAGAGTTCGGTCCAACTAAACAAGTTGTGTGTTTAGTGAAAACCATGGGCACAGATGGTATATCCATGCCGGCTTCTTCGGCATGATTTCTGTAATTTAAGCCAACCGCGTAACAATTCTTAGGCGCTGATATAGGGGCATCAATTTTTACATCATGCAACAATCCTGTAGGTTCAGATTTAGACAGATCTTTACTTAATTCACTAAGACCAACTAAGTTAGTTAAAGCATTAGAGGTGTCATTATTAAATTTACCATTAGAGATAGTCTCAAGATCATAATAATTTTCACCGTCTACTAACGCGGCCCTGCCTTCAATGTTTGCTAGTTTAAAACTCATTTTTATTTCCTTTTGTGATTATATTTAATTCTAGAGATTTTATAAGCTGAATATGAGAGCATATCTAAATTCTATGGAAAGAAAAGAATTTATAAATAGCAAAGGGGAGCAATTTTCATACTTAAGCAATGAAAGTGATCAGAATGATGTTAATTTTGTTTTTTTTCATGCAACTGGTTTTAATGCTCAAACCTATGAGCTATTACTCGAAGCGCTAAATAAAAAAAGCAATTCTAAAATAAACTTGTATGCTTTTGATCAAAGAGGGCATGGATTTAGCCAAGCAAGGTCTGTTCCTTCTGAACTAAATTCTTGGTCTGTCTTTTTAGAAGATGGATTAGAATTTATTGATTCCTTATCAGGAAAAATAATATGTTCTGGACATTCAATGGGTTCTGTAATTGCTGCAAAAATTGCTTCACTTAGAGGCAAAAGAGTGCAGAAATTATTTATGATTGAACCTGTTTTATATAGTCGCTGGGAATCTTTCAAATTTTCATTAATGTCAAATTTAAAGATAAATAGAAAATTGGATATAGCATCTGGTGCTGCGAAAAGAAGAAGAGAGTTTGAGAGCCTAGAATATGCACTTTCTTCCTATAAAGGTAGAGGCGCATT
The DNA here is from genome assembly GCA_913020145.1 of uncultured Gammaproteobacteria bacterium. GTDB lineage: Bacteria > Pseudomonadota > Gammaproteobacteria > Magnimaribacterales > TMED112 > TMED112. Next base: position 10,748 of record CAJWAI010000024.1, on the reverse strand, counting down.
TGCAACTTGGGGGGATGAATGGATTTCAAGTTATTTATTAGGAGGTACGGAAGAAACTAAAGATGGAAACATCCAATTAACTTGTGCTCCAGAGTGGGAAAGTGCTACTTTTAGAGCATCCTCAATGGATACTTGGAAGTATCTTAAGAAAATAAAAATACCATCTGAGGTAGTGTATGCAGAAGCTAGTCATACGTATTCACCGAGAGCTAGGAAAGAATTAGACAGATTAGGAAAAAACTGGAATTCTAAATGTTACAACGACGCTACTCATTTCTTACCAATGGAAAAAGCTGATTCTGTAACTGAAGATATTATTAAATATATTAAAGATTTCTTATAAATTCATTTAATGCCGAGCCTATTTCATCTGCAGAATCTTCTTGGACAAAGTGGTTTCCTTTAACCGTAATTTCTTTTTGGTTCTTCCAACTTCTTACAAATTCTCGTTGATCTCCTGTCAGAATAGTTCCAGGGTCTGCATTGATAAACAATTTAGGAATTTCAGAATTTTTATGAAAATCAGCATTTTTTGCTACTTCATCTACAACTTCTTTTGGTTCTCCATCTAGAGGAATTTGTCTTGGCCAGGTAAGAGTAGGGCGTCTATCTTCACCAGAGTTTATGAAAGGTCTTATGTACTCTTCTTTTTCTTCATCTGAGTAACCAGAGACTGAATCACCTAATAATATTCTTTCTACAAAGAAGTTTTTTTCAAGAACAAGTTCTTCGCCTGCTTCAGATCTAAAAAGTCCAAATATCTTCGTAGCTGCATCTGGCCATTGATCCCAAGTAAGAGGCATTACTATGGCTTCCATATAAGTTATGGATTTAATTCTATTTGGATTTTCTCTTGCAAATTGAAATCCCATGGCAGAACCCCAATCGTGAATGACTAAATGTATTGAATCTCCCAGATCTAATTTATCCATCAAACCAGTTAAATATTTATATTGACCATGATATTTGTAGCCTGGATTATCCTCTCCATCTAATTTTTCAGAATCTCCCATTCCTATAAGGTCTGGTATAACTATTCTATTTGTATCTTCTACATGAGGTGCAATGTTTCTCCATAAGTACGATGAGGTAGGATTTCCATGAAGAAAGAGAACAGTGTCACCGGACCCTTCATCAACATAGGCCATTTGTTTTCCATTTACATCTATAAATTTTTTTTCGTATTTCATTCTATTTTTTAAATTTTATTAAACATAATTAGGAGGAGCTGTATATCCTCCTATCTCTTCAGCTATCAGTCTTGAAAACTCGATTGTTTTATAATCTTGAAATGCACCGCTTACAGCCTGAACACCAATTGGCAAACCATCACTTGATGGACCTGTAGGGAAAACAGTGCTTGGTAAATACGAGTTAACGATTATGCCAGACCAGAATATTTGTTGGAAATAAGGCTGCTCTTGATTGTTTACCATCAAAGTTCTTTCGCTAAATTTTCTTTGATCGTGTTCAAATGCAGTAACTGCCATTTGAGGGCAAAGTAAAATATCCCATTCTTCAAAAAACTCCTTCCAAGCTATCTTTAATTTTTCTCTTTGATAGTTTGCTTTAAGCCAGTTAGCATGAGACAAAACAGCTCCTCTAGCTGACGCTGCTTCGAATAGTGCAGTTTTATCTCCCAGAACTGCAGCATCGGATGTCATTTGAGATTCATCCAATTCTTCTACCATTTTTTGTATTTTAGCTCTCTCTTCATCTCCCATACCTGCAGCCATTACTGACTGAAGAAGTAATTGATAATTTGCATGTGCAAAAGTTGTATCAAAATTTGGCCTTGCATCAAAAGAAACTTTTGCACCCAATTTAGCTAACGTTTCTCCTACTTGAGTTGTTCGTTCTTCAATTTCATTTGACACGGGAGCTACTTCGTCTGTTGCCCAAACAGCCACCTTTAGTTCTTTTAGGCTTTTAAAACTTGGTTCAGGTAATTGCAGTTTCCAACCAGTTGCTTCTCTTTCAGCAGGACCCACCATTATATCAAGGGCACATTTCAAGTCTTCTGCGCTTCTTGCCAAGGGACCGCATACAGATAGATCTGAATCAGGAACATTAGATATTAGCTCATGCCCTGTTTGAGGAATTATTCCATGTGTGGGCTTATGCCCATAAACTCCACAAAAATGTGCAGGATTTCTAATTGAACCTCCTATATCAGAACCAGCTTCCAATCCAGTAAAACCAGCTGCCAAAGCAGCTGCGCTTCCCCCTGACGAACCACCGGGTATTTTTTCTAAATTCCAAGGGTTATTGGTAGTTCCATAAATTGAATTAAAACTTTGGAAGTCAGCTAAATCTAAAGGAACATTAGTTTTTCCCATGAAATGTGCTCCTGCTTCCCTAAATCTTCTTACAGCCAACCCATCTGATTTTGCTGTATTCTCTTTAAAAGCTTCATTGCCCCAAGTAGTCTTTTGGCCTTCTATCGCATAAGACTCTTTTATAGTCATAGGGATTCCATGTAATGGCCCCAAATCTTCACCTTTATTTAATGCAATATCTGCTTTTTCAGCGTCTTGAAGTGCTCTTTCAAACATTTTTACGACTACTGAATTAATATCTCCATCAAGTTTTTCAATTCGATCGATATACATTTGTGTAAGCTCTTTAGAACTCACTTCTTTAGATTTGATTTTTTTAGCTAATTCGGTAGCTGATAAGTGATAGATTTCCATTTTTATTCGTCTCCTGGTTTCCAGTCTTCATATCTTTCTTGAAGTCTTTGCATTCCAGAAATCCATCTATCTCTATCATTCCCTTTTCTTGATACATATTCTAGAACTTCAGCATGCGGCGTAACCAAGAAACGTTCATTTTCAATAGCATCTAAAACATCTGCTGCTGCAACTTCAGGCTCAATCATTCCATCTACACCAGCAACACCTGCTCCTTGCGCTGTCATCGCTGTTCTTACAGCCTGAGGACAAAGACACGAAACACCAATACCTTTATTGCCGTATGTGATTTTGAGCCATTCAGCAAAACTGACCGCTGCTGCTTTAGTTACAGAATAACCAGCCGAACCAATTTGTGTCAGAAGACCTGCTGCAGACGAAGTGCTCATTAAATAACCTTCACCGCGTTCTAACATTTGAGGCAAAACATGTTTAGCAGCAAATATGTGAGATTGAACATTTATCTCCCATATATTTTGCCAATCTGAAGTTTCTACTTCAAAAAAACCATGCACACCACCAATACCCGCATTAGAGCAGAATATATCAATACCTTCAGAGTATTTATTTGCTTGCTCAATTACATTAATTATATCTTCTTCTTTACCTACGTTTGCTTCAACAGCTAGACCTCCTATGTCATTAGCTGTCTCGGTGGCACCCGCTAAATTCATATCAACACATACTACTGATTTAGCACCTGCCTCATTAAATGCTTCACATAAAGCTTTTCCTATCCCACTAGCAGCTCCAGTTACAACTACTCTTTTATCCTTTACTTGCATTAATCTAACCCCAATTCTTTTATAGCTTCTTCTCTCATTTGTTTTTTTGCTATTTTTCCTGCTGCAACCTTAGGAAGTTCATCTTCTTGAAGCCAGGTATATTCAGGAATTTTAAATTTAGCTATTTTCGAAGCTAAGAAAGATGATAAATCTTCTTCAGTAAGTTTAGTTCCAGGATTAAGCGATATTCTTGTGGCTAATTTTTCTCCCAATCTTTCATCAGGAACACCGAACACTGAAGCTTCTCTAACAGACGGATGTTCATAAATAGCTGCTTCTATTTCAAGGCAGGCAATATTTTCTCCTCCTCTTATAACGATATCTTTAATTCTATCTTTGATATAAAGAAACCCGTCTTCATCAATAATTCCCACATCACCACTTCTAAACCACCCCTCACTATCTAATACTTCATTAGTTGCTTCTTCATTTTTTAAATAACATCTAAAGTTACAAGTAGATTTAATAGCTACTTCACCAAGTTCATTTGGTCCTAATTCATTACCTTCTTCGTCCATTATTTTAATTAGGTTCAGAAAAGGGGTAGGGTATCCAGCAGTACTAGGGCGGTCATATAGAGTCATTCCACTAGCATTTGTTGCATGTGCATTCGTCTCTGTAAGACCGTAGCCAACTGTAGCGACCTTATCAGGATGATCCTTTTCTTGAGCTTTAATTTGTTCAGGTGGTCTTGCGGCTCCGCCTGAGCCTAGTCCTTTTAAGCTTGATATATCTATTTCAGGATTATCTTTATGGGCCTGCAAAATTTCAGCTGACATGGTAGGTACGCCTGTCATGTCTGTTACCTTATGCTTTTCTATAAGACGCAAAGCTTCAATAGCATCCCATTTGTACATAAATACAATTTTTCTAGCTGTTACTAGTGAAAGTAAAAATACTGCGTGCGACCCGGTTACATGAAATAGTGGAACTGCGGCGATCGTACAAGGATTTTCACCAGCAAGAGGTGAAGCTAAAGGTTCTCCATCAACTTCTATCTGAGTACCAAGTTGACCCATAAGTGCCCAAGTTATTGGCGCTGATACAACAGCCCTTTGTGTAGACACAACTCCTTTCGGATATCCGGTACTTCCAGATGTGTACATAATGCTTGCATCATCTTCAGGATCAACTTCAACTTCAGGAAAAGCTTCCTTTGGAGATACAACATCATTAAACAAGACTGTATTTGTAAATTTACTAGCATCACAACGGACAGCTATCCTTGGAATATCTTCTGCATGACCTTCCAGTCTTTGAAGTCTTTCTTCATCTCCAATAAAAATTGAAGATTCACTGTGAGTCAATCCATAATCTAATTCTTCACCTAGCCACCAAGAATTAAGAGGAACAGCTACAGCACCAATAGAGGTAACTGCCATATAACAGTTAATCCATTCAGGATAATTTCTCATCGAAAAAGCAACTTTATCTCCTTTCTTAATCCCATACTGATCTATCAAAGTATGTGCTAGTCCAGCTGAAGTATTCAGTACTTCTTGATAAGAATAGGTCTCATCTTCGTAAGCTAAGAAGTCCCACTCTCCGTGTATTAATGGAAATTGAAAATAGTCTCTAAGTGTTTGAGGTAAATTTGCGAAAACATGATACTTATTACCTCTAATTTCCTCTTCTTTAAGCTCGAATAATCCTTCTTTGGTAAATTCCTTAGCAAGACTTTCTCGTGCATCTTTTTTAACAAATTCTTTTATATCCATAATTTTATTTTCCAGTAAATTTAGCTTCTCTTTTTTCCACAAAATGCGCCACACCTTCTTTGAAGTCTTCAGATTCAAAGCTATCGAGCATTGCTTGCATAGAACTATCAAGATTCTCATTAATGGTTTCACCCTGAGCGTTGTATATTTGCTCTTTCATGATTCTTAAAGATCTAGGAGAAACATTCTTTGCTAAATCCTTAGCGTATTCAAATACAGCATTATCGAACTCAGCTTCAGAAAAAGTTCTATTAACTATTCCCATCTGCTCAGCTTCTGTCGCTGTAAATTTTCTCGATGAAAATAAGATATCGTTTGCTCTTGCTATACCAACTAATCTTGGAAGAATCCAACCAACACCCCATTCAGCTATAAGTCCTCTTTTTGAAAAGGCACTTGAAAATACTGCTCCTTCTTTTGCAAATCTAATATCAGCATAAAGTGCCATAATAAACCCAACACCCGCAGCAGGACCATTTATTGCAGCAATGATGGGCTTAGGAACTGTAGGAAAATAACTAAACCCTCCTTCAAATCCTTTGACACCATTAACTGCATAATCTCTCTCTTCGGCTTCAATTTGTGAACCTTGAGATTCTCCTTGGCTTGTAGCTGCAAGACCATCCATATCTGCTCCAGCACAAAAACCTCTACCAGCTCCTGTTACTATAATCACTTTTACTTCATCATCTTTAGCTGCGTCATCTAACTTCTCCTTTAGACCAGCTCTAATTTCATCATTAACTGCATTCAATCTATCGGGTCTATTGAGGGTGACTGTTGCAACACCATCTTTCTTTTCATACAAAACTGCATTATTCATCTTTATCTCCTTTTATTAAGCTGTAGAGCCTCCGTCTATTACTAAAGTATGACCATTTACAAAGGTCCCTGCTTGGGAAGCTAAAAATACAGCAGCTCCTCCAATTTCATCAGGTTCTCCAATTCTTCTTAAAGGACAACTTGCTGTTGATGCTTTAAGAATTTCAGGATTTTCCCACAAAGCTCTAGCGAAGTCTGTTTTGAAGAGACCAGGCGCTATTGCATTTGTTCTTACATTATGAGGACCAAATTCTGCTGCAAGGTTTTTAACCAGCATAATATCTGCAGCCTTAGAAATATTGTATGTTCCTATCACTGTACTAGATTGTAGTCCGCCAATAGAAGAGACGATAATTATGCTTCCATCTTTTCTTTCAACCATTTCGGGAATAACCATCTGACACAATAAATGATTACTTTTGATATTATTATTAAGAACTTTATCAAACGCATCATCAGGAATGTCCATCATGGATCCAAAGAAAGGGTTTGAAGCAGCATTACAAACCAAGATATCAATTTTTCCTAGTTGATTTCTACTTTCATCAACTAATAATTGTAAAGCTGTTTTATCGGAAATATTACAAGGTATAACTATGGCGCCACCTTCTTGTCCTTCACATGCTTTGTTTATTTCCGCAGCTGTTTCTTCACAAACATCTACTTTTCTACTAGAAACCACTACCTTCGCACCTTGAAGTGCCATTTGCATAGCAATAGATTTTCCTATTCCTTTTGACGAGCCGGTTATGACGGCTGTTTTTCCTGTTAAATCGAACATTTTTCTCCTCCTAGAATGACAAAACAGTTTATCCTAACTTATATAGCTAAAAAACACCTCATGCTGTTTTTTTACTAAATTTGTTAAACTGCAAAAATGTTAAGGCCTATAACATATATTTTTATATTTTTCTTTTTAGTCTATTTTCTTTTAGTTTCTTTATCAGCAAATGGATATCTAGGAAGATATGAATCTTCAGGAGAAATATTAAACTCTCCTGTACCAAGTAAGATATTAGAAGATCGAGTTATCTCCCAAATTCTAACTAAAGAAAAAATATTGGAACAAGACAATAAGATGATCTTATTCGGAGACTTTCACGTTCATACAACTTTTTCTGCTGATGCTTTTTTATTAAGTCTACCCATGCTGGGAGGGGAGGGAACACATCCACCTGCTGATGCTTGTAATTTTGCTCGATTCTGTTCATCCCTAGATTTCTGGTCCATAAATGACCATGCTGAGTCTTTAACAGCAGCAGATTGGCAAGAAACTATTAACTCCATAAGACAATGTAATGCCATTGGCACTCAAACTGACTTATTAGATACCGTTGCATTTTTAGGCTGGGAATGGACTCAAGAAGGTGGGTTAGGCAAGCCTCACTACGGTCATAAAAATATAATTTTGAAAGGAACGAGTGCAGATGAGATACCATTAAGACCTATAGCTGCAACTGACAGTCCAGGTCTTTTAGGTATGCCAGATTTTCTCCGATACACGCTTTCTGCTTTGAGACCGAGTGATAGACGTCTTCATGATTTTATGCGATTTATGGATGATTCTCGAATAGCTATCTGTGAAGACAATGTTCCAGTTAGAGATCTTCCTTTAAATTGTAAGGAAGTAGCTCGTACACCAGGAATTTTATTCGATAAATTAAATCAATGGGATTTAGACAGTATCGTTATACCGCATGGAACTGCATGGGGAGCATACACTCCACCAGATACAGACTGGAACGATCAGCTCACCGACGATTTACATGATCCTAATATTCAAACTTTAGTAGAAATTTATTCAGGTCATGGAAATTCAGAAGAGTACAGGGGTTGGAAGAATTATCTTATTAACGAAAAGGGTAACCTTGCTTGCCCAGAAGCTACAACTGACTTCCTGCCTCCTTGCAGGCAAGCAGGCAGAATAATAGAGAGGCGTTGTTTGGATGAAGGTGAATCAAAAAGAGAGTGTAAAAAACGTGCAAATGAAGCAAGACTCAATTACTTAAATGAAGGAATATATGGTGAGACAACAATCTTTAATGAATTACCTTCTAATTGGTTAGATGCCGGTCAATGTAAAGACTGTTTCCTGCCTGCTTTCAATTTAAGACCCAAAGGCTCTGCTCAATATATGCTGGCGCTTAGAAATTTTAATAATGACGATGTCGTAGAAAGATTTAAATTTGGTTTCATTGGCTCTAGTGACAATCATAAGGCTAGACCTGGAACCGGATATAAAGAAATTAACCGAAGAGAAATGACAGAAGCTGGAGGACCAGAAGATGCTACAGGCTACTTATTGGCTTTCAGAGAAGGGGAAGGACCTTACAGTAAGTCTCTTGCAAGAAACTGGACTAAAGATACAGTTCCTCCAGGGCCAGTAGAATTCGAAAGAACAGCTTCATTTTTTAAAACTGGCGGTCTTATTGCAGCTCATGCCAATGGTAGAAGTAGAGATTCAATATGGAGTGCTGTAAAACGAAAAGAAGTATACGCAACTTCTGGACCAAGAATTTTATTATGGTTTGACCTATTGAATGATCCTTATGGAGAAGAAATCTCTATGGGATCAGAGACAATAATGAATAAGAACCCAAGATTTGTTGTAAAGGCTGCTGGTTCTTTTAAACAAAAACCAGGTTGTCCTGAATATTCATTTAATGCCTTAGGTTCCGAAGAAGTAGAAAGACTTTGTAGAAATGAATGCTATAACCCCTCAGACGTTAGAAATAAAATAACCAGAATTGAGGTAGCTAGAATCACTCCTCAAATTTACGAGGGAGAAGAGATTGATAATCTAATAAACGATAAATGGAAAATTTTCGATTGCCCAGATAACAGACAAGGATGCAGCTTTACGTTTACTGATAAAGAATTTAATCAAGATAAACGTGACGTTGTTTATTATGTTAGAGCTATAGAGGAACCTTCTAAGGCCATTAATGCAGGCGGTTTAAGATGCGAATATGATTCATTTGGGAATTGCTTAGAGACTAATATTTGTTCAGGCAGTTCCTTGGAAACACCTTACCAGGATGATTGCCTAGGAGATGTTGAAGAGAGAGCATGGTCCTCTCCGATTTTTGTTGATTACAAAGAGGACCTTTAGTCTTATTTACCTTTCCAGTTAGGTGCTCGTTTTTCAGCAAAAGCTACTGGACCTTCAATGAAGTCTTCACTCTTATACAACGCTTGCACAGCTGGATAATTTCCATTTTGCATAGACTTCTCTAGATCAGATTCATCTAAATTTTTATAAGCAACTTCCTTTGTGGCTCTAATAGACATTGGCGAACAAGCTTCTATTTCTGATGCCCATCTTCTAGCTGCATCCATTAAATCTGCTTGAGGAACAACTTCATTAACGAATCCAAGCTCTTTAGCTTCTTCAGCTCCAACGTGGCGCCCTGTTAGCATCATGCCCATTGCATTTTTCATACCTATTTGTCTGGGTAATCTTTGAAGACCACCAGCAAGAGCAGCTAATCCAACTTTAGGTTCAGGCAATGCAAATCTTGCATTATCAGAAGCGATAATCAAATCACAAGCTAATGCAATCTCAAATCCTCCGCCCATAGCGACACCATTAACGGCAGCGATAATCGGTTTATTTAAATTAAAACGACTTGTGAGCCCTGCAAAACCAGATTCTGCCATACCTATGGTTCTATCTCCTCCAGCCGCTTGATACTTTAAATCATTACCAGCAGAAAAAGCTCTATCACCAGAACCAGTAACTATACCTACCCAAAGATCTTCATCCTTAGCAAATTCATTCCAAACTTCATCAAATTCAAGATGTGATGGTGGGTGCAAAGAATTCATTACGTCAGGCCTATTGATAGTCACCTCTAAAATATGCCCATTGATCTCAGTTGTTAAAAATTCATAATCAGTTTTCATTTAAGTCTCCTTATTAATATAGAAAGGATAACAGTCATTCTTTATAAGTTAAATAGGGTAAGATTATGAAATGGATTCAAATTTAACCATTGGAATACTTTTGACGGATCATGTGGTTCCTAAGTTAATTGAAAAACATGGTGACCAAGATGAATTTTATGAGTATATCTTTAACAAAGTAGATCCCAGTATTAACTTAAAGATCTACGATGTTGTAATTGATGAGTACCCAAATGATATTGATGAGTGTGACGGTTATATTATTACAGGCAGTAAACTCAGTACTTATGATGATGTCCATTGGATTAAAACTCTAGAGGAGTACATAAGAACACTAGATGCTTCTAAAAAAAATCTTTTAGGAGTATGTTTTGGTCATCAATTAATAGCTCAAGCCTTAGGAGGTAAAGTTGAAAAGGCTAAGGTTGGCTGGACACTGGGTATTCAGCCTTATAATTTCTTATCCAAGTTTCCATGGGTAAATAATCATAACGACTCAGTACGATTAATTCATTCACATCAAGACCAAGTAACCGAACTGCCTGTCAAAGCTGAATTGATAGCAAAGAATGATAGGGTTCCCGTAGCAATGTTTAGAGTTGGTGATCATATTATGTCCATGCAAGGTCATCCTGAATTCTCAGAAGATTATGCTCATGACGTTGCCAATTTGAGGAAAGATATATTAGGAGAAAAGGTTTTCAGTAAAGCGAGCCAAAGCTTGATGAAAAAAGATTCTGATAGATTGGAAGTAACTCAGTGGTGGGTTGATTTCTTTAAAAAGGCTTAACCCTCAATTGTAATCCTCTCCATTCTTCTCAACT
>CAJWAI010000023.1 GCA_913020145.1 uncultured Gammaproteobacteria bacterium | reverse complement strand
GGAGGGAATCGAACCCCCAACCTGCGGTTTTGGAGACCGCCGCTCTGCCAGTTGAGCTACAGGCCTGTACGATCTCCTAGTATATAACCTTAGACTTCCTATTAGGAAACTATCTTAAGGACAATACCTGCCCCTACAGTTCTTCCGCCTTCTCTAACCGCAAAACTTAAACCTTCTTCCATTGCAATTGGAGCAATTAGTTCACAATTTAGTTCGTCAACAGTATCTCCTGGCATTACCATTTCAACACCGTCAGGGAGCTGAACTTCTCCAGTAACATCAGTTGTTCTGAAATAAAACTGTGGTCTATAACCTTTGAAGAATGGTGTATGTCTTCCACCTTCTTCCTTACTTAGGACAGTAATCTTTGCAGTGAATTTAGTATGTGGTGTAACAGAACCTGGAACAGCCAAAACTTGGCCTCTTTCCACATCTTCTCTGTCAGTTCCTCTCAATAAAACACCGCAATTTTCACCAGCTCTTCCTTCATCAAGGGTTTTTCTAAACATTTCAACACCTGTACATGTAGTCTTTGATGTGTCTTTAATACCGACAATTTCTAAATCATCGCCAGTTTTAACAATACCTCTTTCGACTCTACCTGTAACAACTGTACCTCTACCTGAGATTGTAAATACATCCTCAATTGGCATTAGGAACGGCTTATCGACAGGTCTTTCAGGTTCTGGGAAGTAAGCATCTAGAGATTTAACTAACTCAACAACACTTTCAACATGTTTTTCATCACCTTCAAGAGCTTTTAATGCACTACCCTTAATAATAGGAGTATCAGATCCTGGAAAATCATATTTATCTAAAAGTTCTCTAATTTCCATTTCAACAAGCTCGACAAGCTCTTCGTCATCAACCATGTCAGCTTTATTTAAATAAACAACAATATTAGGAACTCCAACTTGCTTTGCAAGAAGAATATGTTCTCTTGTTTGAGGCATAGGGCCATCTGCTGCACTAACAACCAAAATAGCGCCATCCATCTGAGCAGCACCAGTAATCATATTTTTTACATAGTCTGCGTGACCTGGACAGTCAACGTGAGCATAATGCCTATTATCACTATTGTATTCAACGTGTGAAGTAGCAATAGTAATACCTCTTTCCTTTTCTTCAGGGGCGTTATCGATACCTTCGAAAGCTACCGCTTCACCACCACCAAATGTATCTGCACAGACTTTCGTAAGTGCAGCTGTTAACGTTGTCTTACCATGGTCAACGTGTCCAATGGTACCAACGTTGATGTGTGGTAAGCTTCTATCAAATTTTTCTCTCGCCATAATATTCCTCTTTTTTATGTTTGGAGCTCATAACCGGATTTGAACCGGTGACCTCTTCCTTACCAAGGAAGTGCTCTACCTACTGAGCTATATGAGCGCATATCATATACCCTAAAGCGTAAAGCTTCAACCATTATATACCTTAAAAAAATAGGGTAATAAATGGTGGAGGGGGAAGGATTCGAACCTTCGAAGCACGAGGCGGCAGATTTACAGTCTGCTGGGTTTGACCGCTCCCCAACCCCTCCAAGTTGAGTTTGTTATTATCAACTTAGAAATTTCATAGTCAATACATATATAATTCATATTGAGAATGATTCATTTTGTTAATAAAAAAAGTTTGTTTGATAATTATCCTAATAATTCGCAGGAGATAATTCTCGGAGCTGGTTGCTTTTGGGGCGTTGAGCGAGTTTTTTGGCAATTAGAAGGTGTTTGGGTAACTTATGCTTCTTATTCAGGTGGTAAAAGGCCAAATCCTACATATGAACAGGTATGCACAGGTGTTACTGGGCATGCTGAAACTGTAAATGTGATATATAGCGAAAAAATAATTCTGATAGAAGATATTTTAAAAATTTTTTGGGAGTGTCATGATCCTACCCAAGGCATGAGACAAGGCAATGATGTAGGAGAGCAATATAAATCAGCAATATATTGCTCTAATGAACATCAACTTGAATTAGCAAATAAATCGAGAGAAGTGTATGAAAAGGTTTTAATTAATCGAGGGCATACAAAAATAACTACTGAAATTAGAATCAATCAATCATCTTACCCTGCTGAAGAATACCATCAGCAGTATTTAGCTAAAAACCCAGGTGGTTATTGTGGAATCAAAGGTACTGGCTGTGCATTGCCTCCATTGTAACCAAGTAGGTTTATAGTGTAGAATTTTCGCTCGGGCCACCTTAGCTCAGCTGGTAGAGCAACTGATTTGTAATCAGTAGGTCGTCAGTTCGATCCTGACAGGTGGCTCCATTTTTTACTATCTAGGATTAAACGATATATTTTGTTCGTGATTTTTCTGCCGTATGTATAATTCCACTTTTTGTTTTATAGGGTTTTTGTTTAATGCCTTTAGTTCCCTCTTTAATAAAAAGGAACATGCACATGGCAAATATTGATAAAAAACCAACTAAAGCGACAATTATATATTGAATCATGGGGAGATAATTTTACACTAACTTAAATTAGAATTAAATTGTCTAAACAATAAAAATGCAAAGAAAAGATATAAAAATTTTATTGCTTCAGATTAGGGATGATCACAAAGTAAGAAGAGAAGAGCTTGAAAGTTTTGCTAAATATAGTGAACTAGAAGTTACACAAATAGATGTATTAAATGTTTTTGATACTCCACATTTTAAATCTGATGTATTAAATGGTTATGATGCACTTTACGTTGGTGGAGCCAGTGAAGCGAATGTGCTTGAGCCTAAGAAGTACGTTTTTATAAATGATTGCATTGAACTAATAAGGTTTGCAGGAGAAATAGGACTACCTACATTTGCATCATGTTTTGGTTTTCAGCTCGCAATACTTGCATTTGGGGGGGAAGTTCTAAGCAAAGATAAAGATTATGAAATGGGGAGCATTCCTATAAAACTTACTAATCTTGCGGAGATAGATCCTGTTTTTAAGGGAGTTAAAGATGAATTTCCAGCTCTTTCTATTCATAGGCAGTACTCAGTTGATTTGCCTGAAAATTTAGACCTACTAGCATATACAGAACAATGTTTACATAGCTTTAAACTCAGAGATAAGCCATTATGGGCATTTCAGTTTCATCCCGAAGTTGATAGAGCCACTGTTTTTCAAAGATTGGCTATTTATAAGAAGAAATACACTGAAAGTGAAGAACAGTTTGAGCAGGTATTAGATTCTCTTGTTGAAACACCAGAATCGCATAATCTAATGTTAAATTTTGTAAACAGAGTCTTACTTTAAGAATCAGGGTAATCAAGAACCAGATAAACCATTGCTTTGACACCCTCATCTAATGCTGAATCATCAACATAAAAGTATGGAGAATGATTTCCAGCAACATCTGTTCTCTCTCCAAAATTGGCTGAATCTAATCCTTCTCCCGGCTTATTTATTCCCAGCCAGAAATATAATCCTGGAATCTCTTGTGAGAAATAGGAAAAATCTTCAGCTCCTGTTACTGGTATCTGAGACTCATAAAATTTACCCGGTGATGCTTCCATTAAAGAACCTTTCATTTTTTCTACAAGAGCAGGATTATTTACTGTAACTGGATAGAATCCTCCTACATCAAATTCCACTGTTATCTTTGTCCCAGTCCCTAAAGCTACTCCTTTAGCAATTTGTTCTATTTCAGCATATATCTCTTTTCTTAAATCAGGATCAAATGTCCTTATTGTCCCCATAATTAGGGAGTCTTCAGGAATAATATTATTTCTGGTTCCGGCCTTAACCATTCCCACAGAAACTACAGCTGGGTTGTTTATTATATTGATTCTTCTACTAACTATGGTATTCAAAGCTTCTATTAATTCAGCAGTAGCCATAATAGGATCTATACCAGACCAGGGTGTAGAACCATGAGTCTGAGTACCTTTAATTTTTATTCTATAAGCTGATGCAGCCGCCATTGCAGGTCCAGATTTTACTGATAGGACTCCATTTGGAATATTTGTTACATGTAACCCAAAAATCACTTCAGGTTTATATTTTTCAAAAATTCCTTCCTCAAGCATCATTTTTGCACCTCCACCCTCATCTTCTGGAGGCCCTTCTTCAGCAGGCTGAAAAATTAACATTACATTTCCTTTTAATTGTTCTTTATTGTCAGCTAAAAATTCAGCCACCCCCATTAAGATAGCGACATGTGCATCATGACCACATGCGTGCATAACACCCACATCATTGCCTAAATATTCTGTTCGTACTTTTGAAGCAAATGGTAAGCCTGTCTTTTCTTCTACAGGTAAAGCATCCATATCAGCTCTAAGTGCAATTGTTGGCCCAGGTTGACCTCCTCTGATTAACCCAACTAAACCTGTATAAGCAATGCCACTCTCAACTTCAATTCCAAGACTTTCTAAATGAACCTTTATTTTATTTGAAGTTCTAAATTCTCTATTTCCTAGTTCTGGGTATTGATGTATATCATGCCTCCACTCTATGACTTTTGGCATTAAAGTGTCTAAATCAGTTTCTAGCTTTTCTTTTAAATCATCAGTCGTATTTGCATATAGGGCAATAAGAACTAGTAATATAATGTTTAATCTCATATCTAAACTATAATACGACCTTAAACAGCTGAAAAGACCATGCAACTAAAAGATGAGTACAAGAGAATAAACAAAGAAACTGGAGAGCCCTTTGAGCAGGGCTATAAAGATGAAAATGGCAGAATCTTTTTTTCTTACGTAAATAAGATTGGTAATGATGGATGGTACCTAGAAGAATGGAAAAAAAATATAGATGTATTTAATGCAAAGAAAAATAAGGAGAAAACATGAATGATGCTTTAAAAAATATTACTCAGCGTAACTCTCATAGAAATCTTGTTATGCCTGCACCTTCCAATAAAGAGATGCAATATGTCTATCAAGCAGCTCTAAGGGCTCCGGATCATGCATGGCTCAGACCTACAAGCTTTATTGAGATTCAAGGCAAGGGTCTTGAAAAATTATCAGAGGCCTTTAAAAGTTATGCAAAAGAAAATATAGATAGCCTGTCTGAAGAACAATTAAAAAAATATACCGAAGCACCATTTAGAGCTCCAATGATAATTATTCTTATAAATACTCCCAAAGAACATCGCATGGTTCCTGAAATTGAACAATTAATGTCTACAGCTACTGCAGGACAGAATATCTTATTGGCTCTTAGCTCTATGGGTTATGGTGGAATTTGGAGGACAGGAACCTTTGCATTCAACGATAAAGTTGGCAAGTATCTTGATATAAAAAAAGGACAACAAGTTGTGGGCTATCTTTATGTGGGAACTCCAGAAGGAAAGTTAAAAAAAATACCAGAAATGAAAACTAAAGATTTTGTAACTAAATGGGATTGAAATGAAAAAACTTAGACCTTTTCATCTAGCTATTCCAGTGGGTTGTTTGGATAAAGCAAGAAATTTCTATGGCTCTAAGTTAGGTTTTGAAGAAGGCAGATCTGATAACCACTGGATTGACTATGATTTTTTTGGGCATCAACTTGTTTGTCATATCAGCGAACTAAATAAAAGCAATAATAATGAAGTTGATGGTAAAGATGTTCCTATTCCTCATTTTGGGATAATCTTAGAGTGGAATGAGTTTGATTCATTCAGCTCAAAACTTAAGTCCGAAAATATAAATTTTGTAATTGAGCCTTATCTTAGATTCTCGGGTCTACCAGGAGAACAAAAAACTATGTTTTTTAAAGATCCTTTTGGTAATGCTTTAGAATTCAAATCTTTTAAACAGGATTCTGAAATTTTTAACAAGTAACTCTTCGATGGCGGCCATAACAATTTCTGATTATCACAATAAAGCTATAAATGATTATGAGCTTAATTCAAGTTGGCCTGAAAAAGTCCTTATTGAATCTAAAATTATTGAAGATAAATTCATTGAAGATAATGATAAATTGGAGGAATTTCCCTTTATAACTATAGATGGCGAAGACGCTAAAGATTTCGATGATGCTATATATTGTTCTGCAACTAATAATGGTTTCCATTTAAAAGTTGCAATTGCTGATGTCTCTTATTACGTGAAAGCAGGTTCTTCAATCGATAAAGAGGCTTCTAAAAGAACAACATCGGTTTATTTTCCTCAAAAAGTAATACCGATGCTACCAGAAAATTTATGCAATGAACTATGTTCTCTTAAGCCAAATAAAAGAAGGCGGGCTTTATGTATTGAAATTGATTTTGATAAAGACGGAGTAATAAATAAATACCAATTTAAAAGAGGAATAATAAAATCTTCAGCCAGACTTACTTACTCACAGGTAGAAAAATTTTATTTAGATGAATACCAGGGTTTAGAAGGTCCTTATGTAGATTCATTAGAATCGAGCTTTTACCTTTGCAAAAAGTTAATCGTTCAAAGAAGGATGAGAGGCGCATTAGATTTTGAAATATCTGAACCTGCAATCAATTTAGATAAAGAGAAAAAGATAAAATCTCTGTATAAAAGGAAAAGACTCTTCTCTCATAAATTAATTGAAGAGTTAATGTTGGCAGCTAATATAGTTGCAGCAGATTTTATTGAAAAAAATTTTGATCATGGAATATACAGAGTCCATGAAATGCCTGAATCAGTGAAAATCGATAGGTTGAGTCAAATATTAAAGAGAAGAGGTATTAATTGGAATGGAAATGTCGAAGATGTGCAAAATTTATCTAATTTTCTACAAAAAATATCTAAAAGAAAGGACGCTTCTATTTTGAATACATTAGTATTGCAATCAATGCAAAGAGCTGAATATAAGACAAAGAACAAAGGACATTTTGGTCTTAAGTTTGATCGGTACACTCATTTCACTTCGCCAATCAGAAGATATCCAGATTTATTAGTTCATCGAATGATCATATCCATACTAGATAAAAAGAAAATTAATACTGATTTATTAGAAGAAGTTCTCGAATATTGCTCAAAAAAGGAAAGAGATGCTGAGTTTGCATCAAAACAAGTAATACAGAATCTTTTATGTGAATATGCTAATAATTTTAGAGGGAAGAATTTTTCGGGATTTATAACTGGTGTCAAAGATTTTGGTTTATTCGTTGATATTCCAGATCTATTTACTAGTGGACTTTTGCATGTCAATAATTTGCCAGATGACTACTATAGATATAATGCAAGAAATCAAACTCTGGATGGCAGAAGAAGAGGAAATAAGTTTTCTTTAGGTGATGAGATCAAAGTTTTTATTGAAGATATAAAAGAATTAGAAGGAAAAATTTCACTGTATTATTAAGTTATGAGCATACTAATAAAAAATATTCACTGTATTAAAGCTTTAATTGAGAGGCATCCAGAAAAGGTTATTTCATTAAAAGTAGATTCTAAAAAGGATAATGAAATTATTGCTCTAGCAGAATCAAAAAATATACAAATTGAATTAACTATGGGTGGTATTTCGGCTGTCTGTAAAGAGCCGCCCATTAAAGATATAAAATCTCAAGGCTATGAACTTGGCAATATGGTTCTCATAATGGATGAGATTCAAGACACTAGAAATTTAGGCTCTTGTTTGCGATCTGCTTCATTCTTTGGGGTGAATTCTGTAATTATTCCAAAAAATAATTCTGCTGATTTTTCAAATCCAGCTGTGATAGAGACCTCTACGGGAGGGATATACGATTTAGATCTATATAAAGCTACAAATATTGCGACTCTTCAGGAAAACCTAAAAAAGAGTGGTTATTGGATTAGTGGATTTTCTGAACATGGAGAAATCTCGTTAGAAGAAACAGAATTTACAGATAAAAATGTTTTAATTCTTGGAAATGAAGAAAAGGGAATTAGAAAGCTCGTAGAAAAAAATTGTGATCAAGTTTTGAAAATTAATAGACATGGCCAAACATCATCTTTAAATGTTGCTGTTGCTACAGCAATAGCACTTTTTGAAGTTCAAAAAAAACTTCGATACTAAAATTAATGCTAATAACTTAAAATACAGAATCATGCTTGCACAAAGAACAATCAGAAATAAGACTTCTGCTTCAGGAGTCGGCTTACACACGGGTAAAAAAGCTACATTAACACTTCACCCCGCTGATCCAAATACAGGAATTATTTTTAGAAGGATTGAAGGTAAAAAAATTACTGAGATTCCAGCTCAAGCTAACAATGTTGGAGACACAACATTATCTACAACTTTAGAGAGCAATGGAGCAGAAATTTCAACTATTGAACATTTAATGTCTGCTTTAGCTGGCATTGGTGTTGATAACTGCATTATTGACTGCAATGGTCCAGAGATTCCAATAATGGAAGGTAGCTCAACTAAATTTGTATTTCTTATTCAAGCTGCTGGAATAGTTGAACAAGAAGTTGTTAAAAAATTTATTTATGTCACTAAATCGGTTCAGGTACAAAGAGATGATGCTGTTGCAAAAATTAAGCCATATAAGGGATTTAGAGTTTCTTTTGGTCTTGAGTTTGATCATCCCGTTTATAAAAAATATCCGCAGACTGCAGCAATAGATTTTTCACAAACATCCTTTATAAGACAAGTAAGTAGGGCTAGAACTTTTGGTATATATGATGATCTAGAGATGCTTAAAAAAAATAATAAAGCATTAGGGGCTAATCTAAATAACGCCATTGGTATTGGAGATGAAGATATTCTTAATGATGGTGGATTACGCTTTGCTGATGAATTTGTGAAACATAAAATGCTTGATGCAATTGGGGATCTTTATTTACTTGGACATAACCTCATAGGAGAGTTTTATGGGTTTAAATCCGGGCATGCTCTTAATAATCAACTTCTTAAAAAAATTGAAAGTGAAAATGCATATAAGATTATAGAAATAGATGAAATTAAAGATGCTCCGATAAATTATCTAAGACCTATATCGCAAGAGTCAGCCTGATGTTAGGTATATTCCAAAAAATTTTTAGCTCCGCAAATCAAAGGCTTATAAGTGCTTATGAAAAAGTAGTTAAAAAAATTAATGCTCTAGAAGAAGAAACTAAAAAACTTAGTGAAGAAGAATTTAAGAATATTGCCTTAAATGAAAATGAAGATAGCAATGATTTAATAAAAATCTTTGCTGCAGTTAGAGAGGCTTCACAAAGAACATTAGGTCTAAGACACTTTGATTGCCAATTAGTTGGAGGATTAGTTTTAAATGATGGAAATATTGCTGAAATGAAAACTGGTGAAGGAAAAACTCTAGTTGCTACACTCCCAGCTGTACTCAATGCCCTGAAAGGGCAGAAAGTTTATATTGTCACAGTAAATGATTACCTTGCAGAAAGAGATGCTAATTGGATGCGGCCAATTTATGAATATTTTGGCCTAAAAGTTAGTTCTCTGACATCGGCTCAAAGCTTTAATGACAAAAAAGAATCTTACGATTCAAATATTATTTATTGCACAAGTAGTGAACTCGGCTTTGACTATCTTAGAGATAATATGGTGCTCTTCAAAGATCAAAAAACCCAGAAAGATTTAAACTTTGCTATTGTTGATGAAGTCGATTCTATATTGATCGATGAGGCAAGAACACCTCTAATAATATCAGGCGCTACTGATGATGATGCTGCTGCTTATCCTGTATTTCTTAAGCTTCTGCCCACAATGAAAAGACAATTAAAACAAGGAACAGAAGAAGAGCCACTTACTGAACAAGAAAGAGGAGACTTCATGGTTGATGAAAAACTAAGGAGTGTTGATTTAACTGATGATGGCTTTGAAAAAGTAGAATCTTTTCTGAATAACAGAGGGATGGTCAAAGAAGGTGAGAGTTTATATACAACAGAAAACTTAAAATTTTTAAAATATATCCAAGCCACACTGAAAGCTAATCTCCTTTTTGAAAAAGATATACATTATGTAGTTGAAAACAATAAGGTTGTACTAATTGATGACAATACAGGCCGAAAGCTTCCTGGAAGAAGAGTTTCGGACGGTGTAATGCAAGCACTAGAATGTAAAGAGAGAGTACCGATTCAACAAGAAACACAGACCCTTGCATCTACCACTTATCAAAACTTCTTTAGATTATTTAGCAAAATATCTGGGATGACAGGTACAGCTGATACTGAAGCTGCTGAGTTCAAAGAAATTTACGGTATGAATGTAGTAGTTATACCAACAAATCAGGCAATGGTAAGAGAAGATGTTAATGATGTCGTATACGTAAATGAAGAAGATAAATATCAAGCTCTTATAAATGAGATTAAAGAAATAAATAAAAAATCTGCTCCCATTCTTGTGGGGACAGCATCAATTGAAAGTTCTGAAGAGCTTTCTGGTAGATTGAAGAGAGAAGGTATACGTCACCAAGTATTAAACGCAAAGTATCATGAAAAAGAGGCAGTCATCATTGCTGAAGCTGGCCGGCCTGGTGCTATAACTATAGCAACTAATATGGCAGGTCGTGGTACAGATATTGTACTTGGAGGTAAAAAAGAAGATGACGACTCAGAATGGGATCAAAAACATAAACAAGTGTTAGATGCTGGAGGCTTACATGTTATCGGAACAGAAAGACATGAATCTCGTAGAATTGACAATCAGTTAAGAGGAAGATCAGGCCGTCAAGGTGATCCAGGTTATTCTAAATTCTTTTTATCACTTGATGATACGGTTTTACGACTTTTTATTGATGAAAATAGAAAAAAACTCTTTTCAAGATTAAGTGATGGTATGGATGATTCAAGTATTGAGCATCCAATGCTTAATGGTGCTATTGCTAATGCCCAGAAAAAAATTGAAGGTAGAAATTTTGAGATAAGAAAACAAATTCTTGAATATGATGATGTTTCAAATGATCAAAGGCTTACTGTATATAAGATTAGAGACTACTTTCTTGAAGAAAATGATTCTGAAAAATTGATCTTTGAATACCTTGATAACCTTTTAGAAAAAACTACTGATCGCTTGTTACCAGAAGAGCAAATTGCAAACTGGAAATTTGATGATCTAGATAAGGCATTGACACAATCTTTTGGAGTCTCACCTGATTTTAACTTTCTGAGCAAAGATGGTTTAACTTTTGGTAAAGTTATCGATTTTTTAAATAATTTTTATCAGAAATACTATTTCGAAAAGTTTGAAAAACTTAAGGATAAGAAAAAGGAATTAGAAAGACAAATAGCTATACAAGTGTTAGATGCTTCATGGAAAAGACATCTGCAAAATATTGATTCTTTAAGAAGTAATATCGGATTAAGAGCTTATGCTCAAAGAAATCCAATTAATGAATTTAAAAAAGAGTCCTTTCACCTATTTGATTCTATGATTGAATCTTTCAAAGATGATGTTGTTAAAATCCTTTTCAATATTAAGATTCAAGCTATGAGCAAAGAGGAATATGAGCAACAGCAAAAAAGAAAAGAGAAGAATAATTGATTCCAAGTAAGTGGTCTAAAACTCTTAACTCAAATCCTATATTTTTAATTACAGGCGAGTTTAAAAAAATTTCTACTTTAAAAAATAAACTCAAAAATTCTTTATTTTATAAACATAAGGTAATAGTGCTGAGAATAAAAAATACCGAAGTGGATATTGATGAGGCGCTAAATATTACTTCAAAATTTTGTAAAAAAAATGATATCCCCCTTATTCTGAATGTTCCAAATAAATTTAATTTCCAAGCAGACGGCTACCACCTGCAGACTAACGAATTAAATGGGACATATTCTTTTGCACACAATAAAATACTTGGTGCTTCTTGTCACAACAAAGAAGAAATATTATTAGCCAAAGAATTAGGTTGTGATTACGTCTTTCTGTCTCCAATCATCAAAAAATATTATTCTGAGCCTCTTGGTTGGGATAATTTTTTTGAAATAAAAAATATTTTTTCTGAAATAAAAGTTATACCTCTTGGAGGGATAAGTGAGAAAAATTCAATGCAAGATTCTTTCGCTGGTATCAGTCATTGGTGGGATCTTCAAAACCCTTAATAGAAACTTCTTCATT
>CAJWAI010000022.1 GCA_913020145.1 uncultured Gammaproteobacteria bacterium | reverse complement strand
ACTTTGAATGACATTTTTTTATTATCATTGCATCTCCATAACTAAAGAAGCGCATTTTGTTTTTAATTGCATATTTGTATGCATTAAATATATTTTCTTTCCCCGCAAAAGCAGATACAAGCATTAATAGACTTGATTCTGGTAAATGGAAGTTGGTTATCAGAGAATCTACAACATTAAACTTATAGCCTGTGTGTATAAATATCTCGGTTGACTGAGGGCCTGATCTTAGCTTTTTAGCATTAACATCGTAAGCTGATTCAAGTGCTCTTAATGTTGTTGTGCCTAAAGCTACCAACCTTTTATTTGCTGATATTGCATCATTTAAAACTGTAGCTGAACTTTCTGATATGTAGAAATCCTCTTTATGAAGTTTTGATTTATTGGTAATAGGTTCATCTTTCAAAGGTTTAAATGTTCCTAACCCAATATCTAAATTAATTTTGCAGATTGTTAGCTTGGCTTCTAGCTGTTCCATGAGCTTATCATCAAAATGTAACGATGCAGTTGGAGCAGCAACAGAATTCTTGTGTTTATCGTTTGCAAAAACACTTTGATACCTATCTCTATCTAACTCTTCATCAGATCTATTTAAGTAAGGAGGTATAGGAATATGACCTATTGCATCACATAAGCTATCTATGGCTTGATTGAACTTAATTTCTACAGAATCCTCATAGACATTAATTATTGAAATTTTTACAGGAAAATTTTTGGAGTATAGGGTTTGTTCTTTAATCTTCTTATTCAGACCTTTTGTTAAACAACTTCCAACATTTTTATTAATTTTGTCTAGTATCAATAGCTCAACATTGCCGCCAGTTTGTTTTTTTAGCTTTAATCTTGCTGGAATTACTTTTGTCTCATTTAAAACTAATATATCGTCTTCATTAAGCTGTTCCCGTATTGATATAAATTCATCTATATGAATATCTCCTCCATCAAGATGCAATAATTTAGAGCTTATTCTATTTTTTACAGGATACTTAGCTATAAGATCTTCTGGTAAATCGTAGTAATAATCTGACTTATAGATGTCTTTTTGCATAGCATGTATGATAGCAATTACGGGGATGTGGTGGAATTGGTAGACACGCGTGACTCAAACTCACGTGCCGCAAGGCGTAACGGTTCAAGTCCGTTCATCCCTACCATCAAAAAAATTATATTTTTCTAATGCTTCTGCATGGATGGTTTTTTCTCCGTCCATAAAAGTTATCTCTTTTGCGTGAAGCATTAATCTTTTTGCTGTAGTTTTATTTTCTTTCAGAGCATACTTCTTGTCTCCCAGTATTGGATGTCCAGCATCAAAACAATGAAATCTTATCTGATGGGTTCTGCCGGTATAAGGTAAAGCTATAAGACTTGTAAAACCCTTATATTTCTTATTAATGGTAAATTTAGTCTTAGATTTTTTGCCTGCTTCTGATTTTTTGACCTTTCTCTCAGATTGATTTGTTTTCTTTACTTCTAGCTCATTCTCAATGACCTTTAAATTTTCTGGCCAAATACCATGAACTACACATTCATATACTTTTTTTACTAATCTTTGCCTGAATTGTTTATGTATGTCTCTTAAAGCAGACATTTTTTTTGCTATTACCAAACATCCGCTAGTGCTTTTGTCGATTCTGTGGGCTAAATTAAAATTCTCAGAGTATTTATAAAGCTTTCTAACTATTTCAATGACACCAAAATTTAATCCAGAACCACCATGAACAGCATAATTGGGAGGTTTATTAATTACGACAAATCTATCAGAGTCATAAATTATCGAATTTTTGATTACTTCCATATGACTTTCAAGGTTAGGAGACTCTGATAATTGATCTTTAATGGAAAATTGAGGATAAGAAATTTTATCTCCCGCAATTAATTTATAATCAGGTTTAGATTTCTTTTGGTTTACTTTAATCTTTGCCTTTCTAATTGAACTATATATTTTTGATTTAGGAAGATTCTTTTTAAATTTACTAAATAAAAAGTTATCAAGACGGCGTCCGCTATCATCGTGATTTACAAGAAAAAAACTAATTTTGACCATTTTGCTGTAGAATATATCCCCTAAGCTTACATCTGAAATAAAAAAATATACAAAGTAAGCGATAGAAATATAGAAAAAAACAAAATGATAAGAACAATCAACAAAAGATTAATAGGTTTCAAAAATATGATAATTCCTGAAAAGCTTCTGATTTAAATATTGTTCTTATCCTTTATTTATAAGGGATACAATGAAAAAAATACTAATTGATACAAATTCTATTAATGGCAAAAGAAGTGCATTAATAGACGGCGAAAAACTCATAGATTTCGATCTTGAGTTCGAAGGAAATAATTTCCAAAAAGGAAGTATACACAAAGGTAAAATTACCAAAATTGAGGCTAGTTTAGAGGCAATATTTGTCGAACTAGGTTCTTCAAGGCATGGTTTTCTTCCTTTTAAAGAGTTATCTCCTGAATACTTTGATCCTTCTAAATCTGGAATGGAAAGATTCAAGATTAAAGAAGGAGACGATATAGTCATCCAAATTGAAAAAGAAGAAAGAGTCAATAAGGGCGCAGCTTTATCAACGTATATATCTTTGGCAAGTAGATTTATAGTTTTAATGACAAATCACCCTAGTGGTGGTGGAATCTCGAGAAGAATTCACGGAGAAGAAAGAGATAAGGTAAAAAACCTCTTGGATTCTTTGGATACTCCAGCTGGCATGAGCTTAATAATCCGTACTGCCGGTATAGAAAAACAAATTGAACAATTATCTTGGGATTTAGAGTACCTAAAAAAATTATGGGTAGAAGTTGAATCAGCAATCAAAACTGCTAAAGCAACTCAGTTAATTTATGCTGATCAAAGTCTTATACAGAAAAATATAAGAGATTATTTTAAAGAAGATATCGGAGAACTAATTGTTGATAATAGCGATGATTTTGAATCAGCAAAAACTTATGCAAATAAAATCATTCCTGATTTAGTAGATAAAATTAAGCTTCATGATGAAGATGTTCCACTTTTTGCTAGTTATGGAATTGAGTCAAAAATAGAGTCTGCTTTTTCTAGAGAAGTTAAGCTCCGTTCAGGTGGTTCTTTAGTAATTGATTCAGGTGAAGCATTAACATCAATTGATATTAATTCAGCAAAATCAACTAAAGGTTCTGATATTGAGGAAACTGCGCTTAAAACTAACCTCGAAGCTGCCTCTGAAATAGGCAAACAGGTTAAGTTAAGGGATCTAGGTGGTTTAATTGTCATTGATTTTATTGATATGGAAGATCCTAAAAGTAATGAAAAGGTTGAAAAAGCTATGTATGCTTCGACTAAACAGGATCATGCAAGAATCCAGCTTGATAAAATATCAAGATTTGGGTTGATGGAAATGTCACGACAAAGAATCAAACCTGCCTTAAATGACTTAATGGGTAAAACAATATGGGTAAGATCTGTGGCATCTATATGCGAGTCTATATTTCGTTTAATAACAGAAAAATCTATAAATAATAGATCTAGCATTCTTTTGCTTAAGGTTTCACCAAATATTGCAAATGAATTATTAAATCGTTATAGATCTCATCTCGATCAGATAGAACAAAAATTTTCAAATAAAATAATGACTTTTATTGATCCTTATAAACAGAATGATAGTTATACAATAGAAATAAAGAAGAATGCGCACTTTGATTATGAAAAGAATATGGAAGAATCATCAAAAGCATTTCAAAACAGAACTAGCTATAACTTAAAAGTTCCGAAGAAAAGAGCTAAGGCTATGGTCGAAGATGTTGAATTTAGGAATATGCCAAAAGCAGATTCAAATAAAAAAGGTTTACTAGATTCATTATTTAGCTTTTTTAAGGGCGATGAGAAGCCTAAAGCTAAAAAACCTAGAAACAGAAGGTATAACTCTTCAAAATCGAGGCCAAATGTTAGAAGAAACATGAAATCTAATAAGCCTAGAAATATTTCACGTAAACCATCTTCAAATAACCCTCATAAAGCAAAAAGCAATGTGAAACCTCACCCTAAAAAACAAAGTGGTAATGTAAAGAACATTGTTAAAAAGACTAAAGAAAAGGTTGTAGACGATAATATTGGGAATAGAATTGAAGAACCAACAAATAAACCAGCTAGAAAAAGAGTTAGCAGAGCTAAAAATGATCCTAGATCAAGGAATTAATAGCTCTTTTGATTAGTTGATTAGATAAAGATGGTTCTGGAGGTATTTTGGGAAGATCGTTTGATCTGAACCAAGATGCCTCCAAAATTTCATTCGCATCAATTTGAACATCTTTAGATATAGCTTCAGCTTGAAATGCCATCATTAATTGATTTGGAAAGGGCCAGGATTGACTGCCCACATAATTAATATTTTTAATCTTTAGACCTACTTCTTCAAAAACTTCTCTTTCAACACACTCTTCTAAGCTTTCACCTAGATCAGCAAATCCAGCAATTGCAGTATATAAGGTCCTTATCTCGTTATTATGTCTCACTAGCAAGATTTCATTTTCATGCGTCAATACAACTAAGATGCAAGGTGACATTTTTGGGTAGTACTCTCTTGGACAACTATCACAAAACTTAGACAAATCATCTCGTACTTCACTCAATTTATTTCCTGTTCTTGAACAATAATTTTGTTTGTAAATCCAATCGAATAATTGAAATGCTCTGCTGACAATCATTAAAGACTCTTCATTTAGGAACGGATATAATTCTCTCTTGCTTAAGTAGGCTTGTTCTTTAGTAATATTAGTTAGTGCGCCAGAAAGAAAAACTGAATTATTTTCTAACTTAAAAATCTCAAATACCTCATCTTTTAACTGACTATTAAGATTGTTGTGAACGAAACTTCCTTCTTTTTTATTAAAAAGTATTTTCTTACTTTCGTTAATACTCACAACTAAATCATTTTTTTTAGGTATTTGTTTTGTTGAAAAACTAGAAGTAAATCTTTTCATTGTTAGTATAATGTAAACGTTTAAAAGAGAATTGGTTAGTACATTATTTAAAAGTTTCTTAGGGAATGCTCCAGATTGGTATAAATGGAGCATCGTAGGTTTTCTTTTTTTAAATCCTTTCCTTTACTTTGGTCTTACTGATTTGGGCTATGACAGTGGTTTTATAATAGGCTGGCTGCTTCTGTTGCAGTTTATATACACTCTTATATTCTCGATACAATGCTACCCTCTCCAACCTGGTGGATTGATAGCACTTCAAATACTATTACTTGGCTTAACTGATACATATCATGTATTTAACGAAATTGTTTCAAATCTAGAAGTATTGCTACTACTAATCTTTATGGTTTCAGCGATATTTTTCATGAAAGATTTATTAATGGTCATTTTTACCAAGTTACTTGAAACAATAAAATCTAAAACTGTTTTATCTTTATTTTTTGTAATTTCGGCAGCTTTTTTATCTGCTTTCTTAGATGCTCTAACAGTTACAGCTGTACTAATAAGTGTGACTCTTGGTTTTTATAGAATCTTTGAGAAGAATTTTAAGGAAAATAAAATTTCTCAATTAGAATTTGATCAGGGAAAAGCATTTCTTAGAGATATCATCATGCATGGTGCTGTTGGTACAGCATTAGGCGGCGTATGCACAATAGTTGGTGAACCACAAAACCTATTGATTGCCACAAAAGCTAATTGGGACTTTATGGAATTCTTCTGGAGAATGGCTCCTGTAACAATGCCCGTATTGCTCTTTGGTTTATTAAGTTGTGTATTAATAGAGAAATTAAAAATCTTTGGTTATGGTGCGCAGTTGTCACATACTCTGAGAAGTAAAATTATTACTAATGCTAAAGAAATAGAATTAAAAAGGACGCCTCTAGAAAAATTACATTTAATTATTGAAGCGATATTAGGCATATGTTTAATATTTGCTTTAGCATTCCATATTGCGCAAGTTGGGGTGATAGGGCTTTTCTTAATGGTTCTATTAACTTCATTCAAAGGAATCACACAAGAACATCAATTGGGTGGTGCTTTTAAGGAGTCACTACCTTTTACAGCGCTGCTTGTAGTTTTCTTTGTTATCGTAGCTGCGATTAACGATCAAAAACTTTTTTCTCCAGTGATTAACGGCGTTTTTGCAGCATCAGAGGATTTATGGGTTCCGCTTTTCTTTATGGCTAATGGCATTTTATCAGCTATAAGTGACAATGTTTTTGTAGCAACTGTTTATATGAATGAAATTGTTCAGGCAAAAATAGATCAGATAATTACTTCAGAACAATTTGATAAGTTAGCTGTTGCTATCAATACAGGAACAAATTTACCTAGTGTTGCCACTCCAAATGGTCAGGCAGCATTTTTATTTCTCTTGACTTCATCTCTAGCTCCTCTTATTGGACTTTCCTACTTAAGAATGGTTTATAAAGCCCTCCCCTATACAATCGTACTTACCTCTGTTGGCCTTGTAGCTGTTATTTATCTCATATGAGTTTAAACGATCATAGATTTTGCATCGCTCCAATGATGAAAAAGACTGACCGTCATTTTCGTTTTTTAGCGCGTCAATTTACTAAGAAATCTATGCTATACACTGAGATGATTCACTCAAATGCCATATTAAAGGGTAATAGAGAAAAACTCCTTTCATTTAGTGATATTGAACATCCTGTTGGCCTACAGCTCGGTGGTTCAGAGCCTGAAGCATTGGCTGAAGCATCTAAGATTGGTGAGAGTTTTGGTTATGATGAAATAAATCTAAATGTGGGCTGTCCATCAAAAAAAGTAAAATCTGGTAATTTTGGTGTCTTTTTAATGAAAGATGTTGAGCTTTTATGTTCATGCATAAGTGCAATGAAGAGAAATACCACAATTCCACTTACTATAAAGTGTCGAATAGGAGTTGATCAGCATGAAGGCAAGGAATACTTAACACGTTTTATTGAAAGAATAGCTGATTCAGGAATATCACTATTCGTCATACATGCTAGAAAAGCTATTAGTGGATTAGATACAAAAAGGAATAGATCAATCCCTCCACTTGATTATGACTTAGTTCATAAAATTAAAAAAACTTTCCCTGAATTAAAAATAATTATTAATGGTGGTATAGAAGATATTGAGAATGTAAAAAAATTACTCGATAGATTTGACGGTGTAATGTTAGGAAGAAAAATATACTCTGATCCAACCTTTCTACTAAATATCGATAAAGAAATCTATTCACAAAATACAAACCTAGAATTTAATGAAGGAATAAGAGCTTTTATGACTTACATATTAAATTTATCTAACCCAAAAGACGTAAATCGATCTATCAACCACCTAATACAGATAATAAGAAGAGTTTCACACACCAAAGATATTAGAAGAAGATTACTCTCAGGTCTTAACAATGAGAATATGGCTCTGGAAGATGTCTTTATTGATTTTCAGGAAGATCTTCTTCAAAAAGTTCAGATTCAAAATCTATAAGAAATTCATCTTCGACATCGCCATCTAGAACAAGATCATTCCTAGATTGCATATATACATCTTTAATAAATTCATATTTATCGCCGACTATTAAATTTTCAGCAGCTAAGAGACGTTCTCTTGTTTCTATGACATCGAGAGTTGTAAATACCACTTTCATGTCTGTCTGATCAATTGCAAAGTTACCTGAAAGATACCAGCTAGCTGGATAACCAATCATATCCCTTAATGTTGATGGCCCTACAAAAGGTACAAAAACATATGGCCCATTATTGACTCCCCAGTAACCAAGTGTTTGACCAAAATCTTCATCATGTCTCTCTAAACCAACATTGGTTGCCAGATCAAATATACCTCCTATACCAAGAGTTGTATTAATAAAAAATCTTACTGTGTCCTGTAGCGCTAAATCAAACTTAGCTTGAAGAAGCTGATTAGCAATAGTATCAATCTCAGATAAATTATTAAAAAAATTAGAGATAGATTTTTTTATAAATTTTGGTGTGTAATCTCTATAAACTTCAGCTGTAGGCTTAAGAACTGCAACATCAATTTCATCAAAGATTACGAAAACAACTCTATTGATATTCTCGAATGGATCTTTATCTATCTCTACATCTTCTTCTGGAAATAACGTAAAACTTAGAAGTAGAATTAGAAGTATCTTTTTCATACATAGAAAAGTTTAATATATAATTGCACTGAACATGAAGTATTTAATAACAAGTGCTCTTCCCTATGCAAATGCGCCATTACATCTCGGACATATTTTAGAAATAATTCAAACGGATGTTTGGGTAAGACATCTTAATTTAAAAGGACTAGAAGCCCATTATTTTTGTGCAAGCGATACCCATGGAACTCCTGTAATGCTTAAGTCAAAGGAGGAAAATATCACTCCAGAAGAACTAATACAAAAAATTTATGGGCTTCATAAAAATACTTTTAAAAACTATAACGTTAATCTAGCTAATTTCCATTCAACACACAGTGATGAAAATGAGCAACTCACAACTGAGATATTTAAAAAGGCATTAGATAAGGGCTTTGTTTATACAAAAAAAATAAAACAGCTGTTTGATAATAAGGAAAATATGTTTTTGTCCGATAGATTTGTGAAGGGTGCTTGCCCTGCGTGTGGAGTAGCAGATCAATATGGAGATGCATGTGAAGTGTGTGGTTCAACTTATGATGCATTAGATCTATCTGATCCTATATCCACACTTTCTGACTCAAAACCATCAATAAAAGAGTCTGAACATTATTTTTTTAAATTAAATGAATTGTCTGATTATCTAAGTTCCAAAGTAGATGAGCTTTCTAACCAAAGCCCAATAAAACATAAGCTTAAGGAATGGCTTGATGGAGATTTAAAGGACTGGGATGTTTCTAGAGATGAACCTTATTTTGGTTTCAAAGTGCCTGGAGAGGAAAATAAATACATTTATGTATGGATGGATGCTCCAGTAGGTTATCTATCGTCCATAAAGAATTGGTGCGATATGAATGAATATGATTATGAAAAACTATTATCAGATAGAGATACAAAACTAGTTCACTTTATAGGTAAAGATATTGTTTATTTTCATTTATTGTTTTGGCCAGCAATGCTTCATGCAGCAGACATAGAGAATATAGAAGAAGTCTTTGTTCATGGATTTCTGACTATAGAGGGAATGAAAATGTCAAAATCACGTGGAAATTTTATACTTGCTGACAAAGCGCTTGAATATGCCAATGCAGATTTTTATAGATATTATCTATCTTCAAAACTCAATACTGATATTTCTGATATAAATTTCTCAGTTGATGATTTTGTGCAAAAAATTAATAGTGATTTAATTGGCAAATATATAAATATAGCGAGTAGAACTCAAAACTTTCTTACAAAACATAACAATTCTGAAGTTAAACAAAACTGTCAAAATGAAACAAATAAATATAAAGATTTATATGCTGAAATTGTTAGCCAAACTAATGATAGAGAATACTCAAAAGCATTGAAGAATAT
The DNA here is from genome assembly GCA_913020145.1 of uncultured Gammaproteobacteria bacterium. Taxonomy (GTDB): domain Bacteria; phylum Pseudomonadota; class Gammaproteobacteria; order Magnimaribacterales; family TMED112; genus TMED112. The sequence goes on along the minus strand of CAJWAI010000022.1, from coordinate 3,797 downwards.
TATGTCAATTGCTGATGAAGCAAATTCATATATTTCATCAATGGAGCCATGGAGCAAAGCAAAAGATGGCGATATAGATTCTTGCATAGAAATATGTTCAGAATCATTAAACTTATTTAAGGATCTTACTATCCTTTTAAGTCCATATATCCCTAATATTACTGGGAGTTTATTTAAGTTGTTAAATCTAAAACAAACAGACTATGATCAAATAAGTAAAGATTGTCTTAAGGAAGTAAAGCCTTTTAAAGCTATCATAACAAGACTTGAAAAATCTGAATTTGAGGGAATACTTAACTAATTATGGACGAAATTAATATAGAAGATTTTATGAGAGTAGATCTTCGTATAGCAAGAGTAAAAGAAGCAATTGAAGTTCCTGAAGCAGATAAGCTTGTTAAATTAGTTTTAGATGTTGGAGAATTAGGTGAAAAAACAGTTTTCGCAGGCATAAAAGCTGCATATAAATTAGAGGAATTGATAGATAAATATGTAGTTCTAGTAAATAACTTAAAGCCAAGACAAATGAAATTTGGATTATCAGAGGGAATGATATTAGCAGCAGGCCCGGGAGGAGAAGATATATTTATGGTTGGGCCAGATGCTGGTGCAAAAGAGGGAATGAGAGTCAAATGAAAACAGACATAGTAGTTATTGGTGCAGGGCCTATTGGTCTTTTTACAGTCTTTGAAGCTGGGCTGTTAGGAATGAAGTGTACTCTGATAGATAATCTTGATAAACCAGGCGGCCAATGCGCTGAATTATATCCAGATAAACCAATCTTCGATATTCCTGGAGTACCTTATCAAACTGGTCAAGAGCATGTTGATGCTCTTTTAAAACAAATAGAGCCATTCGAATACGACTTGATGCTAAAAGAAAGAGTTGAAGAGATAAATAAGAATAAAGAGCATTGGATTATAAAAACAAACAGCAAAACAGAAATTGAATCTAAAAATATTTTTATAGCTGCAGGTGCTGGATCATTTGAACCAATAAAACCTACCCTAGAGAAAGACTTCTCTGTATTTGAAGATAAACAAATCTTTTATTCCATCAAAGATAAGAATATTTTTAAAGGCAAGAAGGTGGCGATATTTGGTGGTGGAGATAGTGCCCTTGATTGGACAATAGAATTAGAAAAAATAGGAGCGGATATCTCATTAATCCACAGACGAGATGCTTTTAGAGGTGCTCCTGATTCAGAAATGCAAGTAAGAAAACTTGCTGATAAGAAAAAAATAAAACTATTAACACCATATATTATTAAAGACTTTAATGAAGGAGATAAGATAAAAGATGTTGTACTTTTTAATTCAGAAACAAAAGATGACTCTACTATATCTGTAGATTACATACTCTTCTTTTATGGTTTAAATAAAAAACTTGGGCCAATAAATAAATGGGGGCTAGAATTATCCGGAAATAAAATAAAAGTAAATACTGAGACCTTCGAAACCGAACAAAAAGGGATTTTTGCTGTTGGCGACATAAACACTTACCCCGGAAAACTTAACTTAATACTATCTGGTTTTCATGAAACAACTTTAGCAGTACAAGAAGCATTTAAAAGAGTACATCCTGGTGAAAGAGTTCCATTTGGTTATACTACTTCTAGCAAAGATCTCCATGAGAAACTTGGATATAAAAATTCTAAATGAGAATCATTAGCAAAATTTCTTTTTTTCTTGATTTTTAACAACAAAGACACTATAAATTCAATATGCAAGGGAACGGTAAAATCATTGACCACCTAAATAAAGTTCTATCAAATGAACTAAGGGCCATCCACCAATATTTTCTACATTCAAGAATGCTCTCAGATTGGGGTTTAAACAGATTTGCTGAAGCAGAATATAAGGAATCAATGGATGAAATGAGACACGCCGACAAATTGATTCAAAGAATATTATTTTTAGAAGGATTACCTAGTATGGAATATATGGGTAGCGTTTATATTGCAAAAAATGCTATCGATATTCTTCATTGTGATTTGAGGCTAGAAAATGAAGCAATTCCTGATCTAAAATCTGCCATAATGGCATGCGAAAAAGAAAAAGACTATGTCTCTCGAGACATGCTTCTAAAAATCTTAGAAAGTGAGGAAGAACATGCCGATCACTTAAGTACTCAGATTTCACTAGTTGAAAAGGTTGGGGACGAGAATTTTCTACAAACTCAAATTTCTTCAGCTTCTTCAGCTTAAAACAGTAGAAAGCTCATCATTCTGATGCATCTCTGTGACGATATCACAACCACCAATTAATTCGCCATCAACAAATAATTGTGGGAATGTTGGCCAATCAGAAATCTTTGGTAGGTTGGCTCTAACTTCAGGAAACTCAAGTACATCAATATAACTAAATTCAACATCATATGAGAATAGTATTTGAGTAACTTTAGCTGAAAACCCACATTGAGGCTGATAAGGTGATCCCTTCATAAATAATAGAACTTTATTTTCTGATATCTGATCTTTTATATCGTTTATAACTTTATCCATTTATTACCTCTAAATATTTTTTAATTGTGTTGTTAAAACCATCAATCAATGATTGCGTTATTATTGCATGCCCGATTGAAACCTCGTCTATTAAATCTAATTTTCTTAACTCTGGCAAGTTCTCAAGATTTAAATCATGACCAGCATTTACCCTTAGACCAAATTCTTTTGCTTTGGATGATAAATTTTTAATTTTCTCTACTTCTAGTTCAATTTGCTTATTATCATTTTCTAGCACTGCTTGAGCATATGGTCCTGTATAGATTTCTATAGCATTTATATCTTTATTAGTAAGTGAATCTAAATCTGAATCTGCATCCACAAAAATACTACATCTTTTACTATTTGCTCTTACTTGATTGGTTAAATCCAGATTATTTACTTCTGTAATTTCCCAACCGTGGTCAGACGTAATTTGGGAGGTTGAGTCAGGCACTAAAGTTGTTTGTGTAGGTTTGTATTTTCTAATTATTTTCATAAAACCAATGTATTGTTTGCTTTCACCTTCTAAAGGATTCCCTTCAATATTAAATTCTTTTTTATATTGCTCTGTGATGTTTCTAATTAACTCTAAGTCGCTATATTTTATATGTCTTTCATCAGGCCTAGGATGGACTGTAAGGCCAATAATACCTTCATCTAAGGCTTTCTTAGCAAAATATTCAAGATCTGGCTGATGCCCTCCTCTGGAGTTTCTAAGTAAAGCAATTTTATTTAAATTTATACTAAGCTTCATATTTACTGCTGAATAACCAATCGTAGTTAGGTTTATATAATTTTAAATAAATATACCTGCTCCACCAATAATTACTTTCATTTCTAGCGATTTTATATTTAATAATTATAATTTAAATGTGCGCTTGTAGCTCAGCTGGATAGAGCGCTTGGCTACGGACCAAGAGGTCGGGAGTTCGAATCTTCCCAGGCGCACCACGACCACCTGTCTAAAATCATATATAATTAACAGCTTTTAAAAGGACTGCGCCTGTAGCTCAGCTGGATAGAGCGTCTGGCTTCGAACCAGAAAGTCGGGAGTTCGAATCTTCCCGGGCGCACCATTTTTTATATAGAATTAGATTATGTTTAAAGTAGCGGCGCTCTATAAATTCTCTCAAGTTGCAAAGCCGGGAGTTATGCAGAAGAAAATCAAGGCTAAGTTAAGCAGACTTAATATCTATGGAACAATTTTAGTAGGAAATGAAGGTTTAAATGGCACAATTTCTGGGAATGAAGATGCTTTAATAAAAGCTATAGATTTCATCAAAAAAATTCCCGGGTTTTCTGACTTAGATAT
>CAJWAI010000021.1 GCA_913020145.1 uncultured Gammaproteobacteria bacterium | reverse complement strand
ATACTAATATCTAATTTACTCATGTAAGTCTTCTATTAAGGTCTGCATATAATAAAGGTTTTTGGGCTTTTGGTAAAACCATTTTGCAATATTAAGTACTTCAACTGCATATACCTTTCTCTCTCCTGAATGCTTTATTTGAAGCTGATCTCCATAATCTGTAGAAAAAGTTACCTCATGAAAGCTTTCATTATCACCTTCTCGGATACTATTTACTGTTTCAGGGTTTATTTTTAGTGCATTACAAAGCATTAAAGCAGTGCCTGAGGGTATGTCTAACTTATCTTTATGATGTCCCTCATTAATGGATAATGAATAATTTCTTTTATCTAATATTTTTTTTGTTTTAATGACAGCTTCTTTCATTAAAGACATAAGAATGGATGTATTTTCGGCAATAAAAACTGGGAAATCATTAGATAATTCCTTTACATTCATCATTTGCGATTCATCTAAACCTGATGAGCAAAAAATTAATGGTTTTTTTATAGTTTTGTATGCTTCTACTCTTTTTTCAACATCATCTCTTGTTGCAAAATCTATAATTAAGTCAAAATCCTTGCTTGGATAAGATTCGAACTTATTTTCACTCAAAATGCCAAAATGAAAATCACCAACATCTTTATTTAAATTATCTGATTTTTCTCTAACTATAAAATTATTTATATTTACAGAATTATTAACTTCAGCTGCTGATATAACAGCCTTGCCCATTTTCCCTGATGCTCCATAAAGACAAATATTTATCATTTAAATTTTTTGTTTAGTTTATCTGTAAAATTTTTTGACTCGGAAAAATTTTTCTCCAAACCAGAAAAAGCATTAGCAATATTTTTCTTTTGATCTGCAGTGATTTTTGATGGAGTCTCTACAACTACTCTAATAAAAAGATCTCCTTTACTATTTCCATGTAGAGATCCTGCCCCCAAATCTCTTAATTTAAAAACTTTTCCAGTCTGCGTCTCTGGAGGAATTTTAAGCAAAACTTTTTTAGTTAAGGTAGGTACTTCAATTTCATCACCAAGCACGGCTTGATCAACTCGTAGTGGAATTTCACAATATAGATGATTAGCCTCTCTTTCAAAGAAATCATGACCTAAGACATTTATGACAATAAAAAGATCTCCATTTCCTCCTCCATGTTGGCTTTGTTCTCCTTCTCCAGACAATCTAATCTTATTACCTGTATCTACTCCAGGCGGAATATTGACTGAAACCTTTTTTCTAGTATTTGGTAATGTAATCTCTATATTCTTACCAAATACAGCATCTTCCAATGATAAATCTAATGACATCTGGATATTTCGACCTCTTCTAGGTCCTCTTCTCATACCGCCACCAAAAATATCTCCAAAAATATCTCCGAATATCTCATCTCCTCCAAAAATATTATTGAAGATGTCATTGATATCTACATTATGAAAACCTGACTGGCCAAAACTACTATTTACCCCTTGATGGCCAAATTGATCATAAGTTGTTCTTTTAGAAGGGTCACTTAAAACCTCATAAGCTTCAGCAGCTTCTTTAAATTTTTCTTCAGCTTCTTTATTGTCCGGATTCTTATCAGGATGATATTTTATGGCTAGTCTTTTGAAGGCCTTTTTTAGATCGCTTTGTGAGACATTTCTATCAACACCAAGAATTTCATAATAATCTCTTTTCACGATTATTTATCTTTTTCATCATCAACCTCTTTGAACTCTGCATCGACAGCATCGTCACTTTTATCAGTTGAATCTTTCTCAGCTTCTTGAGCTTCTTCCTTTTTGAAAAGCTTATCTGAAAGTGGTTGAACAATTTTTGATAACTCTTCAACAGCTTTATCAATATCTTCTTTACTTTCTTCCTTGCAAGCTAACTCAACTGTTGCAACAGCTTCTTCTAAAGATTTAATTTCATCTTCAGAAAGATTTTCTTTATTATCTTCCATTGCTTTTTTTGTTGAGCTTGCGACACTATCTGCCATATTTCTTGATGCAATTAATTCTTCAAACTTTTTATCTTCTTCAGCATTTAATTCAGCATCTTTTACCATTTTTTCAATTTCTTCATCAGTTAGACCACTACCACCTTGAATAGCAATAGATTGTTCTTTATTTGATGATTTATCTTTTGCTGAAACATCTATCTTGCCGTTCGCATCAATATCAAATGTAACTTCTATTTGAGGGGTGCCTCTTGGTGCTGCAGGTATATCTGTTAAGTTAAATTGTCCTAGCGATTTATTATCGGAGGCTTTCTTTCTTTCTCCTTGTAATACATGCACTGTTACAGCTGTTTGATTATCTTCTGCCGTTGAAAAGACTTGTGATTTATTTGTTGGAATAGTTGTATTTTTTTCTATTAGTGGTGTCATTACACCTCCTAAAGTCTCGATACCTAATGTTAAAGGTGTTACATCCAATAGTAATACATCTGATCTTTCTCCACTTAGTACTGCTCCTTGAGTAGCAGCACCTAAAGCTACAGCTTCATCAGGATTTATGTCTTTTCTCGCTTCTTTACCAAAAAAATCAGCAACAGTTTTTTGAACCATTGGCATTCTAGTTTGTCCACCAACAAGAATTACGTCATCAATATCTTTTGGTCCAAGTTTTGCATCTTTCAGAGCAGTTTTGACTGGATCAAGACTTCTAGTAACTAAGTCTCCAACTAAAGATTCAAGCTTAGCTCTAGTAATTTTTTGTACAAAGTGTTTTGGTCCGCTTGCATCAGCTGTGATGTAAGGTAGGTTAACTTCAGTCTGATCTGTAGTAGAAAGTTCTATTTTTGCTTTTTCTGCAGCTTCTTTTAATCTTTGCAAAGCCATAGGATCTTTATTTAGATCAAACCCAGATTCTTTTTTAAACTCATCAATGAAAAATTTTATTAATATAGAGTCAAAATCTTCCCCACCTAAATGAGTGTCTCCAGATGTAGAAATAACTTCAAATTGGTATTCACCATCCACATTTGTCATCTCAATTATGGATATATCAAATGTACCTCCACCAAGATCATACACAGCAATAACACCATCTTTCTTTAGTTTATCTAAACCAAAGGCTAAAGCAGCTGCAGTTGGCTCATTAATTATTCTCTCTACTTTAAGTCCTGCTATTTTACCGGCAGCTTCCGTAGCTTTTCTTTGTGAATCATTAAAGTATGCAGGAACTGTAACAACGGCACTATCAACTTTAGTTCCTAAATATTCTTCTGCTGTTTTTTTCATTTTCTTGAGAATCTCAGCAGATACCTGCGGTGGAGCCATTTTATTTCCGTCAACTTCGACCCATGCATCACCATTTTCTGCTTCAACAATTCCATATGGAACTGATTTAAGATCTTTTTGAATGAAATCATCTTTAAATTTTCTGCCCACTAATCTTTTTACTGCAAAAAGAGTTTTTTCTGGGTTTGTTACTGCTTGTCTTTTAGCGGCTTGGCCAACTAATACTTGATTATCAGACGAATAAGCAACAACAGAAGGTGTTGTTCTGTCCCCCTCTGAATTTGATATAACAACAGGTTCTGCGCCGTCCATAACTGCGACACATGAATTAGTTGTACCTAAATCTATTCCTATAACTTTTGCCATTTTTATTCCTTATAATTTTATTAATTTAAGTTGTTAATTATTTTTATTTACAACAACAAGGGCAGGTTTGATAACTCTATCGTTAAGAGACCACCCTCTTTCAAGGGTGCTTGAAACTATATTGTCTTTTTCCCCAGAGTTATTAACCGTAGAAACAGCTTCATGCTTTTCCGGATCAAAATCTTCCCCAGTGGGTTTTATAGGAACAATATTGAAATTCTCAAGTGTTTTTTCAAATGAATCTAAAATTAATAAAATACCCTCTCTATCGATTTTCTTTTCGTCTTCTGAATTATCTAATGCTTTCTCAAGAGAAGTAATACTAGGTATCAATGACATAAGTAGCTCAGAGTTAGCATATTTCAAGGCATTGACAAGCTCATTGGCTGTTCTTTTTTTATGATTTTCTAATTCAGCTGCTGATCTTAAAGCATCTTCTTTAAGGCTTTCTACCTTTTCAAGAAGCTCTTCATAAGTAAGATTGTTCAGTTCCTCTGAATTAGCTTTTTCTTCGTTTTCTTGATTTTCAGCAGCAGGTTCTTGCTCGACCTTTTCTTCTTCGTTTTCTTTCATACTACTTTTTAATTTTCTTTACATAAAGAACTAAACTTTGATCAAGTAGCTCATAGCCATGCTCAGCCGCTATCTCTCTCTGTTTCTTTTTAATAGCTTCATCATTAAATTCTGTAATATCTCCGGTATCAACACAGACCATATGATCATGATGTTGAGGATCATTAAGCTCATAAACTGATTTATTAACATCAAATTGATGTTTCACCACAATACCTGCATTTTCAAACTGTGTGAGGACTCTATAAACAGTGGCTAGACCCACATCATAGTTATTTATTATCAGCTCTTTATATATATCTTCTGCCGTAAAGTGATCATCTGTGCCAGAAGTTCTCTGAAGTATTTCTAAAATTTTTATCCGAGGCAATGTCGCTTTTAACCCAGCTTCTTTTAAATTTTTATTGGTTTTATCGTTCATAACATTTATTCTATCTCAAATGAGAAAATTACTGATCCTTATTATATCTTTAATAGTGATATCTTGTTCAAATGCAAGCATCTATAGAGTGTCCATTACCCAAGGCACTGTATTCAAGCAAGAAGACATTAATAGACTAGAGATAGGCATGACAAAAGATCAGGTTATATATGTGATGGGCCAACCTTCCTTTGAGAATTTTTTTGAAAACAATGTGTGGAATTATTTTTATCAAATTAAATCTGGGGATACTGTTGATCTTGAAAGAAGGCTTAAACTTTACTTTGACGATAAAAACCTTTTATCTGAAATTGATGTAATTAAGATTTAAAATAAATTTATAACTTCTGCTATTAAATCATAATCAAACAGAACCTTTAAATTACCTAAAGTCCAAATAGTCATTAAGAATATAGGACTTATCCATTTTAGGATAAATACCCAAAGATTCATCATAGCTGTATTACTGATGCCCATTGTATCGGCATCAATTACTTTCTGAAGCCTCCATCCTACAAAAACAGACATTCCAGTTCCAACTAGTAGTAATAAGAAGTCATCAGCAAAATATTTCATAAACTCAAATGGATTATCTAACGCTCCTACGGAGATATCCTTCCAAACATTGTGGCCTGCAATACTTACAAGAGACAGGGAAATGCAAACCAATAAAATTACTCCTGTTGCCTTCATTCTTGACATGGAGAACTTTTGAGTTAGAAATGCAACACTAGGCTCCAATATAGAAATCATAGAACTAAATGCAGCAACAGCTAGCAAGAAGAAGAATAGTGGGCCTACAATTTGGCCAATCACTCCGAGCTGCGCAAAAGCTTCCGGCATAGTTTCAAAAACAAGAGCGCTTCCTCCAAATGCATCTTCTTTAGGATCAAAACCTAATCCAAAAGCCAATGGAAAAATTGCTAAGCCTGCCAGTAAAGCAACACCTGTATCTGCTGTCACTACAACACCTGATGCTTTAGAGACTTTCTGGCTTGAAGGCATATATGAGCCAAAAGCCATCAGTGTGCCCATACCAATACTTAAAGAAAAGAAGGCTTGACCTATTGCTGCTTGAACTATAGCAGCCGCCTCTCCTGTTGATGTAATATCATTAGCTTTCCAAGAGAATAAATACTCTATGCCTGCAACAAAATCTCCCTGGTATGCGCCATAGCCAACCATGGCTAAAACTAAGATAAATAACATGGGTAATAAGAATCTCATTGCTTTATCTATCCCAGCATCGATGCCATTGGCAACTACGTAACAAGAACCCACAATAAAAAGTACCGTCCAAAAAGTCATATCAAAGAAAGTTGACTGCTGATTAGCCCAAATATCTTTTGCTGTACCTTCTGCCACTCCTTGAGCAGATATGAAACCATAATCTATTACAAATCCTGCAATAACTGAATAATATCCAGCAATAATAAGGCTTGCTAATATTCCAGCATACCCAACAATGCCCCATTTCTTTGATGAATTTGATTTTGCTGCCAGACTCTCAACTGAAGAAACAGGATTACTTTTTCCTTTCTTTCCTATAAAAACTTCAGCCATAAATACTGGGAAGCCAAGTGTTATTACAAAGAATATATATAACAAAACAAATAAACCACCGCCATTCTCAGCAGCTTTGTAAGGAAAGCCCCAAATATTACCTAAACCTACAGCAGAACCTGTAGCAGCAAGCAAAAAGGCTGTATTGTTATTCCATTGACTCGATTGTGTTGCCATTGATTTATTTATTGATTAGTAAATATAAACGCAATCATTAATAAATGGCAAATTCTTATTGAAAAAGTTAGATGAAATCTTAGATTTTTGTACCAATCATCGTCTTTAATGAGGTTTTTTTCAAAAAAGTACTGCATTTCATAGATTATTAATAATACTGCTAAGAAAAAAATTACATTGCTACTTATGAAATAAAAGAGAATAACCCCGGCAAAAAGAAGAGCAAATAGAGCTACAACCATAAATATAATTCGATTATTCTTTAAAGCTAAGCTCCAGGAAGTCCCTATCATGAAGGCGAGCATCAATGTAGACCAAGAATAAAAAACTTCTATTAAATTGTTATCGAATGCAGTCTGTGGAGAAATCCACGCAATTATTGGAACTAGAATAAAGGGTAATAGACCTAAATAACTAAAAATCTTTACCTGATCTTGTAAAATCATATATATGGATAGTAAAACTGTAGCTTCAAATAAGAAAGCAAGATTTGATTATTTCTTGGAAGAAAAATTTGTTGCTGGATTGTCTTTAGAAGGTTGGGAAGTAAAATCACTGAGACAAGGCAAGCTAAATATTAAAGAGTCATATATAAAAGATATTAAAGATGAATTATGGCTTGTGGGAGCAAAAATAGATCCAGCTGCTTATATAAATCAAAAAGAGTCGGTTAACCCCTTAAGATTTAGAAAGCTTCTTCTTAAAAAGAAGGAGGTTTCAAAGATATTATTTGCTATTTCAGCTAAAGGTCAGACTTGCATACCTGTTAAGCTATTTTGGAAGGGGCAGTTAGCAAAACTTGAAATTGCTTTGGCAAAGGGAAAGAAAAATTATGATAAGAAGCAGACAAAGAAAGACGCAGACATTCAAAGAGATCAAGAAAGGGCTTTAAAAAAGTACAAATAAACATTATTATTTCCCGTTCGGGGGCGTATTAGGCTTTGACGTCTACCACGGAACCCAAAGTGCATACCGAGCATGAACATAACTCGTAAAATATTGTTTAAAACAAATAGTTGCAAATAATTACAACTATAGTTTGGCAGCTTAATGCCAACCTGTTATCATTTGTGACCTACAACATTTGATAACGGTCATTTTAGTAGGATATACTCTACCAGAGCCCACTTGTAGAGCGAATTTAAGGGCTTAGCTTAGTGTGTCTTGATCATCAGGCTACACCAAAGTGAATTAAATTGATGAATCTAAGTATGTAGAGACTAGGGGAAAGTGATGACGGACGTGGGTTCAAATCCCGCCGCCTCCACCAAACAAAAAAAAGGAAATATAAATGGCAAATTCAAAATCGGCTGAAAAAAGAGCCAGACAAAACAAAAGCAGGTATGAATTAAAACATGCCCAAAGATCTGTAGTTAGAACAGCTATGAAAAATGTAAATAAAGCTGTAGAAGCTAAAGATAATAATCTTGGTGATGTATATAAGGATGCTCAATCAGTGGTGGATAATATGGCCAATAAAGGAGTCATCCATAAAAATAAAGCAGCTAGGATAAAAAGTAGATTAAGTAAAAAAGTTAAATCTGCTTAAATAACTCTTCTTTTAAATTCTCTAGCCCCTCACCTTTTAAAGAAGATATTGGATAAATAGGTAAATCTGGAAACTTTACTTGGAATGCTTTCAGGATATCAGAAAGTTTTTCTTCTTCTATAAGATCAGTCTTTGTGATGCATAGCCATCTTTTTTGGTTAGAAAAGTCTAAATGGAATTCATCTAATTCCTTCTCAATAGTATCAAAGGAGATTAGAGCTTTATCTATAGCTTCAGTACCATCAACTAAATGGAGTAAAAATCTTGTTCTATATGCATGCTTAAGAAACTTTATACCTAAACCTTGTCCTTCGGATGCACCACTTATAATTCCAGGTAAGTCTGCGATTGTAATTTTTTTCTCATCATTCTCCATAACACCTAATTCAGGTCCTAATGTAGTAAAAGCATATGATCCAATCTTAGATTTTGAATTTGTAATGTAGTTTATTAATGTAGATTTTCCAGCATTAGGAAGGCCAAGCAAACCAACATCTGCTATTAGCCTTAATTCCAGCATAATATCTCTCTTATCTGATTCTTCTCCTTCAGTAAATTTTCTTGGTGACTGATTGGTTGAAGATTTAAATCTTGCATTACCAAGTCCGCCTTTCCCACCTTTAGCTATTACTATTTTTTCATTAATGTCAGTTATCTCTCCAATAAGTTCGCCAGTCTTGTCTGCATAAACTAAAGTGCCATTTGGAAGAGAAATCATCAAGTCCTCGCCTGATTCACCTTTCATGTTTTTTCCGCTGCCTGCTTTACCAGCTTGAGCAGAAAAAATTTTCTTACCTTTAAGATTTATCAATGAGTTGAGATTTTTATCATGGATGGCTATAACATCGCCACCTTTTCCACCATCTCCTCCATCTGGTCCACCTTTTGGAATATATTTTTCACGCCTAAAGCTTGAGCAACCGTTACCGCCTTTTCCAGATATTACAGTGATTCTGGCTTCATCGAAAAAAGCCATGATATTTATTTAGAGGGGATTATATTAACGAACTTTCTTTTATTAATGCCTTTGTCTTTAAATTCTACATTACCTGTCTTCAGGGCAAAAAGTGTATCATCTCTTCCCTTTCCAACATTCAATCCAGGATGAAATTTTGTTCCTCTTTGTCTTACTATTATTTCTCCAGCGTTAACTTTTTGGCCACCAAATCTCTTAACTCCTAAGAAATTAGGATTGGAATCTCTACCATTTTTACTTGAGCCGCCAGCTTTTTTATGTGCCATTTTTTATCTCGTTAATATTTATTGTAGTAACTTTTCTTCTATGCCCAACAATTCTTTTTGAATCTTGTCTTCTTCTAAATTGAATTGCATAAACTTTATCTTTTTTATCTTGACTTACCACCTCTCCAGATACTGAAGCTTTAGCTACATGAGGTGTTCCTATTTTTGGGTTTTTACCATCTGTAACTAGCAAAACTTTATCAAATTTTACTTTATCTCCTTTTTTCTTGTCAGCCATATAATCAACTTCGATTACTGAACCAACTTCAACTTTTTCTTGTTGATTGCCTGTGTCTATAATTGCGTACATTTCTTAATATATATATATGCTCAATATTGAGGAACAAAATTTAACTGAATTTTTACTGGATGTAAAGGTGAATTTCATAGCTATGAATAATTACATTGAATACCCTAAAAGATTCATTAAACTAAAAAGATTATGTCTAGAGTAGTAATTACAGGATTAGGGATTATTTCATGCTTGGGCAATAATCAGTCAGAAGTACTTAAGTCCTTACAGAATGGGGACTCTGGATTATCTACTAATCAAGATTACATTGATAATGGTATGCGATGCCATGTTTCCGGACAAGTTTCACCAGATTTAGAGACAATTGATCGAAAAATGCTTCGATTCATGAGCGAAACCTCTGCATATGCTTTTTTATCTACGCAAGAGGCAATAACTGATTCAGGCTTAACATCTGACCGAATAGGAAGTGATGATGTCGGTGTAATTGTAGGATCTGGGACAGGCTCAAGCAGAGAAATACAAAGAATAATGGATACAATTAGAGAGAAAGGCATGAAAAGAATAGGTCCTTACTCTGTAACAAGAACAATGGGCAATACCACATCTGCTGCTATCTCTACTTTCTTCAAAACTAAAGGCATATCTTTTTCAATCGCTTCGGCATGTTCTACAAGTTTGCATTGTATTTCTTATGGTTTTGACCTAATAAAGAGTGGAAAACAAAATATTGTAATTGCAGGTGGTTCTGAAGATGATCATTGGTCAGGATCAATAATGTTTGATGCTATGGGGGCTCTAAGTACAAAAAGTAATGGATCTCCAGAAAAAGCATCCAAACCATATGATAAAAATCGTGATGGTTTTATACCTTCAGGTGGTGGTGGAATAGTGATTCTTGAAGATTTTGACTCTGCAAAAAAACGTGGTGCAAAGATATATGGAGAAATTGTTTCTTGTTCTGAGACTAGTGATGGGCATTCATTGGTAAGCCCATCAGGAGAGGGGGCAGTTCGATGTATGGCTGGTCTAGAAGGGATTGATGAAGTTGATTATATAAATGCTCATGGTACCAGCACACCTGTGGGAGATATAACAGAGCTTCAAGCCATAAAAGAGGTATTTGGAAATAATATTCCTTCAATATCTTCAACGAAATCTTTGACAGGACATTCTTTAGGAGCTGCAGGTGTACATGAAGTTATATATTCACTTTTAATGATGGAAAATAATTTTTTATGTGGAAGTCACAATATTAATGAATTAGACTCTGAAGCAGAAAGTTACCCTATATTAAGAAATAATGAAGATAGGGAAATTAATTGTTTCCTATCTAATTCTTTTGGCTTTGGTGGAACAAACGGCTCAATAATAATAAAGAAGATTTAAAAAGGTATATCTTCTTCGAATTTATTATCCTTTGGATCGCCTTTATCTGAATCATCACTTGAAGGAGCATTCGAACCTGAAGAAGCTCGCGAATCCAACATAGTCATTTCTCTTGCCACTACTTCAGTTGTATATTTTTTATTTCCATCTGCATCTTCCCAATCTCTTGTTTGTATTTTTCCTTCAATAAAAACTTTTGAGCCTTTCTTAAGATATTGCTCAGCAATTTCAGCTAGTCTTCCAAATACGACCACTCTATGCCATTCAGTCTGTTCTTTTTGTTCACCAGTATTTTTATCTTTCCACCTTTCAGAAGTTGCTACTGATAGATTTGCAACAGGACTTCCAGACTGAGTATATTTGATTTCAGGATCTTGACCCAAGTTACCTATAATTAATGCTTTGTTTACGCTAGACATATAGATATTCTATAATACTTTTTTCTAATTCATGTTATCAATTTGAAGTTTATTGAAATCAAAGGTGCTAAAGCACATAATTTAAAAAATATATCTCTTAAGATCCCAAGAGATAAGCTTACTGTTATTACAGGATTATCTGGTTCAGGAAAATCTTCATTAGCCTTTGATACGATCTATGCAGAAGGACAGAGAAGATATGTTGAATCTTTATCAACTTATGCAAGACAGTTTTTGTCTGTCATGGATAAAGCAGAGATAGAATCTATTGCGGGATTATCACCTTCTATATCTATTCAACAAAAATCAACATCACATAACCCAAGATCGACCGTAGGTACAATCACAGAAGTACATGATTACCTAAGACTTCTTTTTGCTCGAGTTGGCATACCGAAATGTCCTGATCATGGTTTAGATCTAAACGCTAAGCCTATTATAGCCATGGTTGAAGAAACAATTAAAAAAGAGATTGGTAACAAGATATCAATCTTTTCACCAATAATTATGGATGGAAAGGGAGAGCATATTGAGCTTCTAGGACAGCTTATGGCTGAAGGCTTCTCTAAGGTAAGAATTAATGAAGAAATATATGTGATTAATAAAGTCCCCTTACTTGAAAAGAATAAAAAACATAATATTTCAGTTTTAGTTGATCAGTTAATGATTGAAAAGACAGATGACTGTAAACAAAGACTTACTGAATCAATTGAAACAGCTATAAGATTTTCAAATGGAAGTATAGATATAGTTGGCGCAGATGAAGAATATCGTTTGTCAAACAAGCATTCATGTCCAAAATGTAATTATTCGGTACAAGAACTCGAACCAAAAATATTTTCTTTTAATAATCCAAGTGGCGCATGCGAAGAATGTGATGGATTGGGTATCAATACATATTTCGATGAAGATAAAATTATCAAATATAAAAATTTGAGTATAGCTCAAGGATGCATAGAGCCATGGAATACTCCTTATTATCAAAGCAAGATAATAGGTCTACTTGAGCATCAGAAAGAAGATATCAGTACGCCTTGGAATAAACTGAAAGATGCAACAAGAAAAATAATTCTTTGGGGTTCAAATAAAGAAATCTCATTCAATGATCTGACAACAGGCAAAAAAGAAAAGGAAGTATTTGAAGGAGTAATACCATCTCTCAAAAGACAATATGATCGAACTGATTCCTATTTCATTAGAGAAAAAATAAGTTCTTATGTGTCTGAAAAAAGTTGTAATTCATGTGGTGGACAAAGGCTTAATAGAATATCAAGAAATGTTTTTGTTGATGATATGAGTTTGCCTGAAATTAGTAATTTGAAAATTCAAGATGCTTTAGAAATTATAGAAAATATAAGCCTTGAGGGTAATAAATCAGAAATAGCTGAAAAAATTTCTAGAGAAATAATTTTAAGGCTTTCCTTTCTAAATGATGTTGGACTAGATTATTTGAATCTTTCTAGAGGAGCAAATACACTTTCAGGTGGAGAAGCACAAAGAATAAGGTTAGCTAGTCAAATAGGGTCTGGGCTAGTAGGCGTAATATATGTATTAGATGAACCCTCAATTGGACTACATCAAAGAGATAATAAAAAGTTAATAAGAACTCTTCTTAAACTCAGAGATTTAGGAAATACCATAATAGTAGTAGAACATGATGAAGAGATGATCAGATCAGCTGATCATATAATTGATCTTGGTATAGGTGCTGGAATTCATGGAGGTTCTATAGTGGTTCAAGGCGATATAAAGGATATATGCAAATCAAAAAAATCTATTACATCTCAATATTTAAGGAAAGAAAAAGAGATTACTTTAGAAGGTAAGGAAAGAAAGGACAGTAATCATTCTATATATATATCTGGTGCTAAAACAAATAATCTTAATGACATCAATGTTGAAATACCTCTCAATAAATTAGTTGCTATCACCGGTGTTTCTGGATCTGGTAAATCATCTTTGATAAACCATACATTGATTCCAGGAATAAACTCAAAGATTAATAATCAAAAGGCTCCTGAAAAAACTGACTTCAAGAAAATACTAGGCGAAGAGAATATAGATAAACTTATATCGATAGATCAAAGTCCTATTGGCAAAACACCAAGATCAAATCCTGCAACTTATACAGGGCTTTTTACCTACATAAGAGAAATATTTGCAAATACAGAAGAATCAAGGACCAGAGGGTATAAGCCTGGAAGATTCAGTTTCAATGTTGAAGGAGGAAGATGTGAAAACTGTAGAGGTGAGGGATGGGTTAAAGTTGAAATGCATTTCTTACCAGACTTATTTGTAGAATGTGATGTATGTAAAGGAAAGAGGTTTAGGGACGATACTTTAGAAATAAAATTTAAGAAAAAGAGTATTCATGAAATCCTTGAAATGACAGTTGAAGAAGCAATGGATTTTTTTAAATCTGTACCTCAAGTTCTTAAAAAATTATCTACGCTAAAGGAGGTTGGTTTGTCATATATAAAATTAGGTCAAGCAGCAAATACACTTTCTGGAGGCGAAGCACAAAGGGTAAAACTTTCTAAAGAATTATCAAAAAGAGATACGGGCAACACACTTTATGTCTTAGATGAACCAACAACTGGGCTACACTTCTATGACATTCAAATGCTTATGGATGTTCTTAATAAATTAGTAAATAAGGGTAACAGTGTAATTATAATTGAGCACAATCTAGATGTAATAAAATTAGCAGATTGGATAATTGATTTAGGTCCTGAAGGTGGCGATGGAGGAGGAAATGTTGTCGCTGAAGGAGACATAAAAACAATTAAAAAGAATAAAAATTCTTTTACCGGTCAAATGTTAAAGGTTATTTAAAAAACCTTGACCACCAGCTCTCTTTAGATTTTTCTTTCTTTTTAGCAGGCTCTTTAGCTTCTACTTCTTTAGTCTCTGGCTCTTTAG
>CAJWAI010000020.1 GCA_913020145.1 uncultured Gammaproteobacteria bacterium | reverse complement strand
CCTTTTTTTTTACTCAAAATAAATAATGGGTATAATGTGGAATGCAAAAAATTCCGACTATTTCATTTAATGATCTAAAAGATAGAAATTCTGATGTTTTAGAATTTCTAACTAAGACATTAGAAAATAATGGTTTTTTCATTATTAACGATCATTCAATAGACACTAAACTCATTGAAAAAGTATTTTCAGTTGCAGAAGATATATTCGATCTGCCTTATGAAACGAAATATAAATATCATATAAAAGGTTCAAATGGTGCTAGAGGATACACTCCCTATGGAATAGAAACTGCTTTAAACGAAAAAGTTGCGGATCAAAAAGAATTTTGGCATCAAGGATCTACAACTAACAATACATTATTACCTAATCTTTATATGGAAGAAGTTAAAGATTTTGAAGTTCTCGATACTTTATATAGTCAATTTGAGACAATGGGTTCTGAAGTTCTAAAGGCATTTAGTAACTTTGATATTGAATATAATGCTGATTTAGTTGATTCAGCTGTCGATGGAAATTCAATCCTTAGATTAATTCACTATCCTGCTGCAGAAGGCGGTAATGAACAACGTGCAAGAGCACATAGTGATGTAAACCTTATTACTCTTCTAATTGGCGGTAATGCTGCAGGACTTGAAGCACAAGATAAACAGGGTAATTGGGTTGAATGTAGCTGCAATGTTGGCGAGATAATCTGTAATATTGGAGATATGCTTCAAATTATGTCAAATGAAAAGCTTACAAGTACGCCGCATCGAGTTATCTCAAAGGGTAATGAAAATAAGGCAAGATATAGTATTCCATTCTTCTTACATCCAAGACCTGAAATTATTTTAAATAAAGAAGGGGATTTGACTGCAGAAAAGTTCTTAGATAAACGTGTGCGAGATATTAAACTTAAATAAATGTATTACTTACAAATTGTATTAGGAGCCTTATTATTAACAGCAATTGCTGTGCCACTTTCAAACAATTACAAAGCTATAAAAGTTAAGAATATTATCGCAGCTATGGCTGCCATGGTTTTATTTGCTTTTATACTTCTTAATCCTTATGTGGCTGGTTTTTTTGAAGTTATCAGTGCAGGTGTAGCAAAGCTATCTTCAGCTACAGCAGAGGGAACTAAGTTCGTTTTTGGCGATCTATTTGTAAATAACCCTTATGTCTTTGCTTTAAATGTTCTGCCTTTAATAATTGTAATGGCTAGCATTAGTGCATTATTGTGGCACTGGAGAATATTACCACTAGTCATCAAAGGTTTTTCCTATGTCTGTGAAAAGCTTTTTGGTTTAGGTGGGCCTATCTCATTTGGGGCAGCAGCTAATGTTTTTGTTGGCCAAGTTGAAGCTCCTTTATTTGTGAGGCCTTATCTTTCGAAGATGAGTAAAAAAGAGCTCTTAATTTTAATGACAGCTGGTATGGCCACAATTTCAGGATCTATAATGGTGGCACTTTCAGATCTCCTAGAATCTCAATTTGGTGATATAAATACAGTACAACATTTCTTAACTGCATCAATTCTATCTGTTCCTGGAGCAATAATGTATGGAGAGATAATGTATCCTTCAAATGAAATTACTCATGAGATAAAAGACAAAAAAGAAGAAAAGTTATATTCGGGATCATTTGATGCAATTACTAAAGGAACTAAAGATGGATTGAGTATAGCTGTTAATGTTGCTGCCATTCTTATATCTGTTTTAGCTCTCGTATCAATAATAGATGGATTTCTAAGTTTATTGGCTGCAGATCTTTCTTTAAAGAAAATACTTGGCTATATTTTTGCTCCAATAAGTTGGCTGATGGGCATTCCATGGTCAGAGGTAACTGGAGCAGCTGAATTGCTTGGGATTAAAATTGCTACTAATGAATTTATTGCTTACCAAACACTAGGAGCGTTAGATCCGGCAACTTTTAGTGATAGAACGAAGGTAATTATTCTTTATGCTCTTTGTGGTTTTGCTAATTTTTCTAGTGTTGGAATCTTGGTATCTGGTATTGGATCTATGGCGCCTGAAAGAATACCAGATCTAATCCAAGTTTCTGGTAAAGCTCTTGTCGGTGCTACATTGGCGTCTTGTTTAACTGGCTTAGTTGCTGGTATGTTTGTTTAGATAAGATTAGTTAATTTTCTGTAGTGCTTTCTACAAAAAACTTTATATTTATCTCCACCAATATCAATTTGTTGTCCTTCTGTAACTATCTTCCCATCTGTATATCTAGCTATCATGGTGGCTTTTCGTGCACACCCTTCATACTCACAAATAGTCTTTAACTCCACTAATGTATCAGCATACGCTAGTAGAGCTGCACTACCTGAAAATAAATCACCCCTGAAGTCTGTTCGAATGCCATAACACATGACAGGTATATTTAATTTATCGCAAACTAAACATAGCTCTTTTACTTGTTTGCTTGTTAAAAATTGAGCTTCATCAACTAAGATGCATGCAATTTTTTCATCTTTTTTATCAAGAAAGTATTTATCAAATTCAAATGATTCTTCAAATATATTGGCCTTCTTTTCTAAACCTAAACGTGAATGTATAGAGCCGTGATAAATGTCTGCATCTGCTTTTGGTGTAAAAAGGTAAGTTTTTAATCCTCGTACTTCATAGTTGTGATTTGATTGCAGTAGAGAAGTAGATTTACCTGCATTCATAGTTGAATAATGAAAGTGTACTTTAGCCAAATCTAGTCTTTATCCTTTTTAAAAAGATTCTTTATAGATAGTCCTTTAGGCCTTGCTTCAAGAAAAATATAGATAGTAAAAAATACTAAGCAGCCCAGTAATACATAAAGTCCATCCATGTGATTATTGTAAATGTTTTCAAATACTATGCATAAAATTTATTTCATAAAGTAGTCTTTTTCCTATCATTAAGTAAAATAAATTAGATGGAAGTTAAAAAACTATTCTCAGTACTATTTACTATAATTTTTGTGGCTTCTTGTGGAGGAGGGGGGAGCTCTTCTTCTGAACCAGAACCGGAACCGACGCCGGCACCTACACCTGCTCCAACTCCAGCACCTACACCTGCTCCGACACCAACAACATTATTTAATAAACAAGTATATATCGGCACTGTTAATGCTGATGAATATGATAGAGATTCCCAATATCCAACTTGGGATGATACTGATAATGACTGTCTATCTAATAGACATGAAGTTTTAATAGCACAACATATAGATGATGATGTATCTAATCCATTAGTCTATAGAGATGATGGTTGTCTAATCCTCACTGGTAAATGGTATGACGCCTATGATGACACTTACTACTATAGCGCTTCAGATGTGCAAATTGATCATGTTGTAGCCTTATTTGAGGCTCATAATAGTGGTGCTTATGCCTTCACTTCTACGGAAAAAAGATACTTTGCAAATACCGGCAATAAATTCCCTGGTACCTTGCCTGAGACTTCCCACGAATTCTTAGCTGTAGGTGCTAGCTCGAACCAATCTAAAGGCAGTTCAGATCCAACGGATTGGATGCCAAATAATACTGGATATCATTGCACTTACCTAAAAAAATGGGTGGAAGTAAAACATATAAACAATATCTATTTTGATCAAGAAGAATATGACTTCATTAAAGCAGAGGAAGCTAATTGCGACAATAGCGCATTACCTGACCTGCCAGCAAATGACAGCTCAACTTCATATATCTGCTATTTAGATAATTCTCAATGTGTTAGAAAGTAATCTAGACTAGTTTTATTTCACCTACGCCAACTCTTCCATTGTATTCTTCAGTTGAGAATTCAACATTGTCATTCTCATCTAAACTTTCTAGTCCACTTTTTTGAAGTGCACTAATGTGTACGAATACATCTTTAGAACCGTCTTCAGGTGCAATAAAACCGTAACCTTTTGAATTGTTAAAGAACTTTACGACTCCTTTTTGCATCTGGCCTCCTTATAATGTTTTCAACTATATGGCAGAAAGAGCCACATAGATATAGCAATATCGATATTTTCGCCATTTATTGCTTAAAAAATGCTTTAAATGGCTATAAATATGTATTTTCTGACCTTAATCGCAAAAAGTATTAAATACTTTAGTGTGATTGGCCGCTTGTTCAGCAAGCATATGAGTTGCCATAAACTGCTCTTCAGAAACTGCTTTGTCTCCTGCTTCTTTAGCTTCACTTGCTTCTTCCATAGTGGCGACTGATGCTGCCACTAAGAAACCAATGTAAGCACTATAATCGTTGCATTCTTTATCTGGCCATTCATCTGCATCTGCATATGTACATGCACTAATACTTGCTAAAGCCAATACCATTAATATGTTTTTCATTTGTACTCCTATCTAATAAAAAAAGTGAGCCCAAATAATATGACTGCTACTACCAGGTATAAATTTTTTCGGCTTTTATCCTTTTCATTAAAACTAAGAAACAAAGCCATAAGAATCCCCATATGCAGAAATAGACTTACAGAACTCATTTATTAACTATAAAGCAGTAATTAATTTTCGCAATTTTCATTGTGATATAATTTTTTCATGTCTAAATATCTATCAATAACATTATCTTTACTACTTATTTTAAGCTGCTCAGATGGAGCAGATACCGTAACAGAACAGGATGCTAAAGACTTTTTAGCTGAGGTTGAAGAAAAAGCAAAAACAGAAGGGCCCGTATACTCATCTGCATTTTGGATTCAATCAAACTTTATTACTTATGACTCACAAAAAGTTGCAGCTGACTTTAGTAAAAGAGGCACATTAGAAGCTTTAGAACAAGCGAGAACTGCATCAACTTTTGACGATCTAGATTTAGATGCATCTGATAGAAGAGCTTTGAATATAATTAAAAATGGCTTTGTTATGCCGCCTCCATTAGATGATGAGCTTGCCGGTGAAATGGCCTCAATAATGACTGAACTTGAATCCATGTATGGTAGTGGTTCACATTGTTTTGCTGAAGATGATTGTTATGACTTAGAAGCCTTTGAAAACATCATAGATAACTCAAGAAGCCCTGATGAATTGCTAAAAGCTTGGAGTGGATGGAGAGAGATTGGTAAGCCTATGAAAGCTAAGTACTTAAGAATGGTTGATATAGGTAATCAAGGAGCACAAGATCTAGGCTTTGATGGTTTATCTGATTTATGGTTCAGTCAGTACGATATGCCTGCGAGTGAATTTTCAGAAACAGTAGACAGAGTCTATGAAGATTTAAAACCACTCTATGAAGCACTTCAATGCCATGTAAGGGCAGAATTAAATGACTTTTATGGTGATGAAGTAGTTGAGAATGAGGGGTCAATACCAGCACATATTCTTGGAAATATGTGGGCTCAATCATGGGCGAATATTTATGATATTGCATACCAAGAAGAGTCAACTGGAAAACCAATTAATATAACTAAGGTTATAGAAGATAAGGGCTTAACTGAAATTGAAATGGTTGAGATATCAGAAGACTTTTTCCTTAGTTTAGGTTTTGAGCCTCTGTCGGATACTTTTTGGGAAAGGTCATTATTTATTAAGCCTGTAGATCGTGGTGTTGTCTGTCATGCGAGTGCATGGGACATTGATTCGGCAAACCAAGATCTAAGAATAAAAATGTGTATTGATAAAAATGAAGAAGACTTTTCAACCATACATCATGAACTTGGTCATATTTTTTACTATCAAGCTTATAAAGATCAACCAGTTGTATTCCAACGTGGAGCAAATGATGGTTTCCATGAAGCTGTAGGAGACTTATTAACTTTATCTATTACGCCTAATTATTTAGAGCAGATTGGTTTTGCGACATCAGAAGAAGCAGAATCTGCAAAACAGAATGAAGTAGCATTCTTAATGAAAAAGGCACTCGATAGCGTTGTTGCAACTCCTTGGACACTGATGCTTGATAAATGGAGAATGGCTGTATTTAATGGCGACCTATCGGATGATGAGCTTAATGATTATTGGTGGGAGCTTAGAGAAAAATATCAGGGTGTTAAAGCTCCAAATGATAGGCCAGCTGATGCCTTTGATCCCGGAGCAAAATATCATGTTCCAGGCAATACACCATATACTAGGTATTACTTGGCTCGTATACTGCAATACCAATTCCACGAGTCTCTCTGTGAACAAATTGGCTTTGATGGACCACTACATGAGTGTTCCATTTATAACAATGAGGTAGCTGGTGACAGCTTAAGAGCTATGCTTAGTTTAGGTCAAAGTAAGCCATGGCAAGATGCTCTAGAGAACATCATCGGAACAAGAGAATTAAGTGGAACTTCTATGCTCAATTATTATGCTCCACTAAAAGAATGGTTAGATGAGAAAAATCAAGGCAGAAGTTGCGGTTGGTAATTAATTAATTTCTTCGTTGGCAAGGGCTATAATTTCGCCATAGCTCTTGCTGAAAATTTCTAACATATCTATGTTTTTACCCACCATAGATTTGGCAGTAAGCAAATAGGCCTTAAATGTATTTGATAGATAAAAAGTCTCATCTATGTCATGTGATTCAACAACCATATCTGAATAGATGAATGAAGCATCTTCTTCTTCAATAGCTACAACGGTTATAAATGGATCGATATTTGCACCAAAAGCCAGGTATAAATCATCAAGCGTTCTGTTGTTTGCGCTATTTCTTTCATAGTAGTGTGTGTAATTGTTCAAGAGCACTCTTCGAAATTCTTTAGAGTCTATCAAGTCCAGTGATCCTGTTGATATAAGTTGATTAAAAGTTCCATTCTGTGGAAAGAAAGAAACACTCATTTTTTGAACTATAAATAAATATTTTTCCGCTACCTGATCGTCTGTAAGACTTTTTGCACCATCGCTTAAATCGTTTAAAAAATCATCGACATATACCTGCACTTTATTAAGGTCTTCAGTAATTTTATTAATTTGCTTTAAATCTTCTTGTGAGGTTACAAGCAACTCCTCAATAAGGGTGTCTTTATAGCCTTTCTTTTCATTTAATTGCCTTAAATCATCTAGATAAAATGACAGAACAACACCTGTAATAATGACAAGAAACTCAACCAGATACCTTAAATATGATTTCATGAACTCTTACCTTAACACAAAAGAATAAAAGGACTTTCTATGTATATGTGTAGTTTTATTACATTTTTGTGACAATTTATTTTTTATTATTAAATTACGTTGTTAATTAATATTACTATGCTATATTTTTTTAATGAGAATCATTCTCATTAATTGTTAATCGATAAATATAAAACTTTATAGGAGGATAAATGAGACTATTATTTATGATACTTTTTACTTCGTTTCTACTTTCAGCTGATGATCATGAGCAACCTACATTTGAAGGTTTATTGTCATCTGAAGTATTCAATTTAGATGGTGGCATGGAACTTTATGTTGAAAAACGTTCAACTTGTTCTGCTGGCACTACACCTAAACACTTTCATCCAGCAGCTGGCACATTAGTTTATGTATTAGATGGCGTATCTCAATCTAAGTCTACTGGAGAATGGAAAAACTATACCAAAGGTGAATATTGGTTTGAGAGAACTGATTGGGTCCATGGGGGCGAAGATGATGCTCCAGATCTAGGTAATGCCTGTACTGATCTACTTGTAATTAGAGTAGTTGATGAAGGTAAAAATCATACAGTTTTTGTTGAATAGGAGAATAAATGAGATTTGTATATATTTTTTTATTTAGTGTTCTTTCTTTCGGTATCGTTGCTGAAACATCTGAACAATATACATATAGAGCTGAGTTCTTCTTTGGTGATATACAAGAAGGTAAATCATACGAAGACGTTAAAGCTCAGAACATGGAATACAAAAAGTTTCTTGAGGAAAAAGGTCTTCAGTATGGCAGATCTTTGTTTGTACCAATATGGTCTGGCGAAAGAAAATACGACATCATCGAATATGGTTATTGGCCAGATGGCCAAGAACAATACAAAGAGTGGGGAGCATATATGAATGAATATCCTGCTTGGGCTGCTGAAAATAGTGAATTTGATGGCCAAGCTGTCGAAACTAAAAGGAGTATCTCTATGAGAGGAGTTAGAGCGCGTGGTATCAGAATACCTCAAGATGAAAGGGACAGATTTAAGTTTGTTGATTTTCAAAGATGTAGCTTTGTAACTGGTGGCACCATGGAAAACCTTTTGGATCTTAATGCCAAAGTTGAAGCAAGTGAAATCGAAATGGGTAATAGAGCAGGCTATGGTGTGCATTATTTAATGCCATATAGAGGTGCTAGCCCTGATACAGATTATGACTTCATTATCATGCGCCATTATTACAGCGCTAAAAAGAGAAGTGATATCGTTGCTAGCTATCCTGAATATAGGGCAATGATGAACGAAAAAGGTTACTGGGATGAATTTAGAGCAAACGCAACCTGTGGCTCTCAATCAACCTACAGAGTTGAGTGGCTCTACAATACATTCGCAAATTAATAGGAGGAAAAATGAGAATTTTATTATTAATATTTTTAAGTACTTTTGCTTGGGGAGACAACCATGATGAAATGTATACAAATGTTATCGCTGAATATACATACTGTAGTGTAAAGGATGGTCTCGCTGATGCTGATGCAGAAAAAATGTTTGGAGAAAATGTCCAAGCATATCTAGAGCTAGCTAATTCATTTGAAAATGAAGTTGGAATAGTCGCACTTTGGCCTTATTACGCAAATGAGGAGATGACCGGTGGTCATGACATGATGTTCGTTGCCCATGCACCATCTAGGAAAGCCAAGGGCGCTTTTAACGATAAAATGTTTCAATTAATGAGTGCAGATGATAATTTTCCTGAAAGTCCAATGGAATGTGAATCATCTGAGGCATTTCAAAGAGTAGGACCATCATCATCAGATGAGCTTTATGATGCATTTGTAGTAGATTACTGGCCATGCAAATATATTGAAGGTGCAGACCCAGTGGCTATGAGAGAAGCACAGGCTAAATTTTCGATGGAACATTATGCAAATGGTGCTGAAGGTGGTTTCAGATATATTTATCCTGGAGCTGGTTCTGATCGAGGAGAAACACCAGACTTTTGGGTTAGTGCTGCTTCTCCAAGCTTAGAAGCTAGAGGTGCTAATAATGATATATTTTGGGAAAAATCTTATGGTTCAGAAACTGAACGAGAAAGATGGAACCATATGACTTGTGACACGCCATCTACATGGGTAGGTTGGAGACTTAAATAATAAGTCATTTTAATTGCCCCGACCTCATAGAGGTCGGGGTTTTCATTTATAGTATTTAAATGAAATTACATTACTGTCTTGCTGTTCTATTAATTAGCAGTTTTTTTGCTTCTCTAATACAAAATAATTTTGGTAAAACTGATATAAGTTTACAGAAGCTTGATACTGGTAATGGTCAATATATCTACTACGACTTATATAAACCTGAAGTTGCTACAGTAGAATCCAAGTCTCCCTTTATAGCTATCATTCCTGGGTTTCAAAGATCCAAAGAAGCACTCTCTAATATTGCAATTGAGCTGTCTAGAAGAGGGCATGTAGTTGCTTTAATTGATCCCTATGCTCAAGGCCTATCTAGCTCTTCATCAAGCAGAATAGCGGCCACTACTCAGGGATATGGAATGTTTGCCTTAATTGAACATGTTCATTCGTCCGAAGATTTTAATTATGTAAATAAAAATTTATTGGGTACTACAGGGCACTCAATGGGAGGTAATGCTGCCATAAGAGGAGCAAATTATTTTGGTAAACAAGCAGCCAAAGAAAATACCGCAAGTAAGCTTCATTCAATCTATATATCTGGTTATGTACTCACACTTAGAGAGGATATTTTAGAGCCAGCAAAGTCTAATATGGGTATTAGTTACGCTCTCTATGATGAAGGTGCTTTTAGAAACGAACTTGAAGGATGGGATGCAGCAGATATGAGGATTGCCCCTGAATCAATAACTGCAGTTAACAGTGGATTAATTGAAGAAGATCATATAAGTATGGTTGAATTAGGGAAGTACTATGGCAGCATGGATAGTAATACATTGCGAGTCGTTTTTAATGAGCCCTTATTACATCCTTTTCAACCCTACAATAGTGAAGCAAATGCCAATCAACTAAGTTACTTTGATAAAGTTTTTGATTCTCCTATTAAATTAGATCCCTACGATCAAATTTGGCAATGGAAAGAATTATTTACTTTGATAAATATGATTGTTGGTTTCTTACTAGTAATTCCATTAACCAGATTTTTATTAGGATTTAATTATTTTTCATCAATAGTTAAAAAAATTCCTCCGGCTTTACCTCAACAATCCAACCCAGGCAAAGTTATTTTTTGGTTAATTTTTATAATCGGTGCCACAATAGCTTGCATCACATTTATTCCAATGGTAGATGTTGCTAAGCAATTGTTTCCAACAGCAGCAAATAGAGAACTAACTTGGTTCTTTCCTCAAAGAATGAATAATCCAGTAATGCTATGGGCCCTTTTAAATGGGACTATTGGATTCATACTATTTTTCCTTAGTTATCACCTTTTTGGCAAAAATCATGGTGTAAAGAAAGCTTCTTGGGGGCTTGATATTACTAAGAGCGATCTATTAAAAACAATACTACTTGGACTTACAGTCTTTTTTATTTACTACTTTATTCTCTATACAATTTATTTTCTCTTCCATATTGACTATAGATTTTGGTTCATGGGTGTAAGAATCTTTCAGCCTGAAATGCTATTAGTGCTAGCTATGT
The DNA here is from genome assembly GCA_913020145.1 of uncultured Gammaproteobacteria bacterium. Taxonomy (GTDB): domain Bacteria; phylum Pseudomonadota; class Gammaproteobacteria; order Magnimaribacterales; family TMED112; genus TMED112. The sequence continues at coordinate 4,789 of CAJWAI010000020.1, read as the reverse complement.
ACTTCCCTTTCTTTTTTGTATTTTTCTTCTCGAATTCATTAAGAGTAAATGGTGCTATGCGCTTTAAGGGTCAACCTGAATGGCTTTCTAGATTAATAGCAGGATTTGCTAACTCAGCAGGCTTAATGCTTATTATTGTCATTCAATATTTTGTATTTGCGACAACAGGGACGGTCTATTGGAGTACAAATAATACTGATTGGTTAAGCGTAAATCTTTTATTTGGAATAGTACCAATAATGTTTATTTTGCCTTACTTCAATAGAATATTTTTTCAAATGACTGGTCGTGTCTACTTAGGCCCCATAATTACTTGTTTAATTTTTATAATGATTCTCTCCACAAACACTGTTGTATATTTGCCTCTATAATGAAAATAAATGAATAAATTTATTAAGAGTTTCTGGGTAGCAGTAACTGTTCTTTTTTTGGCGTCATGTGGCGGAGGAGGGGGAGGTAGTAGTTATGATCCAGCACCACAACCAACACCAGCACCAACACCAGCACCAACACCAGCCCCCACACCTGCACCCACTCCAGCTCCCAATACAGATCCTGAATGTAGTCTAAGTTCAGGAAATCTTTATTACTGCACTATGAATAGGCAGGGGCTAGAGAGACAGCTCTATGTGTATATACCAGAAAGCTATTCGGAGAGCTCAGAACCTGTTCCTCTACTATTTAGCTTACATGGCTATACCAGTCGGGCCATATGGAATCTAGGTTATACAGGTTTTCAGCCCTTAGCAGATCAAGATAATTTTATGGTTATCTATCCTCAGGGTTCTATTCTAAATACCACTGGCCAAACTCACTGGAATGTAGGTGGTTGGACTATAGGCAGTACAACAGATGACGTAGATTTTATTGAAAGTTTAATTGATTGGTTCGGAGCTAATTACAATATCAACTTGGATAGAGTTTATTCAACTGGTATGTCTAATGGTGGTTTTATGAGCTACCACCTGGCATGTAATCTAAGCTCAAAAATAGCTGCTATAGCATCAGTTACTGGTTCGATGACGAATCAGACCTATAATTCTTGCAGTCCCATACACCCAACATCAGTCCTACAAATACATGGCAGTTCAGATACTACAGTTCCTTATGCGGGTAACAGTATTATGAAGCCTATTCCTGATGTCATGGATTATTGGGATACCTACAACATGTGTAATTCCCTAGTTGTTGAAGAAGTCCCAGATACAAATGGAGATGGATCAACGGGTGAAGTTAGTTACTATTCTCAATGTCTCGTCGGTGTTGAAGTTCATCTGTGGTATCTGACCAATTTTGGTCACTCATGGCCAAGCATGCCTAATGATGATATTCATGCTGCTTCAGCTATTTGGAACTTTCTAAAGCAATACGATACAAATGGAATAATTAATGACTAAAAATCTTTTGCTAAAAGTATCTTTACCTATACTAACTTTTTTTGCTGCATGGCTTGGTGGTCTATCGACTTACTATACAGATTGGTCTTGGTATGAGAGTTTAAGTAAACCTAGCTTCAATCCACCAAATTATCTTTTTGGTATTGTGTGGCCAATTTTATATCTTCTGATGTCTATCGTTAGTTTTCTCAATGCTAAAACAATTTATAAATTATATTTTTTACAACTTGTTGTTAATGGTCTGTGGAGCTGGATATTCTTTGCATTCCAAAGTATTGGATTAGCTTTTCTTGATATTGTAGTTCTGATTTTCTTAAATATTTTGATAATGAAACAATTAAGAGAAAAGCAAGCTTGGTTGAGTTTGATGCTTTATACCCCTTATATCTTATGGATTACTTTTGCATCAATTTTAAATTTATCTATCTTGGTACTTAGCTAAGCATTATCTAGCTTTTTTATTTCAGCATCTACATCGTAATTCCATATTTTTTTCATGTTCGTTTTTGCAACTGAAGTGTACCGAATGAACATGTTCCTAAAAAAAACTATTAGAGGATTTGTTAAATGGTATATTTTTCCTTGCAGTAAAGATTGCGCTTGAATCTTATTAGTTCTTTTCAGTCTAATTTTTTCGTAGTGCTGCTGGACGATTCTGAAATTACCCTGATACTTGTCGACTAGCATTCCAAATGTATATCCGTCTTCTATAGCCATACAACCGCCTTGACCCAGAAAAGGTACCATGGGATGTGCAGCATCCCCCAATAGGGTAATATTTTTGATGTAGATTGAATTTAGTGGAGGTCTTGTATAAATTCCCCATTTATAAATATCTTTGCTTGAATCTATCATCGAAAATATTTCTTGATCAAATGTCTTAAAATCGTTAAGCATTTCTACTTTAGAACCTAATGATCTCCACGAATCATTTACAGAATCTTTATTCTTAACAACAGCTGTCATGCTAATTTCTCCCTTTTCATTTGCTGGGTAAAACACAATATGTTTGCCATTACCCAAATGAAATTTTCCATCTACTAATTTCCCTGTGCCCGTGGCACGCCATGCGTGGTAACCACTGTAGACAGGTTCTCCTGAATTTGGAAAGTATTCTTCTCTGATAGGTGATTTAATTCCGTCACACCCTAATACATGCTTAACGTTATATCTAAGATTATTTTTAAAATTTAATTGGACTTTGTTTTGATCTAGATCTTTAAAATCATGATTAAAAAAGATTTCACCACCCAGTTTAATGTATCTATCGTAGAGAATTTGCAGTAAATTTTGTCTTGTAGATGTTATGAATTCTTTATCGCCATTTATCTCTCCAATCTTCTTATTTTTATAATGAAATATGAACTTTTTTGGGGAGAACGATGTTTCAATAAACTTATTTTTTAAATCTAATTTGTCTAGTATACGTATTGCATTTGGTGAGACAGAGATGCCTGCACCATGTTCATTAAGTTGCTTAGATCTCTCAAAAATTACAGCTTTATGACCTTGTTCAAGTAATGTGCAGCCTGCAGTTAATCCTGAGATTCCACCACCAACTATCCCGATATAAGATGAATAATTAGACATTTAATTACAGAGACTTAAATACGTTTTTAATATTTGAAAGCATATCAGGATTTCCTTCAAAACTTTTAATGTTTTCATCGGGAGCATTCCAATCTGCAGAAGATTTGGCGAAGAAGCTAGACTCTACTTTAAGCCAACTTGAATCATCTAAAGTGCCTGCTTTGATGAATTTTATCATTGGAAGTTCTTTGGCATAACTGACTATTCCAGAACCACAGTTGTCACAAAAACCTCTTCTAATTGTAGTGCCCATGCTTCCTTTGCTTTCATAGAATTTTACATCTCCATCAATTTTTAGCTTTTTATTTGGTATGTAGATGATTGTGGCTTTGCCGCAACCTGTAGCTCTCTGGCAATCTTTACAATGACAATGGTGCGCAGAAATTATTTTTTCTGTATCAAATTCATAATTAACTTGATCGCACTGACATCTTCCTTGGACTATCATTTTCTATAATCGAGAGGTGGCTTTCTATCGCCTAACAGTGAATTGTATTCGTGATCGCCTACATTCATTTTATGTTCTTTCCATGCTGCTTCGATTAGCTCTGGATTCTCATATAATTTTAAAGCTGTATTGGCTAAAGCTTTAGCTGCTAAATGAGATCCGTTAGTTCCTATAGATGTGCCTCCAGCGGCAACAGCTTGCCATGAATGGGCTGACGTTCCAGGCACCCAAGTTGCAATCCTAACTCCAGTTGTAGGCACCATCCAAGATACATCACCAACATCAGTTGAACCTTTCCCTTGAACATAAACCATTGGCTGAATTGTAGTTTGATCACCAATCTGTGCATCGGGATTAACAAGTGTTTGATATAACTCTTCAGCAAATTCTTGTTCTTCTTTGGTGTAACTTAAACTTGCACCGCCTAATTTATGTAGCTCTTGATCAGCTAATCTGGAAAGTACTTCATTTGCCATCACAGGATAATTACCATGCATAATTTCATAAGACATTTTTGTCTCTGTTCCTTCTGCTGCCCCATTGGCAGTCTTAACCACTCTTTCAAATAAGGCTCTAACTCCATCAGGGTTAGGATGACGAACGTAGTAATAGACTTCTGCTATATCAGGAACAACATTTGGGGCAAGTCCTCCTTTGGTAATGACATAGTGAATTCGTGCTTCTTCATCCATATGTTCACGCATCATATTTACCATCATGTTCATGGCTTCAACTCCATCTAATGCTGAACGACCATTTTGTGGTGCACCAGCTGCGTGACTTGAGATTCCATTGAAGGTAAATCGTGCTGATCTATTGCCATTACTTGTACCAAAGCCAACTCTATTACTATCGTCAGGATGCCAATGTAGCACTATATCTACATCTTCAAAGTATCCATCTCTGGCAATATATACCTTACCACTACCTCCTTCTTCTGCAGGTGTACCGTAAAGTCTTATCGTTCCAGGGGTATTAGTCCTTTCAAGCCAGTATCTTAAAGCAACAGCAGCATGAGTGGATGCAGCACCAAAAAGATGATGCCCACAAGCATGTCCGGCATCTCCGCCGACACTTTCTCTATAGGGTGTATTGTTCTGTGATAAACCTGGTAAAGCGTCGTATTCGGCCAATATCCCTATAACCGGTCCACCTTGGCTATATTCTGCTATAAAAGCAGTGGGAATGCCTGCTACACCCGATTTAATGGTAAAACCTGCTTCCTTGAGCACATCTTGCATTAATTTTGAGCTTTCGGTCTCTAGATAGCCCATTTCAGCTAGCTCCCACATATCTAAAGCAAGCTTGTCGTATTTTGCTTTATGTTTGTCTATGTTCTCGCTTAGATCCGCTG
>CAJWAI010000019.1 GCA_913020145.1 uncultured Gammaproteobacteria bacterium | reverse complement strand
TTTGGCTAAAGCAACTGTTTAATTCATTCAGTTCTTTTTATCTACATCATTTTTTGAAACCAAGGTTTAAACATTTTGGAAAAAATGTAATGGTTCTTAACCCACAACACCTAAAGGTATTTGGCGAGAATATATCCATAGAAGATTATGCAACATTAATCTGTGCTCCCGATAAAAGAATTGATCTTTCAGCTTGGCAAACAGATAAGATCAGTGGAGAAATTAATTTAGGTAAATACATACTTATTTCACCTGGAACAAGTATTAGGTCTGCAGAAAGTATCACTATCGGGGATTCAACTATGATTGCTTCTGATGTAGTGATAACAGATTCAGATTGGCATGGCATATATGACAGGACGGATTACGTTGCCAAAACCTTACCAGTAACAATTGCTAAAAATGTTTGGATAGGCGAAAGATCAATAATTCTTAAAGGAAGCGAGATTGGAGAGAATTCTATAATTGGTGCTGGGTCTGTGGTGAGCGGAAAAGTGCCGGCTAACGTAGTTTATGCAGGCAATCCAGCTAAAGAGATCCGCAAGTTAGATAAAGAAGAATTTAAAACCAGAGAAAGTCTATTTACTGAATCATCAACATATTTATTGGATCTCCTATCAATAGAGGAAAAGATGTTAAAACCTAACTCTTTTCTAGGTTGGATAAAATCGATTTTTTGGCCAAAACAATGAAAATCCTCATAGATAAAAATATTCCATATATAGAGCATTTTTTTGCCGACCATATTGATCAGATCAAATATTTCTCCGATGAAGATTTTGAGATTGAGAATGTAACAGAAGATTCAGTGGTTATTGTAAGGTCTACATATAAAACTCATGGAAAGAAAATTCCAAAAAGTATTAAGTTTTTATGTTCAGCTTCAACCGGAGAGGATCATATTGATAAGGAAAAATTGGATAAGATGAAAATTCCCTATGCATTTTCTACTGGAGCTAATGCTATTGCTGTGAGGGAATACATCTTTTCTGCTGTAGCGCTAATGTTGCAAGAAGAAAAGTTTACCAAAACCGATTCTGCTCTAATAATAGGTTGCGGAAACATAGGTGAAGGCGTATACAAGACTCTTGAATATTTTGATTTTAATATTAATTCTTATGATCCGTATAAATGGAGTACTAATAGTAGTGAAGATCTAGAAGGATATTCTCTTATCTCATTACATGTTCCTTATACAACAGCCTTGGAGTCAGAACACCATACCGAAAAACTTTTTTCCTCTTCCAAATTTAAAATGTGTATAGATGGAGCAATAATTATCAATACATCTAGAGGAGGCGTGGTGTCTGAAGAAGATTTTTTAGGACTTGATACTGAACAACATCATATTCGATTGATTTCAGATGTTTTTGCAAATGAGCCAAATATAAACAAAGATTTTTTAGAAAAGAATTTATTTGGAACCCCACATATAGCTGGACATTCTCAATATGCCCGATACCAGATGACGAAAATGGCATCTGATCATATAAATAATTTTTTAGGAACTAATAATACTGAGAAAAAGAACATATTAAAAAATAAAATTGTAAATTTTGATAAAAACGTTTTTGATGAAGATATCAAAGAATTTGGCTTGCCGGTTTCTTTAATGCTAGATACTTATAATCCCAAACTAGATCATTTTGAAAGTACTGATTTCAAAAAGATCCGCGATAATTACAATAATAGAATTGGTTACTCTCAGATAATCATTAAAGGCTGTGATAATGATGCTGATCGAATCTCTCTTGAGATGCTTGGATTTACAGTCCAAGATAGCCAAAAATAGTACAATTAAACAAACATATGAAAGAAATAAATGACAAACTGACTCAAGAAGAGCTATATGTTTTAAAGGATAAAGGTACTGAGAGACCATTCTCAGGAAAATTTGATACATTTTTTGAGGATGGTGTATACAAATGCAAAAATTGCAAAGCTGAGTTATTCAAATCTGAATCAAAATATGATGCGGGCTGTGGTTGGCCAAGTTTTTTTGAAGCAGTTAACGAAGAAGCAATAATATATAAAGAAGACAACTCAATTTTTGGACGCCCAAGAACTGAAATACTATGCGCAAATTGTGAAGGACATTTGGGGCATGTTTTTGAAGATGGCCCAAAAGATAAAACAGGACTTAGATATTGTGTAAACTCAATATCGTTAGATTTTGACTCAGAGAATAAGTAATTGAAAATATCAAATTTTTGGAAATCTTCTATAGGGTTCTCATTTTTTACTCTAATTTCACGTGTATTTGGTTACATTAGAGATTTAATTTTCGCAGCAATGCTGGGTGCTAGTGCAATTCATGATGTTTTTGTCGTAGTATTCAAGATTCCTAATGTTTTCAGGAGCTTCTTTGGTGAGGGCGCATTATCACAGTCCTTAACACCAAGCATTATAGAAGCGAGAGAGCATGCAAAAGATTTTCTAAATCAAATCTTTACTATCCTTTTTGCTTCATTAGTTATATTTGTAAGTTTTGTTTTAATATTCCCTAACTTATTCATTGATATATTTGCTCCTGGTTTTAGTAATGACCCAGAGAAATATTTAGCTGCAACCAGCTTTTTACAACTTGTTTTTCCATATATATTTTTAATTTCATTAGTAGCTTTCTTTGGCGCAATTCAGAATTCAAAAAAATATTTTCAATTTGTAGCAGCTACTCCTATTTTGTTTAATTTAACTTTGATAGTTTTTGCTCTTTATTCAAATGAGTTAACTCTCAGTATTATTGGATTGTCAGTGCTTGTTGCAGGGTTACTGCAACTCGTCTTAAATTTTTCAGTTTCAGTCTATTTAGGATATATGCCAAACTTTAATTTTTCTTTCAACAAGAAATTATTACGAATTTTCTTCTCAAGGTTTCTACCAGCAATATTTGCAGCGGGAATATATCAATTAAATGTACTTGTAGATACGATTTATGCATCATTTCTTATTACAGGAAGTCCAACCTGGCTTTATCTTTCCGACAGATTGATACAATTCCCAATGGGATTATTTGGAGTCGCTATTGCACTTGTAGCACTGCCTGATCTGACTGAAACAATATTGAAAAAAGACAAAAGTGAATTTAGAAAAGTTTTACAAAAAGGTTTCTCTTCGACTTTTCTAATAGGACTATTTAGTGGCATTTTTTATATATTGCTATCCACTCAAGTAATCGAGCTTTTATTTATGCGCGGGGAATTTAATTCCAATGATGTTCAAATGACAGCATCTAGTTTAGTTGCTTATTCCTACGCTTTACCCTTTCTTCTAAGCTCTAAATTTTTCAATAGCGTATTTTTTGCTGCTTCTAAAACTAAGTTTGTTCTAATAATTGGGTTCATATCACTTTTAACAAACTTGATCTTAAATTATGTATTTATATTTATGTATGATCTTGGGCATGTTGGTCTTGCTTTAGCGACCACTTGTGCTGCCACTCTCTCTTGGCTTATAAGTTTATTATTTATATATAAAATTAATAAAGGGATATCTTATGCAAGGTAAATTTAGCGCAACAATAGGAAACTTTGATGGAATTCATAAAGGTCATATGAGATTAATATCGCATGTTCTGTCTTATGCCCAAAAAAATAATATTAAATCAAAGGTTATTACCTTTAATCCTTATCCTTTTGAGTATTTCAAAAGAGATAAAAAAAGAATACTTGCAAATGAAGATAAAATTAACCTCTTAAATGATCTAAATATTGATTCAATCGATTCAATAAAATTTGATGAAGTTTTTAGAAGTTTGACCGCTGAAGAATTTTTTCGAAAATATATGCTAAATGCAGAGGTAGGGTATTTAATTGTAGGTGAAGACTTTAAATTTGGTATAGATAGAACTGGAGATATCTCTACTTTGAAAGACCTTTGTGCAAAGCATAACATTGTGTTGGATATTGCTGAAGACGTTCTGTATAGAGAAAATAAAATTAGCAGTACTCTTATTAGATCTTATTTAGAGAAAGGAGACTTCAGCCATGTATCTGAACTTCTACAAAGACCATATCAAATAACAGGAAAAGTTATTTCTGGAAAAAACATTGGTAAAAGAATATCTACTCCAACAGCAAACATAGATATTGATAATGTAGATTTTTGTTTTAGTGGCGTCTTTCTATGTAAAACGAATATAAATCAAAAGAATTACTTCTGTATCGTTAATTTCGGCCCCAAGCCAACTTTTAATGACTATCGACAGTCATTGGAAGCTCATATTTTAGATTTCGACAAAAATATCTATGATGAGATATTAAGTATTGAGTTTTTATGTAAAATTAGAGATCAAATCAAGTTTGATTCTATTGATGACCTTAAAAATCAGATTCAGAAGGACAGGGAAAAAGCAGAAAATCTACTAAAAAATTATGAGTGAGAAGAAAGACCAAAAATTAAATTTACCAAAGACCGAAATTCCAATGAAGGCAAGCCTTAATGAAAGAGAGCCTAAGATGTTGGAAGAATGGTCTAAAAGAAACGTCTATCAAAAGATAAGAAAGCATAATTCTGGAAAAGAAAAGTTTATTCTTCATGACGGACCACCATATGCAAACGGAAAAATTCATATAGGGCATGCGGTAAATAAAGTTTTAAAAGATATAGTAATAAGATCAAAATCACTAGAAGGTTTTGATGCTCCCTATGTTCCTGGATGGGATTGTCATGGATTGCCAATTGAACTACAGGTTGAAAAAAAATTAGGCAAAAAAAGAAGAGAACTTAGCCAATCTGAATTCAGAGCAATGTGCAGAGAATATGCAAAAGAACAAATTGATATTCAAAAAGATGATTTCATTAGATTAGGAGTCTTTGGCGATTGGGAAAATAGGTATGCAAGCTTAGATTACTCTTTTGAGGGAGAAGCAATAAATGGATTTGCTAGAATTTATCACAATGGACACGTTGAAAAAGGTTCTAAGCCTGTTCATTGGTGTTTAGAATGCTCCTCTGCTCTAGCGGAAGCTGAAGTTGAGTACATGGACAAAACTTCGAGCTCTATTGATGTTAAATTTGCATTCACAAAAGACTCAGCAAAAGAATTAAAGAAAAGGCTTGAAAATAAAACTGATGATGAAATTCATGTAGTCATATGGACAACAACACCTTGGACAATTCCTGGCAATCAGGCAGTTTGTTTTAAACCAGATATTAGCTATGAAGTTTTAAAAGTTGATGGAGAATTTTTATTAGTTGCCTCTGAATTAAAAGAACAATGCTCCGAAAGGTGGAGTGACAAGAAAGTATCATCTACCAAAATAAAATTAAAAGGCTCAGATTTAGAAGATCTGATTCTTAAGCATCCTCTCTTTGATAGAGAGTCTCCTCTTTATGCAGCTGACCATGTTACAACAGAGACAGGCACAGGTTTTGTGCATACCGCTCCTGCTCATGGTATTGATGATTTCAATATCTGCTCCAAAGAAGGCTTGGCAGCAAAAAACCCAGTTTTAGCAAATGGTTGTTATAAAGAAGATGTTGAGCATTTTTCTGGCATGCATGTGAGAAAAGTTGATCCAGAGGTTATATCAAAGTTAAAGGAATTTAATGCACTGGTTAATCATGGGGAATATTTTCATAGCTATCCTCATTGTTGGAGACATAAAACTCCACTTGCATTCATGGCTACTCCACAATGGTTTTTTTCGATGACTAAATCAGGATTATTGGATGGAGCAACTAGAGCATTGGAAGAAATTAAATTTATTCCTGAATGGGGTAAAGAGAGAATGAATATCATGCTCAATGATAGACCTGATTGGTGCATATCAAGACAGAGAGACTGGGGCATACCCATACCTCTTTTTTATGACAAAAATACAGGAGAGCCTCACCCTGAACAAGATAATATTTTCAATACCGTTTCTGAATCGATAAAGGATAATGGTATAGATTCTTGGAACATGATGGATTTAGAGCTCGAAGATTCAGAAAGCTATGAGAAGTCTAAAGACATATTTGATGTATGGTTTGATTCAGGAATAACTCATTTTTGTGTTGTTGATGAATTATATGGTTCAAACACACAGTCAGATCTTTATCTTGAAGGCAGTGATCAGCATAGAGGGTGGTTTCAATCATCTCTTTTAACTTCTATCGCTATGAAAGGAATAGCGCCTTACAAATCAGTCTTAACTCATGGTTTTGTCGTAGATGAAGAGGGTAAGAAAATGTCAAAATCAATCGGTAATGTTATTACACCACAAGAAGTAATTGACCAATCAGGTGCTGATATTCTTAGATTTTGGATTGCCTCAACAGATTTCAGAGGAGAAATGACCTTTTCTAAAGACATACTCAATAGATCTATTGATGGGTTCAGGCGAACAAGAAATACTATGCGTTTTATGATATCCAATCTATATGATTATGAAGATAGTTTCGATGAAAAAGACCTTTTGTTTTTAGATAAGATAATTCTTAATAAAACTAAGAGTTTACAAGATGAAATAAGAGCAAATTATGAAAACTACAACCTTCACCTTATCACTTCCAAATTATTAAATTTCTGTGTGAACGATTTAGGAGGAATGTATTTAGATGTAATAAAAGACAGACTTTACACAATGAAAGATGATTCAACTGGCAGAAGATCAGCTCAGTTCACAATCAAGAAAGTTCTAACTACTTTGTTGAAGAATATTTCACCTATTCTTCCATTCACTGCTTATGAATTTTATGAACAAATGTTCCCAGGCAAAGGAGATAAGATATTTTTAGAAGAATATGAAGATCTTAATAGCTATGCGTCTAATGATGAAATAGACAGATTTAAAGTTCTGGAAGAGCTAAGATCTTCCGTTTATCAAGAAATAGAGAGTAAGAGACAAAAAGATATATTAAAAAATGCATTAGATGCAGAAATTTCTATTACCCTTACCAAAGAAAAATTTGAATTGTTAGAACATTTGTCTTCTGAGATGCATAAATTTTTTATATCTTCAGGCTGCAAATTAAATTTAGGAAAAGAAGAAAAAATTCAGGTTTCAAAATCGAAATATGATAAATGTTCAAGATGTTGGCATAGAGTTGAAGATGTAAAAGCAGAGGAACATTGCTCTAGATGTGAAGACAATATGAATGGAGAAGGTGAGACAAGGAGCTTTTTCTAATTGAAATATCAGTTTTTAGGTGCTTTTTTAGTTCTTTTATCTATAGACTTAGGAATTAAATACTGCGTAAACACCCAAGAGTACTCTTCTTTTACCTTAATCCCATCATTTTTGGACTTTTATGTTGTTAAAAATACTGGAGTAGCTTTTAGTTTCTTGAGCTCTTCAAATCTACTTATTAACACGCTATTAATTTTAATCATAATGGCTGCTTTAGCATTTTTACTTTATAGCTTTTTTAATACCAAAGAGAAGCTACAAAAAGTTGCATTACTGTTAATAATCTCAGGTGGTTTTGGAAATTTTATTGAAAGGCTAGTTTTGGGATCTGTAACAGACTATCTGTATCTTCATCTTGGCAGTATGTCTTTATTTATTTTTAACTTTGCTGATCTCTTGATAACTATTGGTGCATGTATAATTATCTTTGTTTGGTTTATTGGAAATGAGCAAAAAGATTAAAGAAATTGTTTTAGCAAATCCCAGAGGGTTTTGTGCCGGTGTTGATAGGGCTATAGATATAGTCGAGAAATCATTGGAAAAATATGATGAGCCGGTATTTGTAAGACATCAAGTCGTTCACAACAAAAAAGTCGTAGAGAGCCTAGAAAAAAAAGGGGTTAAATTCGTAAAAGAAATTAGCGAAATACCAGATAATGCAGTGGCTATTTTCAGCGCGCATGGAGTAAGTAGTGAAGTTGAAGATGAAGCAAAATCTAGAGATTTTATGTATTTTGATGCTACATGCCCTCTTGTTACTAAAGTCCATCTTGAGGTGCAGAAACATGCAAGGAAAGGTAGGGATATAGTCTTAATTGGACATAAAGGTCATCCTGAAGTTGTGGGCACATTAGGCAGACATCCAAAAGATTCAGGCACAAATATATTCTTGATAGAAACAAAAGAAGACATAGATGAATTAGAAATAAAGTCAGACTCTTTAGCATATGTGACTCAAACTACACTGTCTGTAGATGAAACAACTGAACTTATAGAAGTTTTGAAAATCAAGTTTCCTAATATTATTGGGCCAAGTGCCGATGATATCTGTTATGCAACTCAAAATAGACAAGATGCAGTTAAGCAACTATCTCTTGAATGTGAGGTTGTATTAGTTATAGGCTCAAAGACAAGCTCAAATTCTAATAGGCTTAAGGAATTAGCAGAAAAATGCGGAACCAAATCATTCTTGATTGACGATAAGGCGGATATTAAGATTGATGAGCTCGAATTTGCAACTTCTGTTGGTATTACAGCTGGAGCCTCTGCTCCTGAAGATATAGTTCAAGAGGTAATTTCTTATTTAGTGCCATTAGGCTATAACCATGTTCGTAATTTATCAGAAAATAAAGAAAGTATGACTTTCAAATTGCCAAGAGAGCTATCTGATTAATGAAGATAGCTGTAGTAGGAGCTGGTATTTTAGGAATAAATACAGCTTACTACCTTGCCAAGAAAGGCCATGATGTAGTCGTTTTCGAATCTAACGAACAGCCAGGAATGGATACAAGTTATTCAAATGGAGGCCAGATAAGTGCTTCTAGTGCTGAAATGTGGACAAAGTGGGATAACGTAAAAAAAGGTATTGGATGGATGTTCAAACAGGATGCACCTCTATTATTTAACCCGACACCAAATTTTTTTGATTTAGCTGACACTTTCGCAAAATACATGTGGATGACAAATTTTTTCTACACATCTATATCAGGCAAATACAAAGTTAATTCTGAGAATGCTTTCGAAATATCAGTAAAGTCTAGAGAGCTATATTTTGAAATTGCTGAGAATGAAAATATTGATTTTGATTTAGCGAGAAAAGGAGCCATACAGATTTTTGATAAAACTACGGATTTTGAAAAGGCCAAATCAAAAAAAGAGTGGATTGAAAATATGGGTTGTGAGTGGAAAGAATTGTCAAAAGAAGAAGTTTTTGAATTAGAACCAGCATTAAATAGAAATAAAGTAGTAGCAGGGGCAATATATACGGAATCAGATGCTTCTGGAGATATACATAAATATTGTGTGAATCTAGGAGATATTTTGGCATCTAAATATGGAGTTTCATTCAGATTTAATGAACAAGTAAAAGATATACATGGGCTAGATGCACCAATTATTTCTACAGATAAGAATGAAATGCCTTTTGATAAAGTTGTCATTTGTGCAGGAGTAAAAACACAAGAATTTAGAAATAAATTTGGCGATGATTTTAGAATTTACCCGGTAAAAGGATATTCAATTACTGTAGATCTTGATGATGATACTTCAAGAAATGCTGCACCACATGTATCCATCAAAGATGATCATAATAAAATAGTCTCTTCTAGATTAGGAAATCGCCTGAGAGTTGCTGGAACAGCAGAATTAGCAGGAGAGAACAAAGAAATAAGAAAAGAAAGAATTGCCCCATTAGTAAAGTGGGTAAATGATTGTTTTCCTGAGATTAAGACAGATAACTTTGTGCCATGGGCTGGGTTACGACCAATGACATCAGACATGGTACCAGTAATGAAAGAATCTAAGCGAAAAAATGTATTTTATAATTCTGGTCATGGCCATCTAGGTTGGACAATGGGTGCTTTTGCAGCAAAGTTTGTTTCAGATCTTATAGAAAGCTAATTCGTATTGTTCTTTTCAACAGTTTAAAATCTAAGTTATGAATTTTGAGATAAAAAATAACTTTATTGATACAGCAAAAATTATTGAATCACCAAATCATTCTGAAAGATCATGTGCAATTGATTTGATAGTAATTCATTGTATTAGTTTGCCAGAAGGTGATTTTCTTAATTCAAATGTTATGGATCTTTTTCAAAACAAACTCGACTGCAACAAACACCCATCTTTTAAAAGCTTGGAGGACTTAAAGGTTTCTGCCCACCTATTTATTAGAAGAAATGGAGAAATAATACAATTTGTCCCTTTTGATAAATGTGCTTGGCATGCTGGGGAATCATCATTTAATGATAGGGATAATTGTAATAACTTCTCAATAGGCATTGAGCTTGAGGGCACAGTACAAGAAGAATTTACAGACAAGCAGTACGAAGTAATAAATCCAGTTATTTTAAAATTGAAAGAAGAATACAAAATAAATCATGTAGTAGGCCATAGTGACATAGCTCCAGATCGTAAAATTGATCCAGGACCACATTTTGATTGGGAAAGATTGAATGATTAACAGACTAAAAAACACACAATTTAATTTTCTTTTTCTAGGCATATCTGCTGCCATGCCAAGTTTTGCATTAGGCATTCCTTTTGGACTATGGTTATTGTCTGCAGGTGTCAGTAAAGAAACTTTAGGCCTAGTAACAGTATCTTCCTTAATTGTTGCTTTAAATTTTCTATGGTCCCCTTTTGTAAACAAATTAAAAATCCCTATTCTTTATAAATTACTTGGTTTGAGGAGGTCATGGCTCCTCCTATCCCAGATTGTCCTAGGATTTCTCCTTCTGGCACTATCTTTTATAAATCCAAAAGATCAACTTGTTTTAGTAGTCATGCTGGCTTGTTTGATATATTTCTTTTCTTCGGTGCAAGATATAGCTCTTGATGCGTATAGGGTCGAGTATGACAAATATTTTGATGCTGAAAATTTAGCAACCATCTATCAAATTGGTTACAAAGTCGGAGCATTTCTAATAGGAGCCCAAGTTTATGGTGTAATTGGCAAAGATAATTGGTCATTGATATATCTATATCTGGCACTTCTAATGTTTGCATTACCTCTTGTTACAATAATTTCTCAAAGAGTCGATGAATTACAGTCTAATCAAAATACTTTCAGTCAATTTCTTAATGCATTTGGAGAACTCTTACAGAAAAAGAGCATCATTACTATTTTAGTGCTTATCGGTATTTATAAAATTTCAGATATCGTGCTAGGACCAATGGCAGCAGCCCTCTACGCAGATGTAGGCCTAAATAAACCAGAATTCCTAGCACAAAAAAGTTATTTTAATTTTGCAGCAACATTTGTAGGCTCAGGATTAGCTCTATGGAGTATAAAAAGTCTAAAAATTAATTTCTCTATGTTCCTTGGTGCAATTATTGTCTTATGCACTAATGTATTATTTTCTTTTTTATTCTTATACCCGACTTTTGGAAATTTCATCGCTATTAATTTCCTTGATACTATTGCTCAAGCTTTTACAGCTGTATGTTTTATTACTTTTCTAGTGGGTTTAGTTGATAGGAGATTTACAGCAATTCAATATGCATTTCTTGCCTCTCTCGTAATAATTCCAGGCACACTAATGAAAGGTTCTTCAGGTTTCATCGTAAGTACATATGGTTTTTATAATTTTTTTATGACCATGGGCATTCTTGGCATACCTGCTGTATGCCTCTCATATCTTTTATATAAAGATGAACTAAGATGGAATGCAAACAATGTATTAAAAGTTCTATCTATTGCTATAGCATTGACTATCTCCATACTTTCTTTAGTAGATCTAGGCGAAAGTTCTGTCCAAATTGACGATAAGTTTATCCACTTTTTCACATATGCAATTCTTGCTTATATCACTTTAATAGCCAGTAAAAGGACAAAAAGAGCAGTGTTAATGGCGATAATTTTATCCATGGGAATTTTTCTTGAGTTTGCTCAATCAATTACAGGTTTGAGGAATTTTGAGTATATGGATATAATAGCCAATTCTTTAGGAGTATTTGGGGGATTTGCTTTTTATTTTTTTCAGAAAAAAAACTTGAAAAAATCACCCTGAATCCTAAATAAACGATGTTATTGGAGGATAACAAAATATGAAAATTAGACCATTACAAGATAGAGTTGTCGTTAAAAGACAAGATGAAGAAACTACATCAGCAGGAGGAATAGTTCTTCCTGGTTCAGCTACTGAGAAACCGCAACAAGGAGAAGTAGTTGCTGTAGGTCCTGGAAAGAAATCAGAAGATGGAAAAACCACACCGGTCGATCTAAAAGTGGGCGATCATGTGATATTTGGACAATATGGCGGTAATACCGTAAAAATAGATGGGGAAGAGCTTCTCATTTTAAATGAAAGTGAAATATATGGAGTAGTTAAATAGGAGGATATATGTCAGCAAAAGATGTTAAATTTAGCGAAGAGGCAAGGGCAAAATTACTGGAAGGTGTTAATACTCTTGCAGATGCAGTAAAAGTTACTTTAGGCCCTAAGGGAAGAAACGTAATTTTAGATAAGTCATTTGGAGCGCCCGCAGTGACCAAGGATGGTGTTTCAGTAGCAAAAGAAATTGAATTAGAAGATAAATTTCAGAATATGGGAGCTCAAATGGTTAAAGAAGTAGCTTCACAAACAAATGATCAGGCTGGTGATGGAACAACAACAGCTACTGTTCTTGCACAAGCAATAGTAAATGAAGGATTAAAATCAGTTTCAGCTGGACTGAATCCAATGGATCTGAAAAGAGGAATTGATAAAGCTATAGCTGCTGCTGTTAAAGAAGTTGAAAAGCTTTCAACACCTTGTAAAGATAACTCAGCAATAGCTCAAGTTGGATCAATATCAGCTAATGGCGACACGGACGTAGGTGAAATAATAGCTGAAGCTATGGATAAAGTTGGTAAAGAAGGAGTCATTACTGTAGAAGATGGCAGTGGTATTGATAATGAGCTAGATGTTGTAGAGGGCATGCAATTTGATAGAGGATATCTATCTCCATACTTTATTAATAATCAAGAAAAGATGAATGTTGCTCTTGAAGATCCATTCATACTTCTTTTTGACAAAAAAATATCAAATATAAAAGATCTAATTCCATTATTGGAAGCAGTTGCAAAAGCAGGCAAAGCTCTTTTAATTATTGCAGAAGATGTTGAGGGTGAGGCTCTCGCAACATTAGTTGTAAATAACATGAGGGGTGTTGTTAAAGTTGCAGCATGTAAAGCTCCTGGCTTTGGAGATAGAAGAAAAGCTATGCTCGAAGATATTGCAGTGCTAACCGGTGGAAAAGTGATATCCGAAGAAGTTGGACTATCTCTTGAAACAACTACTGTCGAAGATCTTGGTACAGCAAAGAAAGTCGTATTAGATAAAGAAAATACAACTATTGTTAATGGCGCTGGAGCAAAATCAACGATAGATGGAAGAGTTCAACAGATCAGAACACAGATTGAAGATACTACATCTGATTATGACAGAGAAAAACTACAAGAAAGGGTTGCCAAACTTGCTGGTGGAGTAGCTGTCATAAAAGTCGGTGGTGGATCAGAAGTTGAAATGAAAGAGAAAAAAGCAAGAGTTGAAGATGCACTACACTCAACAAGAGCTGCAGTTGAAGAAGGTGTTGTTCCTGGTGGTGGAGTTGCTCTTATAAGAGTTCTTGAAAAAATTGGAAAAATTAAAGCAGATAATCAAGACCAACAAGAAGGTATAAACATTGCTTTAAGAGCCTTTGAGTACCCACTTAAAACTATCGCTAGCAATGCTGGAGAAGAATCATCTGTGGTAGCAGAGAGCGTTAAAAAAGCCAAAGGTAATAATGGCTTTAACGCAGCTACTGGAGAGTATGGGGACATGCTAAAGATGGGAATTTTAGACCCAGCTAAGGTTACAAGAACAGCATTACAAGCTGCTGGCTCTCTAGGAGGGATGATGATTACTACCGAATGTATGGTTTCAGAAATTCCATCTAAAGATCCTACACCAGGAGGCATGCCTCCGGGAGGAATGCCAGATATGGGCGGAATGATGTAATTTAGAAATCTAATTTAAATAAGGGGAGCAAGAAGCTCCCCTTTTTTTTAACTTTAATTTAGACTTAACCTATGAAAAAAAATTACTTAATTATCTTTCTTATTCTTATCCCATCTATATTAGACGCCCATACAGGAACGTCTTTACATCATCATAGTAGTGAATCTATTTTTTTAATGTTCATTTTACTAGCGATATCTGCTCACTCAATAAATAAAATAATAACCATGGAGGAAATAAAATGATTAAATTTAGTTCAGTTAAAGCTCACTGTGATATACCTTGCAAGGTATATGATCCCTATATTGCACAATATGCAGCCTTAAGTGTTATAAGACTTATCGATCTAATTGAGGAAATGCCAGAACCAAATACTAAAAGTGACTTAGCGAAATTATCAAGGCTTGTAGAGCAAAAAGAAGAACATGCACATAAAGTAAAAGAAGAAGTTACTACTATTTGGGGCGATTACTTTAAACAAGCTCAGATCGAAAAATTTCCAGGTGTACATGAGTTAGCTCATTCGATCATGATGTCTGCTTCAAAATGCAAACAGGAATTATCTCGCGATAATGGAGTTGAACTTTTAAATCAAGTTAACGAATTTGCTGAAATGTTTTGGAAGAGCAAAGATGTTAAGACGAAAGTAGCCACTTCTTTAAATCTACCTAATTTAGATATAGTCATTCCTGCTTAAAAAATATGCTCGGATTACATAAGGTTAAAGGTATAAGCATGCTCCCATCTTATAGGGCTAATGATCATGTTTTAAGCATTAAAACAAGAAAATTAAAAGTAAACGATGTAATTGTCTTGAAGACTAGAGCACATGGCAAAGTTCTTAAAAGAATCTCTTATATATCTTCAGAAGGTATAAAGGTCAAATCTGATAATAGAGAGTATCCATCCGATTTAACTAATAATATCTATCCTTTAGATAATATTTTAGGGAAAGTAATACTAAAGATTTAGGCATGAATACAGGGTTAGATTTTCACAATGAATTACTAATATTCCTTTTTGCGATATCAATAATTATTTGGTTAGGCCTTACATTCTATTCAAATTTTATTTCACAAGAGTTTTTAATGAATTCTACTGATGAAGAAAAAAGAAAATATTTTATAAATATTCAACCAAATGTGATGTGGCATATGCGTTGGTCTGCTTTATTAGCTTTTTCTATAGGCTTGTATTTAATGAGCTTTTTATCAAATTTACCTAATGCATACAATATTGGAACATCATTAGCAGCAGCAATTATAACTATCATGGTAGCTAATACTTGGTTAGTAATTTGGCCAAAGCAAAAGAAAATTATTGCTAATACACAAGATGCTAAAAAATGTGAAAAGAGGTATGACCTTGCCCTAAGAACAAATGGACTGTTTTCTTTACCTTTAGTTGGTTTAATGTTGTATGCTGCTCAAACTAAAATAGCAGATAGTCCATTAATTACCTCTGATGGTTCTATTGGTTCAGGTTGGTATTCTTTATCTCTTTGGCTAAGCTTATTAGTTATTATTTCAATTGAGCTAAATTTATTTTTTGGTAAAAATCGGAAATGGATGGATTCCCCAAAAAGATTAATTCTTTCTAGCCTTGTAATTACAATTTTTATTGGGCTTATGCTGAGATTTTATTAGGTTTCTTTTGAAACTTTAATTTGTCTTATTAAATTGTCTTCGATCTTCAAAGTTTCAATTTTATAGTCAGAAACAAATAAACATATATTACTATTTGGGATTTCATTTAGATGATTAATTATTAATCCACTCATAGTTTTTGCACCTTCTTCAGGCAAATTCCAGGACATATGTTTATTTAAATCTCTAACAATGACAGACCCTTCTGCCAGAACAGAACCATCTTCATTAGCCACAATTCCAAGGTCATCTTCTTCTTCATTTAATCTTCCAACAATTTGTTCTATAAGGTCTTCTAAAGTTATTAAACCAGTTTTTTCACCATATTCATCAACTACTAGAGCAACTTCTGTACCATTTTTTTGAAAATTCTTTAATTGAGAAAACAATTGAGTACTTTCAGGGACATAATAAGGTTCTAATAGGA
The DNA here is from genome assembly GCA_913020145.1 of uncultured Gammaproteobacteria bacterium. Taxonomy (GTDB): domain Bacteria; phylum Pseudomonadota; class Gammaproteobacteria; order Magnimaribacterales; family TMED112; genus TMED112. Next base: position 920 of record CAJWAI010000019.1, on the reverse strand, counting down.
AATCATCGGAGTTCATTCTAAATTCTTCAAGCTGTTCAATTTCTTTAGAGTGTATGAATCCTAGGACTTCTGAATTCTCTTTTTCATAGACCGGATAAAATCTATCTCTTTCATCATTATCAAAAGATTCAATATCTTCTAAAGTTAAGCTAATGACATCACCCATAGGAATAAGTATGTCTTGAACTGTTAGTTCTTTTAATTCTAGCAAAGACTTCATTGCCTCCATTTCTTCCTTATCAACTTCTTCTGTCTCTTTTCCTAGAACGGACTTCAACTCATCTCTATTGAGGTTTTGTGCAAAATAATTATCTTCATTTTTTACACCAGTGATTTTAGAACTAAAGAAATTTAGTATTTTCGATAACCAACCAAAACTATTAGTTAAAAATTCAAGAATAATGCTTGCTGGATATGCTATTGCTTCCGGTTTTTTTGCAGCAAAATTTTTCGGTGCAATTTCAGCAAAAACTATTATTAGAATTGTTAGCACTAACGTTCCAGCCCAAACGTATTGATCGCCAAATTCCTTAATTACGAAGTATGTTAATAATGCTGAGGCAGAGATATTAACTAAATTATTACCAATTAATATAACTCCTAACACTTCATCAACTCTTTTTCTCAATGAATTTACTCTTTTTGCCGATTTTTGGCCTTTTTCAGACGCATTGTCTAGCTTTATTTGGTTTATTGCCATGATCGAAGTTTCCGATCCAGAAAAGAATGCAGAAACTATTATCAAAATAATTAAAACAATTATTAGTATGAAACCGAAACTATCCATTTAAGTAAATATAAAAATTAATCAAGAAAATAAGAAATAAGTTGTGAATCTTTTATAGAAAAGGTGTAAAATTCCATTTTCAAAATATTATACAGTAAAAGATGGTAGTTATAAGACTTTCAAGAGCAGGGGC
>CAJWAI010000018.1 GCA_913020145.1 uncultured Gammaproteobacteria bacterium | reverse complement strand
GCTTGCATACACTAGATATTGTATATAAAAATGAAAATAAATACTAAATATTGTGTTTTTTGCTCAAATCATTTTTTTTCTAAATACTTACCAAGTAAAAGAGAAAGTTAAAGCCTAATAATGTAAAATTGTCTGTTCGACAATTGAAACAATGCTATGTATATAACTGATAACAGCAGAATCCTTTCACGTGAGGAATTACCTACACCCGAAGAAGTCATAAAAGAAGTGCCATTAGACAAGGAATCTTCTAAATTAGTATTTGGTGCAAGAAGAAATATTAGCAGAATATTGCATGGACTAGATGACAGAATAATTGCTGTTGTTGGTCCATGTTCAATTCATGACCCTGAATCAGCAATTGAATATGCAAAGCTTTTAAAAGAATTTTCCTCTGAAGTAGAAGATGAAGTATTAATCGTTATGCGTGTATATTTCGAGAAGCCAAGGACAACTATAGGCTGGAAAGGCTTAATAAATGATCCAAGGTTAGATAACTCTTTCAAAATCAATGAAGGCCTCAGAGTTGCAAGAAGATTGCTTAAAAATATTTCTGATATTGGTTTGCCTACAGGAACAGAATTTTTAGATCTAATTTCACCTCAATATATTTCAGATTTGATAAGTTGGGGTGCAATTGGTGCTAGAACAGCAGAAAGTCAGGTTCATAGAGAGCTGACGTCAGGACTGTCATGTCCAATGGGCATAAAAAATTCAACAAATGGTGATTTACAAGTTGCTATAGATGCGATGAAGTCAGCTAAATATCAGCATGTATTCTTAGGAACAACAAAACAAGGTAAAGTTGCGATATTTAAGACTTCAGGAAACGATGATACTCATATAATCCTACGAGGAGGAGAAAAACCTAACTATGAAATATCTGATATTGAAGAATGCGTTTCTAAACTTATTGAAGAAAAGACGAATAAAAACGTAATGGTTGATTTCAGCCATGGCAATAGCCAGAAAAACCATGAAAATCAAAAATTGGTATGTAAATCAATAGCTAATCAAATTGAGAAAGGCAATATGCACATTACTGGGGTCATGATAGAGAGTCACCTAAAAGAAGGAAATCAAAAAATGTCAGAGAGTCTTGAATATGGAAAAAGCATCACAGACTCTTGTATCTGTTGGGAAGAAACAAAAGAACTTATTAAACAATTAGCAAGATCAGTTAAAAAAAGGCGAGACATTGGATAAAAGCTTTAAATTTGATAAGGAAACAGCAGAATCAATTGGTGTTGAGTCTGCAATATTACTTAATTGGATTAAAGAAAGAGTTGAGCTGAGAACTATAAAACTAGTCGATGTTTTTAAAGAATTTTCATTTTGGAATGAAACAGATTTAATGTCTTATTTAATTAGTCTTGAACAAAAAAATCTAATTGGTCTTGATCTTAATAAAAAAACTATATTTAAAGCTGGTAGCAGCAAAAAGAAAAATAGTGTCCAAATGAAAAATGTTCATGAAAAATCACAAATAAGCAAAACATGGAGACCATCTGAGGACGTAATAGAAATATTAACTAGATCTGGAATGGAGAATGAATTTTTAGAGAGATTAATTCCTGAATTTATTATTTATTGGTCTGAAAGAGCTGATGTTTTAATTTCATATAACTCAAAATTTATCGAACACGCAAGATTGAAATGGGCTCAACATTCAGCTGAAATTGAAACTAAAACAGATCCAACAGTCATCTCAGAAGATTGGCAACCATCTGAAGACTGTATGGATATTATAGAGATGGCCGGCATAGATAATAACTTTGTAGAAGAATCTCTTCCCGAATTCAAACTTTATTGGAAAGAAGATGGCAGAGCCTCAGTTTCATGGGATAGTAAATTCATTAATTTTATAAAAAAGAGAGCAAGTTTTTTTGATGGGGCAGCAGTAAAGCAAAACAAACCTTCATTCAACTGGTATAATCCTTATGAAGACGAACAAGACAAGAAAAAATCAAATAATAAAACAGTAGAGAACTTAAGAAAAAAACATAAAGTTTAAATAATTATGAACAAGAAAAATTTAAGAGCATCTGCATTTATTCTCGCAATAGCTGTTGCTTGGATGATTTCAGGATTTTTTGCTCCTGGCGATCCAGAGGTATTTGAACCAGAAGCTAAAAATCAAAAAGTTATTACCATTAATTCAAATGCGCAAGACTTCAGCTTACCTATTACAGTAAAAGGTGAGTCTCAAGCATTCTCTAAAGTAGATATAAAAGCTCAAACTTCTGAAAAAGTTATAAAAATAAACTTTTCTGATGGTGATTTTGCAAAAAAAGGGCAAGTAATATGTGAGCTAGATTCAGGACAAAGAAGAGCTAACTTTAAAAAAGCAGAGATTGACTACAATTCAACTAAAGAACTAAATAAAAAAGGGTTAGCTTCGCAATCTGCATTAGTGACTACTGAAACTGTTTATGAAACAGCAAGAATTGAATTAAGTAGAACGAAAATAGTTGCTCCATTTGATGGCTTTGTAGAAAAATTAGCAAAAGAAGGCCAGCTTATACAAAATGGGCAAATGTGTGCAACTATAGTTTCATTATCTCCATTAAAAGTAGCTGGAAATGTTTCGGAACTTGTGGTTTCTAAAATAAAAAGGGGACAAAGAGCTTCAATTGAATTTATTTCTGGAGAAAAATTTGAATCTAAAGTTACGTTCGTTAGTTCAACTGCTGACCTACAGACGAGAACATTTAAAGTAGAGAGCGAATTAGAAAATGAAAATTACCTTATTAAGGATGGTTTAACTGGAGATTTAATAATCTATACAGACCCTGTTAAAGCACACTTTGTTCCAACTTCTGCTTTTCTTTTAGCTACTGATGGTGATGTTGCTTTAGCGGAAGTGGTTGATGGAAAAATTAATATAGTTACAGTTCAAATCCTAATCGATACAACTGAAGGTGCCTGGGTAACTGGACTAACTGAGGTATCAAAAGTAGTTGTTAGTGGCCAAGGCTTTGTTAAGCCTGGCGAAGAAGTTGATATTATAGAAAAATAATAATGGGTATAGTTCAAACAGCAGTCACAAAATTTAGAACTACAATTCTAATAATGATATTCCTGATAATAATGGGGATAATGGGTCGTGCAGCAATGCCTATTGCTTCAAATCCTAACATTACTTTTCCATGGGTTACAGTTTCTGTATTTCTTGAAGGTGCTTCACCAGAAGATATGGCAAGGTTAGTTGCAAAGCCAATTGAAAATAGATTTATGAAGCTAGAAGGTAAAGAAGAAGTGAGATCTATAAATTCTGCAAGCTTTACTAATGTTCAAGTCCAATATGATGTTGATTATGATATTGATCAAGCAATTTTAGATGTAGAAAGAGCAATAAATGAGATAAGGAATCAATTACCACCTGAAGCAGAAGACCCCAGAGTAAGTGAAGCAAGAGCAGATCAAGATTTTCCAATATTATCCTACAGTGTGTATGGATTTTCTGATTTAAGATCTGGTTATTTTATTGCTAAAGATATTCAAGAAAGATTTGAAAAAGTGCCTGGTGTTCTAACAGTTGAAATTGGTGGAGTCCCCGAGGAACTTTTAGAAGTTGAAGTTTCAAAGTCAAAATTAGAAAGTTTGGGAGTAAGTCTTTCAGAGATTGGAAATGCTGTTAGGTTTAACAATGTTTTGATTCCTGCAGGATTCCAAGATACAGGTTCTGGGAAGTTTGCTGTAGAGATACCGAGTTTATTTGAGACTAGGGATGATGTTTATAACTTACCAATAAAATCTTCTGGATCAAAAGTTGTAAAACTTGGAGATGTAGCTGAAATAAAAAGAACATTCAAAGATCCAACAAACTTTTCACGAGTAAATGGTTATGATGCTATTTCAATTTCAGTTAGTAAAAGAGTTGGCTTCAATGAGCTTGATATAGCTAATAAAGTAAAGGCAGAAGTTGAGCAAATTCGTGCAGACTATCCAAATAGCCTTCAGATTACACCTAGCTTGGACACTACTAGATTTGCTGATGATATGGTTAATGAACTTCAAGGTAACATTATTACAGCTGTAATTCTCGTTATGGTGTTAGTTGTAGCTACTCTTGGTTTAAGAAATGGCCTCATTGTCGGGATTGCTATACCTTTTTCATTCTTGGTTACATTTGGAGTCTTACATTTCTTTTTAGGTTATGAATTTAATTTCCTTGTAATGTTTGGAATGCTTCTTGGCTTGGGAATGCTTATTGATGGTGGAATTGTCATAGTTGAATATGCAGATAAATTAATTGATGCAGGACAGGACAGAAAAGAAGCTTATACAAATGCTGCGAAACGGATGTTTGCGCCAGTCTTTGCATCAGTATTAACTACACTAGCAGCTTTTTCTCCATTGATGATATGGCCTGGCATATCAGGTAAATTTATGAGGTATCTTCCTATAACAGTATTCGTAGTATTAGCAGCATCTCTTGCATATGCATTGATCTTTGCTCCTGTAATTGGATCTCTTCTTGGTAGAAGAAAGGGAGATTCTGATAGAAGTAATGATAGTGATGATACTTTTTTGAAGAAAAATTATAAAAAAGCTATTAATTTTGCAGTCAAAAATCCACTTGAAACCATAACCTATACATTTTTAAGTATGTTCTTAATTCTTGGGAGTATTGTTCCAAATTATGGTAAAGGTTGGATATATTTTCCAAATGTGGAGCCTTGGCTTATAACAGCGAACATTCAAGCTAGAGGCAATCTTTCACCTTATGAGTCACGAGAAATAGCCACTGATGTAGAGAGTAAGTTAATTAATGTAAAGGGTGTTGATAGTTTATTTATAGATGTTAGAAGCTCTAGTTTTGGTGGTGGAGATGGAATAGGTAGAGGATATATAGTCATTGAAGATCCTAAAACACTTGATATATCTGGTTGGGATGTACTGGCACTTGCTAGAAATGCTATGAATGATATTGGTGGATATAAAATGAATATTAGAGAAGTTCAAGAAGGTCCTGGCCAATTTACTGCACCAGTTGAAATACAACTATATAGTGAAAATTTAAGTTTAATTGAGTCTAAAACAAGGGAACTAAGAGAATGGGTTGAAAATAATATAGAAGGTTTCACAGGTGTTGCTGACACTTTGCCTAAGTACAAAATAGAGTGGAAACTTGATGTAGATAAAGAAAGAGCATTTCAATCTGGTATAAGTTTATTTGATATTGGGTCGGCAGTTCAAATGGTTACATCCGGAATTAAGCTTGGGGAATATCGTCCAGATGATTCTAATGAAGAAATTGATATCAGAGCAAGATTTGAAAAAGATAAAAGGACATTATCAAGTCTAGATGAAATAACAGTTAATTCTAGAAATGGCGCAGTTCCGGTTTCAAGCTTTGTAAGTGTAGAGGCAAGGCCAAATGCTGCAAGTTTAACAAGAAGAGATGGAAAATTCTTTCATGAAATAAGTGCAATCAATAAACCCGGCTATAACTTAAATTCTGAGATGGCTAAAGTACAAGATTGGATGGATGAAACAAATTTTATTGAGTCAGGTATGGAAGTCAAGTTTGGTGGCTTGGTCCAGCGTGGTGACGAAGCAACAGATTTTTTAATTACAGCATTCTATGGAGCTTTATTTTTAATGTTTATTATTCTAGTTACTCAGTTTAATAGCATTACTCAACCAATAGTCATACTAATTTCTGTTTTATTCTCAACTGCAGGTGTTTTTCTTGGTTTGACAATTACAAATTCAGAGCCATCTACCATAATGGTAGGGACCGCGTTGGTGGGTCTTGCTGGAATTGTCGTAAATAACAATATTGTCTTGATTGATACTTTTAATAAAATGAAACTAGATTTTCCTGATAAGCCAACTCAGGATTTAATTGCTGAAACTTGTTTAAGAAGATTGAGGCCTGTTCTACTTACAACAGTTACAACTATATTTGGACTTATATTTTTAGCTTCAGGTTATAGTATTGATGTTATAAACCGAGAGATTTTTGAGGGTACATCTACAGTTAAATGGTACCAAGTCTTTGGCATAGCTATCTGTTCAGGCTTAGGCTTCAGTACAATAATTACTTTACTTGTTACTCCATCATTTTTAATGGTGCTCGAGAATATGCGAGGTATTAGGGAAAAGGGAAGATCATTTATTTTATCGATTCCAAGACGGATTAGAGGTTCATAATGGCAAATTTCGAAGATTCCATTAAAGAGCTAGAAAAAATTGTTAAAACTCTAGAGGAAGGTGAACCTAGTCTAGATGAATCGTTAAAAAAATTTGAAAAAGGCATTTCATTGATAAAAGTTTGTCAAAAAGAATTAGAATCTGCTGAAAATAAAATTAAAGAACTAACCGAAGATGGCGAAACCAAACCTTTCACCGAAGATAAATCTGAATAAACATAATTTTGAGTCTTTACTCCAGGAAAGAGTAAATAATGAAATCTCAAAATATGTTATCAATAGCAATGAGATTGATGAGTCTATGCATTATGCTCTATCTAATCCAGGTAAAAGAGTAAGGCCTTTATTAACTTATCTAGTTGGTGACGTTTTAAATTTAGATTTTGATAAATTAGATGGCACTGCCTCAGCCATTGAAATAATTCATACATACTCTTTAGTCCATGATGACCTGCCTTGTATGGATAACGATGATTTAAGAAGGGGAAAGCCCACATTACATGTAAAATATTCTGAATCTACAGCTGTATTAGCTGGAGATGCAATGGCATCATTAGCTATAGATATAATATTACAAGACGTAAATCTAAATAGTGATCTGAAAGTAGAATTATTACAGTTCTTGATGAAAACAATTGGTCCTGAAGGAATGATTCTGGGTCAGATTCAAGATATAAGTTTTGAAAACACATCTGCTAGTGAAGAAGAAATAATAAAAATGAATGAATTAAAAACTGGGGCTCTAGTCGAGTTTAGTATGCTTGCTCCTGTAATTATTGCGGGAGAAACTACAGACCAATGGAAAAAGATTGCAAAAAGAATAGGAATAACATTTCAATTAATTGATGATTTATTAGACATACAGGAATCGGAAGAAAATTTAGGAAAAGCGGCAAAGAAAGATAAGAAAAAAAATAAAAAAAATTATCCAATATGTTTCGGAGTTGATAAAACAAGAAATAAGATCAAGCAATACCAGGATGATGTAAGAATTATATTAAATGATATGAATTTAACTGAACATCCTATTTCAATTTATATTAATAAACTTTTTGATAGGCAAAGATAATGAAGGTATTTAAAGATTTTCCGATTGAAAAACCCATAACTCAATTTTTAGATAAAATTGAGTCTCCAGAAGATCTAAAGAAACTTACTATTGATGAACTTAAGGTTTTAGCTGATGAATTAAGGGAATTTTTACTTTTTTCAGTTAGGCAAACAGGTGGCCACTTTGGTGCTGGACTAGGAGCAATTGAGATAACTATTGCTTTGCATTACTTATTAAATATGCCTTCTGATAAAATTGTCTGGGATACTGGGCATCAGGCCTATCCCCACAAAATATTAACTGGTAGAAGAGATAGGATGCATCTTATAAGAAAGATTGATGGTCTTGCTGCTTTTCCTTCAATTAAAGAATCTAATTATGATGCTATGAGTGTGGGACACTCGAGCACTTCAATTAGTGCAGCTTTAGGAATGAATGAAGCTATCAGACATCAAAAAAGTAGTAAGAATATATTTTCAGTCATAGGTGACGGCGCCATGACAGCTGGAATTGCATTTGAGGCAATGATGCATGCAGGGCACTTAAATAATAATCTAAAGATTATTCTCAATGACAATGATATGTCTATATCGAAGAATAAAGGTGGACTTTCAGATTATCTTGCAAAGGTATGGGCATCAAAATCATACAAAAAACTTAAATCTAGCGGAAAAAAAGTACTTAAAAATTTACCTTATGGACTTCATCTTACAAGAAATATCAAGGATGGCTTGAAGTCTGCAGTGATGCCAGGAAATTTATTTGAAGACTTAGGTCTTCATTATATAGGACCAATTGATGGTCATGATATACCTCTTCTAATAAAAACAATTAATAGAATGATGGAAAAGAATGAACCATATTTGCTACATGTTATTACAAAAAAGGGCGCTGGTTTTGAGCCTGCTGAGAATGAAAGAATCAAATTTCATGCAATTTCAAAAATAGAAAATACACCGGCTCCTAAAAAAGCAAAATTCCAAGATATTTTTGGAGATTGGTTATGTCATAGAGCTGAAAAGGATAATAAATTAGTGGGTATAACACCTGCCATGAAAGAAGGCTCTGGAATGGTTCATTTTGAAAGAGAATTTCCAGAACGATTCTATGATGTAGCAATTGCTGAACAGCATGCTGTTACATTCAGTGCAGGACTTGCTTTGGAAAATATGAAGCCTGTAGTTGCTATATATTCAACATTTCTTCAAAGAGCATACGATCAATTAATTCATGATGTTTGTCTTGAAAATCTTGATGTAACTTTTGCATTAGATCGTGCAGGAATAGTTGGAGAAGATGGGCCAACACACTCAGGTAATTTTGATATTTCATTTATGAGAGCAATACCTAACATGGTCATAGCTACGCCATCCGATGAAAATGAAATGTGGCAAGCTTTAAATTCCTGTTATGAACACAAAGGACCCGCAGCTGTAAGATACCCTAGAGGCTCTGGAAGAGGAGCAGAAATAACAGATAAAAATAATAAAGTTGATATAGGTAAGGCTAAAAAAATTATAGATGGTGAAAATTTATGTATCTTAAATTTTGGCGTACTTTTAGATAGAGTAGAAACTTTAGCAATAAGCAATAATTTTGGACTTTACGACATGAGGTTTGTTAAACCAATAGATGTCCAAGCTTTAAAAGATATAGGAAATAAATATGACCAAATAGTTACTCTAGAGGACCATACAATTATGGGTGGTGCCGGTAGCTGTGTATCAGAACATTTCAATATGCTTGGTATAAGTAAAAAAATTATTCATCTTGGTATTGAAGATAAATTTCCAAAACATGGATCAAGAAATGAGATTCTTGAGTTAAATGAATTAAATGCAGACTCAATATCAGAAAAGATACTAAATTTTACTAAATAGATTCAAATGGCTCCCAACCATCTTTTTTAAATTTAATTTCTTCATTATTTTTATTTAGTACTTTTACTTTTGTGCCCTCTTCAATCTGACCAATCATTTTTATAGAAGAATTTAAAGCTAATATTTTCTCTTTAAATTCTGCTGTTGCAGTAAAACAAAGTACATAATCATCGCCTGCAATTAGATCATGCTCATCGGTAATATATATATCTTCACTTAAGTGAATTATTGCTCCTACATTTGACGAACTACAGATTCTTTTTAGATCAATTAATAAACCATCTGAAACATCAATGCATGAAGTAACTAATTGTTTTAATTTAGGCATTAAACTAATAGGTAGTTTTGGTTTCAGATAATGGTTTGTATCGTTATCACGATTCTCTCTATAATCAATTAAGCCTTTTTTTCCTTTACCTAGTAAATCTGAAATAAAAATTAGATCTCCGATATTTGCACCTTTTCTTGTTAGTAAATTATCGGGTGCTTGACCAAAAACTGTAATACTTATATTAAGTTCTCCTCTCGTTAAATCGCCACCAATCAAGTTAACATCGTAATCTTCATTAAAATCATTTAATCCCCTAGAGAAGCTCTCAAACCAACTATCATTCGGCTTTGGGTGTGTTATTCCCAATAAATATGCTGTTGGCGTTCCTCCCATAGCAAAAATATCTGAAATTGCTATTGCAACAGATCTATAAGCAATAAAATAAGGATCTAGTTCTTTTGGAAAATGCACACCACTTACAGAGATATCTTTTGAGGTTATCAACCTTTCTCCGGAATCTATTACTGCACAATCATCACCAATACCTGTTGGATATGTTTCTGATTTAATAGATAGAGGTTTTAAATATTTATCAATAAAATGGTGTTCTTTTTCCACTAGGAAGGGTATCTTTCAAGCAGACCAGCTGCTCCCATACCTCCACCAACACACATAGTAACGACACCAAATTGCTTATCGCGATTTTGAAGTTCTCTTACTATATGTCCTGTTAATCTAGATCCAGTCATTCCATAGGGATGACCAATAGAAATAGAACCACCATCTACATTTAATTTATCCATAGACAAACCTAATTCATCTCTGCAATAAACTACTTGAACAGCAAATGCTTCATTGAGTTCCCATAGATCAATATCTTCAATCCCTAATTTATAATTTTCTAAAAGTTTTGGAATTGCAAAAACAGGACCTATTCCCATTTCGTCAGGTTTACATCCTACAGTGGTAAAACCTCTAAAATACGCTTTTGGTTTCAATCCAAGCTCAAGTGCTTTTTCTTCAGCCATCACTAATGTAACTGAGGCACCATCTGATAACTGTGATGAATTTCCTGCAGTTACACTGCCATTTTCTGGATCAAACACAGGATTTAAGGCTGATAATCCATCTAGTGTTGTTGTTGGTCTATTGCACTCATCTTTAACACATTCAGCATCAACAACTTTTTGTTCCCCTGTTTCTTTGTTAGTTAATAACATTTGTGTTTTCATAGGAATAATTTCATCGTCATACCTTCCAGCTTCTTGTGCTTCTGCAGTTCTAAGTTGGCTTTGAAGTGAATATTCATCTTGTGATTCCCTACTTACACTGTATCTTTTTGCTACAACTTCAGCAGTTTGTCCCATAGGAAAATATATACCAGGTTCATTTTGGTTGATTTTGTCATTAACAAAACCATTCATATTCATCACTGGTTGTACTTGTGTAATTTGCTCAAGACCACCTGCCATGATTGTATCGTAGCCACCTGCCATAATTTGGCCTGCTGCCATTGAAATTGTCTGTAATCCTGATGAGCAATATCTATTTACTGTTGTACCACTTGTTGTGATTGGCAATTTTGATAGCACTACTGCGTTTCTTCCAATATTATGTCCAGTTGGACCTTCTGGGTTTCCACAACCCATAATAATATCTTCAACTGCATCTGCTGGCAGATTAGGGTTTCTATCTAATAACGCATCAATACAGTGTGCGACCATGTCATCACCTCTTGTCATATTAAGTGTGCCTCTAAATGACTTAGCTAGGCCTGTTCTTACGCTATCTACTATTACAACATTTCTCATTATTTACCTCCGGAAAAGCTTATTTTAACTTGTTTTCATCATTATTTAAATCAAGTTTTTTATACCATGATGGAATAATATCAATACCAAGCTTCTCAGCTCTTTTAAATAAATAAGGAATCGTAATTGGAGAGAATGGTAGTACTAATAAAATACCGAAGCCAGCACCTTTCAAAATTTCTCGAAGCTGCTTATTCGCTAACTTTAAATAAAACTTATTATCTGTTTCAAGATACATAAAGAAGTTATCTAACATTTCGGTGTTAGCTTCATTCTCTTCTCTTAGAGCATTAATTAAATTTTCTAAGTACTTGTTTATAGATTTAAATTCCATTTTCAGTAAAAAAAACCTCCGCCAAAGCGGAGGTTTTATTTTAATTAATTTCTTATGATTTAGAAGTTATATTGAATTGATATGCCACCATTCATTGGTTCTTGCATATAAAGGTTATAACCACCTCCATTTGACTGAGAACCGACAAAACCGCCGACAACAATTTCTTTATCTTCTATATTATGCATATAAAGATCGACCATCCATCTACCATCAGGTGAACGATAAGTAAGATCGAAATTCATAAAGTCGAAGTCATTAATCAGCTCATGATCATTTTCAAAAACTGTTAAATAGAATTCGCCTCTGTAAATATAATCAAGTCTTGCAGTAAGCAAACCATTTTCATTATTCATGAGGTCATATTCATAACCCGCTGAGAAAGATAGTTCAGGAACTGCTGGAAGACTTCTTCCAGATAGATCTTGCATGACAAAACCTGTATTTGGACAATCTGGTCCAAGTAATGCATTAAAGTACTGATTACATGTACTACCTAATGATCTATAAATCATGCCTACATCTGTCATAGCAGCAACTGTTCCACCAGGGAAAGTTGTAAATGTGCTTTCATCTACAGAACCTATTCCATATGGATTTCTAGGATCATAATCTTCATAACCCACAAGTTCAGAACTAGTCAAAGTACCTACCATATTAAGTCTAGAGTGTGCATTAGGTATAAACAGCATCTCCCATTCAAGACCCATGATATCTACATCTGTATTAAATGTTTGTGATGCCAGTCCAATAATTTTACTTAGCTGCATACCACTAACTGAGTTCATATAAGCAGAAGTATTAAGAGTTAATGCTCCACCCATATAGCTACCTTTAGTACCAAGCTCTAAGACATTGTGAATCTCTGGATCTACAAGTGCTGCATTTGGTCCAGGTAGTAAGTTTGATGTTGGATTAAATCCACCAGATTTAATACCTCTGTCATATTTGATATAAACAAAAGTATCATCATACTTTCTATCTAGAATTAAACGACCAGTAAATTCATCAAGATCAACTACTTGATCTGGAGGTGTTGGGAACCCTTGTAAAGTTCCGTTATAACCTGCCAGAGACTGAGAAATATCTGCTAAACCTGAGAACACGTTATCAGTTTTAGTGATCTCATTATATCTACCACCAAAAGTAAAATTAGTTCTATCATCTAGTTCCCAAGTAGCTTCTACAAAGAGACCAAAAGTATCATTTCTAGATCTATTGTAAGATTGGAACTGCTGTTGCCATTCAGGTAATGCAGGTAGAACTGGGAATAGTCCAGCTCCTAATGCTCCAGCTATACCAAGTGATTGCACAAATCTAACTGTATTTGCAGCTTCATCATGTGAAGCGCCTACACCAGCAATTGTACCAGCACCAAGTACGGCAGGCATCTGAGCCGCTTGTCCAACTAAATATTGTTGAGCTAAAACAACACAATCACCAGTAGGATCTGTACATAGTCCTTGTGCAAGGAATCCTGGTATTAATGCAGCAATTTGTGCTGGAGTTGTAGGATCAGCGGCTACATAACCAATAGCAGCATTTGTTACTCCAGTAACAATATTTGCTTCGAGGTTTGCTCCATACCCCTGGAAGTATGACGCCCAGAATCCTAGACCACCATAACCAGCTAGATCTGGATACATGCCACCAACAGGTCCTTTACTAACATCTGAATAGTATTGGAATCCTGGTGAACCAACTCGATAGTTCGTTATGCCGTCACTATCAGAGTACCAGATACCACCAGTTCCGTTAACCGGTCCATCAAGACTTGACTCAACCCTAAATTCAAATTGATTAGTCTTATAGTTAGAAAGTGATGCATCAGCTGCTACATCAGTATCGAATGTACCTTCCATGCCATAAACATTAGCTCTAATTGGTCCCATTCTGTAATTTCTTGTAGAAGCATAACCATTTAATGATTGTGTATGATCATACTCTTGTTCATTATTAGCAGCAGTGAAGAAGAATGTATATTCATCACTAAATTCATGTGTAATGACTAAACTATTACTCCAGTCATCTCTCGTTTGTTGAGGTTTAAATGGAGTATTAACTTTATTTAATTCTTGATAAAGAAGTGCGCCATCATCAAAACCTAATGAAAGATCAGGTAATACGATGCTACCTGGATAGTTTAATGTAATGTAATCAATAGATGAAAAGGCTGAAACGCCTGTAAATGGTACTCCTGATGTAGGAACTCCATCACCCCATTGATCACAACCAATAAGTTTGTTCTTATTACATGCTGCTCTTTGTACTCTAACTCGTGAATCATGCTCTTCATTGTGCATCATAGTCAAAGTCATAGATGTTTTATCACTTACATCCCAGATAGTTTTAAGCCTTACACCTAGATACTTTCTGTCATCCATATCTGTATTGTCGAAAGTATTAGTTATATAACCATCTCGTTCTGTGGATCTAAAAGAAAATCTAGTTCTGAAATTAGAGCCAGCACCAAAAGTTGCTGCTCCCGTAAATCTTTGTAGATTTAGATCACCAAATTCTGCTTTAAAATAAGCATCTTGCTCTTCACCAGGATCTACACTTGAAACTAAGAAAGTTCCACCTGGGTTGTTACCACCAAATAGAGAGCCTTGAGGTCCTCTTAAGGCTTCAAAACTTGCTATGTCGAACATTTCGTTCATAGCCATCTGGTTCCAACCAAGATTTATGTTATCCATTCTAGGTGTTGCTACATCAGAAAAAGAACCACCAACAGCATAGTTGGTCATACCTCTAATCTGTATACCTGCACCTGAGAAATTAGTTTTACTAAAAAGTACTCCTGGTACGTTAAATTGAAAGTCATAGAATTCTTTCAAATTCTTAGACTCTATATCATCGCTTGATATAACTGTAACAGCCAAAGCTGTTTCCTGTAGAGCTGTCTCTTTTCTTGTCGCAGACGTTACGACTTCCTCAATATTCGTCAGCTCTTCTGATTCTGACGCTTCTTGAGCAAAAGAAAATGAACTAGCTAACAGTACTAAAAGAAATAGTATGTATCTCATATCTCTCTCCCATAAGAAATTAATGTCTCTATAATATAACAATTGGCGCCTATAGCAAACATTTGAGACATTGAGAAAAAGCGAGAGAAGCGAAAAAATTAGCGAAATATTAAATAAATATTTCCCTGAGCCAGATGTACCTCTTAAACATTCAGATCCATTCACGCTTTTAATAGCAGTTCTGCTCTCAGCACAATGCACTGATGAAAGAGTAAATTCAATTACACCTATACTCTTCAAAAAAGCTAGAAACCCAAAAAAAATGGCCTTATTGGAGGAAAAGAAAATCTATAAAATAATAAAACCTTGTGGTTTAGGGCCTCAAAAGGCAAAGGCTATCAAAGAATTATCCTTAATACTTATTAAAGAGCATGATTCTAAAGTACCAGAAAGTCTAGAAGAGCTAGAGAAACTACCGGGTGTAGGCCACAAAACCGCCTCTGTGGTAATGTCTCAAGCCTTTAATGTACCAGCTTTTCCAGTAGATACTCATATTCATAGATGTGCGCAAAGATGGGGGCTTTCATTAGGAAAGAATGTTAAAACCACTGAATATGATTTAAAGAAACTTTTTCCTGAGAAACAATGGAATAAGCTTCATATACAAATTATTATGTATGCTAGAAAGTATTGTCCAGCTAGAGGCTGCTTTGGTCTCGAGTGCTCAATATGTAAAACATGCTTTCCGAACAGGAAATCAAAGTTTAAACATAAAAAACCATAATGAATGAATTTAAAAAGACTCAAAATCAAAATATTTCAGAATATGATGCAGATCTTGCAATATTCTTAGATAGAGAATTAGTTAGACAAGAAGAACATATAGAATTAATAGCTTCAGAAAACTATGCATCAAAAAGAGTTTTAGAAGCTCAAGGTAGTGTATTAACTAACAAATATGCTGAAGGCTACCCAAAAAAAAGGTATTACGGGGGTTGTGAGCATGTTGATGGTGCAGAAACACTTGCAATTGATAGAGCAAAAGAACTTTTTAAAGCAAAGTTCGCTAATGTGCAGCCTCATTCAGGCGCTTCAGCAAATGCAGCTGTTTTTTTAGCGCTACTTGAACCAGGAGATACTTTTCTAGGTATGGCATTAGATCAAGGTGGTCACTTAACACATGGAGCCAAAGTAAATTTTTCTGGTCGAAATTTTAATGCTATTCAGTATGGCTTACATCCAGAAACCGGCGAAATTGACTATGAAGCAGTTAATAAACTGGCTTTGGAACATAAGCCTAAGCTTATATTAGCTGGGTTTTCAGCTTATATGGGTATTGTTGATTGGCAAAAGTTTAGAGAAATAGCAGATAGCGTAGGAGCATATTTAATGGTAGATATGGCTCATGTTTCAGGTTTAATTGCTGCTGGAGTGTATCCAAGCCCCATAGAATATGCACATGTAGTCACAAGCACAACACATAAATCACTAAGAGGGCCTAGATCAGGCATTATACTTTCTAATGAAGATGAAGATTTTCAGAAAAAATTAAATTTTGCAGTTTTTCCTGGTTCACAGGGTGGGCCTTTAATGCATGTTATAGCTGCTAAAGCTGTATGTTTTAAAGAAGCTATGACTGCTGATTTTAAAGATTACTCAAAACAAATAATTAAGAATGCGCAGGCTATGTGCAAAAAATTTGGAGAAAGAGGGTACGATCTGGTACACCCAATGACAGAAAATCATCTATTACTACTTGATTTACAAAATAAAGAGGTAAATGGAAAGGAAGCTGAAGAACTTTTGGGTACAGTTAATATAACTGTAAACAAGAACTCTATTCCTAATGATCCAGAATCTCCTTTTGTGACCTCAGGAATAAGAATTGGAACTCCAGCAATAACTACAAGGGGATTCAAAGAAAAAGAAGCTCAAGATGTAGTAGATTTAATATGTGATGTTATTGAGAATAGAAATGATCAAGCCTGCCTTGATAAAATTAAAAATGAGGTGAAGGAACTTTGTAATAATTTTCCAGTTTATAACTAATGTTTTGTCCATTTTGCTCCAATGAAGAAACGAAAGTAGTAGATTCCAGATTAGTTGCTGGTGGCTCACAAATAAAACGGAGAAGAGAATGCACTAATTGTGGTGAAAGATTTTCAACTTATGAAGAAGCTGAGTTAGTTATGCCAAAGATTGTAAAATCAAATGAAAGAAGAGAGCCATTTGATGAAGGAAAATTGATAGCATCTCTTAATGTAGCTTTAGAAAAAAGACCAGTTTCATCAGAACAGATTGAAAATGCTATACAGAATATAAAAGATTACATTAGAAAAATTGGTGAAAGAGAAGTGCCATCTCAAATATTAGGCAAACAAGTAATGGGCCAATTGAAAGAATTAGATCAAGTTGCATATGTTCGTTATGCATCTGTATATGAAGATTTCCAGGATATAAAGGACTTTGCTGATGAAGTGTCTGAATTGTCTAAAAAATAGAAGGCTTATAATTTTTTTACCATGAAAAATCTAAGCAAGCATAAAGATAAAGTAAATGCGAGAGAACTTTTAGTTCAAGCTTTATATGAGTATTCATTTGGTCATAATGATGCAAAAACAATCGAAGATTCATTTCGAAAAGACTTTACTAAGACCAAGGTAGATTATATTTTCTTTAGAAATATATTTGGTCATATAACTTCTAATTTTGATAAATTAAAAAATTTGGTGCATCAAAGTGCAGAATTAGAGCTTTTTGGAATAAAAAATATAGAAACTATGGAAGAAAACATACTTTTACTTAGTCTAGCGGAAAGTGAACTAGAAAATACACACAAAAATATACTCATTGATGAAGCGGTAAGATTAAGTAAAAAATTTGGGGCTGATAATTCCTATAAATTCATTAACGCAACATTAGAAAAAATATTAAAATCTAACTAATGAAAACAATTGGTTTTATTGGTTGTGGTCACATCGCCAAATCTCTAATTACAGGGCTTAAAAAGAACTCCGATTATAAGATTGTTGGTTATGACAAAATTAAAGATAGCTTGGATTGGTTAGAAGCTAATAATTGCACTCCCCTGCCGTTGAAAGAGTGTTGCAATACTTCAGAAATTTTATTCTTGTGTGTCAAACCTCAAGATATGCCTTTATTATGTAAGGAATTATCTGGAGAAATAAATGAAAACCAGAGCATAGTGAGCGTTGCTGCAGGTATAAAATATGAGAGCCTAAAAAATTCCTTACCCACAAAAAAAATATTCAGAGCGATGCCAAATGTCGGCGCTAAAGATAATTTAGGAATTACAGCTATCTTTTCTGATACTGATAACACTGAGGTCCTCGAAATATTTAAATTCTTAGGTGAAGCATATGAAGTTGAAAATGAAGATCAAGTCGACCTACATACTGTTTTAATCGGTAGCGGTCCTGCATTTTTCTATGAGCTTTTAAGTGAGTTTGAAAAAAGAATGGATGCTTTAGTTCAAGAAAAAGATGTTAAGAGGCTCATATCAATTGTTTTTCTCTCCAGTTTAATTACTTCAATAAAAAATGGTGAAAGCTTAGA
>CAJWAI010000017.1 GCA_913020145.1 uncultured Gammaproteobacteria bacterium | reverse complement strand
AACTTGCCTCCAATGGTGCTGGTGTTGGTGCTGGTGTTGGTGCTGGTGTTGGTGCCGGTGTTGGTGCTGGTGTTGGTGCCGGTGTTGGTGTTGGTGCTGAACTACCTCCACCGCCTCCGCATGCAACTAAAATAACTGTTGAAAATGCAGAAAATAATAAATTTAGCTTTCTTTTAAGATGCATATTACAAGCTTTGAATATAAAGGTTATGTTACATTAGTTTAGTTGTTTTACAACATATTGAAAGTAATTAATGAGATCGATAATTACACACAAATTTGGTGGGTCGTATAGGATTCGAACCTATGACCAACGGGTTAAAAGCCCGGTGCTCTACCAGCTGAGCTAACGACCCAAATTTGAACGGCTTATTCTAAACTACTTAAGGATTCTCTGGAAGCTTTTGCAGCTGAACTTTCAGGGAAATCTCTCACAACACTTTCAAATTGTGCTACTGCCCTATCTTCATCTCCCTGTTCAAGGTATATGGTTGCAAGCTTATACTTCGCAAGTGGCACTCTCCAATGAGCAGGATAAAGCCCTATTAAAGTATTAAAATTCTGTGTAGCAACAGCAAGGTTACCGTTACTTAAGTTTATTTCTCCTAACCAAAAATATGCTAATGGGGTTTCGTCTGATTCTTCAGCATTTTGAACATACACATTGAGTGCTGTTAATGCTCCATCCAAATTACCTTTCTGAATTAAAACAATGGCTTGTTCATAACTATTTAGAGTTTGTGTCTGAGGGGTGTCATTAGATTCAATTGATTTCAGATCTTCAACAGACATTAATGAGATAAGCTTTGAATCAATTTCATCTATTAATTCAACATTTCTCTCTTGATAGAATTTTACTTGAGTTTCTAGAATCTCAACTTCATTTCTAAGTGAAGCAATTTCTTTTTCTAAAGACTGAATTTTGAGATAAAGCTCTATAAACTCTTTGTCTTCGTCACTCTGAGAAAAGGCCAGAGGAATGATTAAGAGAAGGATAAATAGATATTTCACTATTTAATAAAGTAGAGTTCAGCCCTTCTATTTTTTGCCCAAGCAGTTTGATTTGAAGCAGCGTCTACTGGTTTTTCTTCACCATATCCAACAACTTCTATATTGAATGAAGAGACACCTGATGACACTAGAAAATCCTCAACTGCTGATGCTCTTCTTTCGCTCAATGCTAAGTTATATTCTCTAGTTCCACGCTCATCAGCATGACCTTCTACCAAAAGTGTATATCTGCTGTCTTCCTTCATTAGTCTTGAGATCGCAAGAAGGTCACTTAATGCGTCCTCTCTCAATGTGTCGTCATCGTAATCAAAGAAAACTTTTGTATGCGGCTCACCTATATCAAGTTCACTCATAGGACTTCCTGAATCTGATTCAGATGAAGTTAAATCGACAGTTTTAGTCTCTTGGACATCAACAGTCTCAACAGATGAACAAGCGAATATAAATAGAATAGAAAATAAAGAAATTAAAATATTTTTCATAATTACCTCAAAAATGGTGACCAAGCTGGTTCTTTTAGTTCCCCATATAAAGCTGGCAATCTAAATTTAACCTTACTGCTTATATTAACGCCAGCTAAATAAGAAAGGCTACCATCTTTTGTTGCATAAATTATAACATTGCCATTTGGTGCAATGCATGGACTTTCGTCATTTTGTGTTGATGTCAAAACTTCTAAGTTTCTTGTCTTTAAATTTAATTTAGCAATATTGAAATTCTCTGTGCCCCTATGCACAAAAACTATTTCATTTTTATTTAAGTATGACGCTCTAGCATTATAGTTTCCTTCTGTAGTTAATCTGCGTTTTATTTTTGTTCTTATGTCTATTTCATAAATTTGTGGTGATCCCGCTCTGTCAGATGTAAAAATAATTTTTCTTCCATCAGTAGACCAGGCTGGTTCAGTATCGATTGAAGAATTTTCAGTTAGCCTAGAAATTTTCTTTGTTTTTAATTCAATAAGATAAATTTCGGAATTTCCATCCATAGTGGATGTTAAAGCTAGGAATTTTTTATTTGGTGACCATGCTGGTGAACTTACAGAAGAACTTGAACTAAGTATAAGTTCTCTGTTACCTGATTCTAAATTCTGGATAAAAACTTGAGCTCTATTGTTCTCAAAAGAGACATAAGCTATATCTTTAGCATCAGATGACCATGCAGGAGATATTATGGATTTATTAGATTTTAATAAAACTTGCTCATTAAATCCGTCAGCATCACTAACCATCAAACGGTAAATATCAGAATTCTTTGTTACATACATTAGTTTAGTTGCTGAAATGCCCTTTATTCCAAAAAAGAATTCATATATTCCATCTGAAACATAATGACTGGATTGTCTAATGCTGTCTGGTAATCCTAATACTTTGCGCTTATCTTCAGTATCGTTATAACTAACATTAAAAATAGAATAATTAATATCAAGACTATTATCAGTCTCTTTAGTTTCTATAAATATTATCGAATCTACATCTAATAGTAGCCAATCTCTTTGAATGACTTCAGATTCATTTAAAGGAATGCTCAAAAGCTGATCTAAACCTAAAACTTCAAATTCACCTGTTCTTTTAAGGTCATTTGAAATTATATTAACAATCTCTTGGCCTTTAAATGAACTATCATTTTTTTGTAAAACTGCTATTTTTACTGGTTGATTTGCACTTTCAGTTATTTCGAGAATCAATTCTGAATGTAAAACAAGATTTATAAAAATTAAGTAAAAAATTCTAATCATTCTGGTTTAAATCTAAGTGTAAAATTTGCAAAATAAATTCTATATGTTTCTTCATCTACATTCTTAATATATTTTATTTTTTTGTATTTTTTTATAGCATTCATAGCAGCTCTATCAAAAGTATCGCTTCCACTTGAACGCTTAATATTAAAATTATCTATATTTCCTAACCGGTCAATTGTTAGATTAAATTCTGCATACATTCCTTTTTTAATATTATTTGGTCTTATCCAAATACTCTCAATATCTTTGATAACCTGCGCACTAATTTGTTCAACTTTGTCTAGCTTTTTATTAAACGTCTCCTGATCCTGTTCTTCGGTTAAATATTTATCTAGGTCCTTTATGGTTTTTTTTTCAGGTTCTTTGATTAATTCTGGGATTGTAGGTTTCTTTGTATTTATGTCTTTTTTTTCTGTAGGTTTCTTTGTATTTGTGTCTTTTTTTTCTGGTTGGACAAAACTTACATTAGTAATCTTCCTGTCTGTCGTTTCTTCTTGAACTGAATCTAAAAAACTATAAATTAAAAAGATTAATGCATGCACCAAAATAGAAAGAATAAATGCAGAGAACCATTTAATCATGGTTGTGTGGCTAATGAAAAATTTGATGCGCCATTAGCTTGAAGTACACTTAGAAGTTCAGCTATAGACTGATAGGATGTTTCTTGATCTCCCCTTACAATAATTTCAATTTGCGGATTTGTAGCTATTATTTTGCCGAACCTATCCTCAATAAACCCAAGTGACACCTGTACAAATCCACCATCCTCTTCAATAAAATAGGATCCATTTTCATTTACATCTATTACGAATGGTTGAGACTGTTCTAAATCAATTTGATCTGCCTGAGTTTTAGGGAGGTTAATATCTAGCCCCTGTATTGCAAGCGGGGTAACAACCATAAAAATTACCAGAAGAACAAGCATGATATCAACATAAGGGACAACATTAATTTCGTTAATGATTCTTGACCCAGACCTATGCTTTTTTTCAAGTAACATTATTTTTCTTTGTTAATCTGAGTTATTACTTCTTCTGCAAAAGCTAATGAGCCATTAATCAAATTATCTAATTGTTTTGAAAATTGGTTATAAGCTATCAAGGCTGGTATAGCCGCTAATAGGCCAACTGCTGTTGCTATCAATGCCTCTGAAATTCCAGGAGCAACTGAACTTAGAGTAAGTTGAGCTGTTGTTGATAATCCTTGAAAAGCATTAATTATACCTATAACTGTTCCCAGTAAGCCTATGTAAGGTGCACTGGAACTTATAGTGGCTAATAAAGATAGATTATTTGAAAGTCTTTCTTCCTCTCTACTTGCAACAACCCTAATTAACCTTTCTGCGGATTCTATTGACTGATCCGTTTTTCTTTTTTGCTTTAATTCTTCATATGTAGTTACTAATATGAGCTCTGATGTTTCAAGTTCAGAAACATCTTTTTCTTTAAGTTCAGTATATAGATCAGCTATTTTCTCGCCTTGCCAAAAACGATCTTCTAGTTCATGTGAAGTTTTTGTTGAACGGGATAGTGTGAAGTATTTTTCAAAGATTAAGACCCAAGATGTTAATGATGCTAGACACAGAATAATAAGTATTATTTGTACAGGCAAAGATGCCTGAAGTAGTAGTTCTAATCCATCAACATTCATTCTTCATGTATCTCCAAATCTTTAGAATAAAGTCTCTTTAGTAAATATATAAAACTTTCCCAGTTTAAATCTACAACTTTTGATCTGTCTGAAAGCACCTCATTAACATTTTTTGCAAATATTCTTATTCTGATAGGTTTGTTATCAAATTTATAGATAAGAGCAGGAAATTCTCCATCTTTAGTTACGCCTAAAACTTGATCCCACCAAGCTGATGCTGGTTCAAAACCTTTTTTATAGGCTTTACACTCGATATTCCATCTGCCTAGCCTTAAATCTGGATGATTTTTTTCCTGATATTGGTTTAGTATTCTTCGAACTGGTTTAATTAAACCTAAGTCTTCTTGCAATGATTTTGCAATTTTTCTTTCAAAATCATGTCCTTTTTTTCTTTGATTTATTGTCATTCTGCAAACACCGATTCATCTAAGTCTGCGTTTGTAAAAACTTCTTGAATATCATCAAGGTCTTCAAGTGCATCTGTTAATTTCATGTTCTTTTCTGATTGTTCTTCATCTAAGGATATATTGTTTTCTGTCTCCATGACTATTTCAGATGCTTCTATTTCAAAACCAGATTTTTCAACCATTTCTTTTAATCCTGATATATTTTTTGGATCACATACAATTTCTGTTTTATCTCCATCTATATCATTTATATCATCCGCACCATTTTCTATAGCAACTTCATACAACTTCTCATCTGTTGCATCTGACTTTACCAACAATTTACCTTTTGCTTCAAATAGATACGCCACACTACCTGAAGTACCTAGATTGCCACCGTATTTAGTAAATGCATGTCTAATTTCAGAAACTGTTCTATTCTTATTATCAGTTAGGGTTTTTATATAAACTGCGATGCCGCCAGGAGCATAACCTTCATAGATTACTTCTTCAAGATTTTGACCTTCTTGCCCTCCAGCCCCTCTTTGAATGGCTCTATTTATAGTGTCTTTAGCCATATTGGCTGATAAAGCTTTTTCATGAGCTAATCGCAATCTTGGATTGTCTTCAATTACTGGACCACCATCCTTCGCAGCGACTGTTAATTCTCTTATTATTTTCGTAAATACGGCGCCTCTTTTTGCATCTTGTCTTGCCTTACGATGCTTTATATTTGCCCATTTTGAATGGCCAGCCATTAATCTTCTTTCCTTTCTATTTTTAATTCTTCTAGACTTTGATCTGGAACTGATCCAGGTGCTTCAGTAAGAAGGCAAAGCGCTGATTGAGTTTTTGGAAACGCTATAACATCTCTAATAGAGTCAGAACCAGTCATAATCATTGCAAGCCTATCAAGACCAAAAGCTATTCCACCATGAGGAGGACAGCCTGTTTTTAAAGCTCTTATAAAGAAACCAAATTTCTCATTCGCTTCATCTTCAGTTAAGCCTAGAATTGAAAAAATTTGTTCTTGAACTTCATTTCTGTGAATACGAATTGATCCGCCACCAATCTCAATTCCATTAACAACCATATCATAAGCTCTTGAATTCATTTCTAAAGGGTCTATCTTTGCTAATTTTTTAGGGTCGTCTTCTTCAGGACTAGTAAATGGATGGTGTAAGGAAGTTAAATTTCCATCTGCAGATTTTTCAAACATTGGAAAATCAGTTACCCAGCAAAATTTATAGCCATCTTCCAGCAGATTAAGATCTTCACCTATTCTAGAAATAAGTTTGTTCATATAGTCATTAACCGTCTTCTTATCACCAGCTCCAAAGAAAACTAAAGAGCCCTTTTTAAGATTTAAATCTTTTAAAATGCTTTCTAAACATTTTTCTGACAAGTATTTAAGAATTGGGGAATTTAATCCAGATATATTGGCTTCTTCTACCCTGATGTATGCCAAACCTTTAGCGCCAAATTCTTTTACAAAGTCTGTATACCTATCAATTTGACCCCTGCCTACACTATCTCCATTTTCAATTACTAAGGCTGCGATTCTAGACTCTGGATCATTTGCAGGGTCTGAGAAAACTTTAAACTCTTCTTCTTTAAAAATTTCACCTATTTCAACTATTCTTAGCGGGTTTCTCAGGTCTGGCTTATCTGAACCATAGTGCTCCATGGCATCAGACCACTTTATTTTTGGAATTTCTTTTATTTCAAAATCAAGCACTTCTTTAAAAGCATGCTTTATCATGCCTTCTGATATTTTCATTACATCATTTTCTTCTACAAAAGAGGCTTCTATATCAATCTGAGAAAATTCTGGTTGTCGATCAGCTCTTAGATCTTCATCTCTAAAACATCTTGCAATTTGATAATACCTATCAAATCCAGAAATCATTAGCATCTGTTTAAATAATTGTGGAGACTGTGGCAAAGCAAAAAAATTGCCAGGATTTGTTCTGCTTGGGACTAAATAGTCACGAGCTCCTTCTGGAGTGGCTTTAGTCAAAATAGGAGTTTCAATATCGACGAATGAATGTTTCTCTAGGTAGTCTCTAATTGATTTTGTAAGTTTAGACTTTAATCGCAGATTTTCTTGCATAATTGGTCTTCTGAGATCAAGTGTACGATGTTTTAATCTTACATCTTCACCAACTTCTGATGATTGATCTAAAGGAAAGGCTGGAGTTTCTGCAGTATTAAGAACTTCTATTGAACTGCAATCAATTTCTATCTCTCCTGTTGTAAGTGTTGTATTTTCAGAATCTTCTGGTCTTTCTTCTACATTACCAGTGGCTTTTAATACAAATTCAGATCTTACTTGTTCTGCAATTTTAAAAGTTTCTTTAGTTTCTGGTCGGATAACAATTTGGACGATTCCCGTTGTATCTCTTATATCTAGGAATATTACTCCTCCATGGTCTCTTCTTCTGTGAATCCAACCACAGATAGTTACCTCTTTTCCAATAAATTTTTTATTTAATTCACCGCAAAAATTAGTTCTCATTATTTACTCTCTTTATTACTATATAATTGATTGAGGAGATTATAGTGTATTTCTCAAAATTTTTCGTTCCTACTACTAAGCAAGAGCCTTCAGATGCTGAGCTTGCTAGCCATAAATTAATGCTAAGAAGTGGGATGATAAAGAAAACTGCAGCAGGAATATACAATTGGCTTCCAATTGGTCTAAGAGTTCTTAAAAAAGTTGAGAAAATAGTAAGAAACAGCATGAATACATTTGGCGCACAAGAGATCTTAATGCCAATGGTTCAGCCAGCTGAACTTTGGAAAGAATCAGAGAGATATGATGAATATGGAAAAGAACTTCTAAAATTTCAAGATAGATCCGAACGTGATTTTGTTCTTGGGCCAACTCATGAAGAAGTTATTTGTGACATATTTAGAAGTTATCCAATGAGCTATAAAGAATTGCCTGTAAACTTTTATCAAATACAGACAAAATTTAGAGATGAGATAAGGCCTAGGTTTGGTGTAATGAGATCAAGAGAGTTTGTTATGAAAGATGCATATAGCTTTGATATCAATGAAGATGGGCTTATTAAAAGCTATGAAAATATGAAAAAAGCTTATATTGATGCCTTCAATAAGATAGGGCTTGATTACAGGATAGTTAAAGCTGATGCTGGCGTTATAGGAGGTGATGTAAGTGAAGAGTTCCATATTATTGCTGATTCTGGAGAAGATCTTATTGCAATAAGTGATTCTAGTGATTTCGCTGCTAATGTAGAAGTTCTCGATTATAGCAAAGATCCAAGTGAATTAAATGGTCAAAAGTCTCCTGACGGTGTAGGAAAACTGCAAGTTAAGAGAGGAATTGAAGTTGGTCATATTTTTCAGCTAGGTAAAAAATATAGCGAAAAAATGAAAGTCTCATTGAAAAATGAAAAAGGCAAAGAACAAGACCTTTTTATGGGTTGTTATGGTATTGGCATTTCAAGAATTGTTGCCGCTTCTATTGAGCAGAATCATGATGATAAAGGAATTATTTGGCCTTATTCTATAGCTCCATTTCATTTAAATATAATTTGTTTAGATCCAAGCAAAAAAGAAATATTAGAAGAGTGTGAAAGTGTTTATAACATTCTGAAAAAGTCTGGTCATGATGTTTTATTAGATGATAGGGATATAAGAGCAGGAATAAAGTTCACTGAACATGAAATGTTAGGCATACCTTTTTCAATAATTATCGGGCCTAATAATTTTAATAAGAATAATTATGAGTTTACTGTTAGGAAGGACAATATAAAATCAGAATTAAACATTGATGAGATTAAACAAAAATTGGAGGAATTAAAATGATTAGATTTTTTACGACTATTGGTGGCTTTTTGCTAGGATCCCTACTTTTAGCCTTTCTTACGATATTGACTTTTAACCCAAGTTTTTTTGCAAAACTTGCTTTGAAAGATTTTGCGAAAGGTATTGCCTCTCCATCAACAAATAGTCTTGATAAATTTTTGGATGATTCAGTTATTGATCCATTGCTTGAAAGTCCTGAAACATTAACTGATCTAGGACTCCATGATCTTGACTGGCTAACCAACCACAATGAAAAGATGAATGATTACTCTGTTGAAAAAGCTGAAGATGATCACAAGAATTTTTTAGAGTATTACTCAAAATTAAATACATTCGACGAATCAGAACTTAATGATAGAACAAAACTTAATCTTGAGGTTGCAAAATTTTCTGCAGAAATTGAAAAAATGGGTTTTGAGAATTTTAGATATCACATGGGACCGTTTATCCAATTTTATGGAACACATGTTTATTTTGTTAATTTCTTAACCGACACACATAAGCTTGAAACAGAAAAAGATGCAGAAGACTATATTAAAAGAACTAATGCTGTTCCAAAAGCTATCGATCAGCTTATGGTATTTGAAAAAAGAAGAGCTGATGCGGGCATTTATTCTCCAAGATTTGTTTATGAAAAAAGTTTTTTACAAGTGCAAGCACTAGTTGAAACAACAACTGAAGAACATCCGCTTTATGTATCTTTTAAAGATGGCATAGATAAGGTTGATATTACTAAAGATAGAAAAGTAGAAATGCTAGATGAGCTATCAGATGCTGTTGAAAACTTCAAAACTTCATATGGAAAATTAAAAGATCTTATTGAAGAGAATATGTTAAGCGCTAGAGAATTTGATGGGGTTTGGAGTTTGCCTAATGGTGAAGATTATTACAAACACAGATTAAAGATTTATACCACTACAAATCTAACAGCAGATGAAATTCATAATTTAGGATTAGAACTAGTTGATGAGATTCAATCTGAAATTAAAAGTATCTTAGCTAGTGAAGGTTATGACATTAATAGACCTTTAGAAGATATATTTGTTGAATTAAATGAAGATCCAAGGTTTTTGTTTGAAGATTCAGATGAAGGAAGACAAGCAATTCTTGATGAATATACCAGAATAAATGAAGAAACTTATGAAATCTTGCCAGATTATTTTAATGAGCTTCCTCAAGCAAAAGTTGTGGTGAAAAGAATACCAATTTTTTCTGAACAAAGTGCTGCAGGCGGCTACTATCAGGGTTCATCTTTAGATGGCTCAAGACCAGCTGCTTGGTATGCAAATTTATATGATATTGGAGCTACGCAAACTTTTGGTATGCCAGCTCTTTCTTTTCATGAAGCTGTGCCGGGGCATCATTTACAAATAGCCTTAAATCAAGAGAATACAAATCAAACACTTTGGAATAAATTTGGCTATACAACTTCTGCATTTACAGAAGGATGGGCTCTTTATGCCGAAAGGTTAGCTATTGAAGCGGGCTTAGTTACTGATCCATATGACTTGATTGGATCATTACAGTCAGAGCTTTTCAGAGCAGTAAGGCTTGTAGTTGATACAGGGATTCATTCTAAACGCTGGACTAGGGAAGAGGCTATAAAATATATGATGGATAATGCTGGGCAAGTTAAAAGCGCAGCCGAATCTGAAATAGAAAGATATATAGTCTGGCCTGCTCAAGCAACAGCTTACATGGTTGGCAGAATAAAAATTCTAGAGCTAAGAAATAAAGCTAAAAATGCATTAGGTAATAGATTCAATATAAAAGATTTTCACTCAGTAGTTTTAATGAATGGAGTCTTGCCTCTAACAGTTCTAGAGGCACTCATAGACGATTATATTGCTAATAATAGCTAAGCCTCTAGGCTAGCTTTTTCTATTTCATCTAATAATTTAGAGTTTTCTCTAAGGAATTCAGTAGCTTTATTAAGTCCTTGGCCTATCTTTTCTCCTTTATAGCTATACCAAGATCCAGATTTTTCAACAATATCTTTTTTAACTGCATATTCAATAACCTCTCCAATCCTATTAATTCCTTTTCCATATAAAATTTGGAAATCCACAACTTTAAATGGTGGAGCAACTTTATTTTTAACAACCTTCACTCTAGTTTCATTGCCAATAACTTCATCCCCATCTTTAATTGCGCCTACTCTTCTGATATCTAATCTTACACTTGAGTAAAATTTAAGTGCATTACCTCCGGTTGTAGTTTCTGGGCTACCAAACATAACTCCTATCTTCATTCTTATCTGGTTAATAAAAATTACCATAGTATTAGATTTCTGAATATTACCTGTTATTTTTCTTAGTGCTTGTGACATGAGTCTTGCCTGTAAACCAACATGAGAATCTCCCATGTCACCTTCCAATTCTGCCCTTGGGACAAGAGCTGCAACACTATCTATTACTATTACATCTAAACTTTTACTTTGTATCAGAGTATCTGTTACTTCTAATGCTTGCTCACCTGTATCTGGTTGAGAGACTACGAGTTCATCGATATCAACTCCTAATGCTTTTGCATATTCAGGATCTAATGCATGTTCAGCATCGATGAAAGCAGCACTACCCCCTGCTTTTTGACATTCAGCAATAACCTGAAGAGTTAATGTAGTTTTTCCAGAGGATTCTGGCCCATAAATCTCAACAACTCTACCCTTGGGTAAGCCTCCTATACCTAAAGCTATATCTAGACTAAAAGAACCAGTCGAAATAGAACCCACCTCAACAATATCTTTGGTTCCTAGTTTCATTATGGTGCCTTGACCATATTCTTTTTCAATTTGTTTTAACGCATTATCTAACGATTGTTTTTTTGTATCTGCCATTTTTTTCCTCTATAGTGTATGTATATACAGTATTAGATCATAAAATCAGTTTTTAGTCTACATTGAAAATAACTTTTTTAACCCCAATAAAGAACAGAATTGTTGCTTTATTAAGTAAAATAACTTTATGGCTTTTGTTGTAACTGATGCATGCATCAACTGTAAACACACCGATTGTGTTGAAGTCTGTCCTGTTGATTGCTTTTATGAAGGCGATAATTTTATAGTAATTAATCCTGAAGAATGTATTGATTGTGGACTCTGTGAACCAGCATGCCCTGTTAAAGCAATTTATGCAGAAGATGAGCTTCCACCAGATCAAATACCATTTGTTGAGATAAACGATAATCTATCCAGAAAATGGCCTAACCTTACGCAAAAAAAAGATGCAATGCCAGAAGCAGAAAAATATGCAAATGTAAAAAATAAAATTGATATGCTCAAAGAGACTTAACAAATATTTTCAGGAGCCTGAAGATGAATCCAGACAGCGGGAATAGATCCCAGAATTAAACCAGAAAATAAAACTTTAATTTGATGCGTATTTGTTTTAAATCTTTCAACTATCTTAGATGGAATCATAAAGAAGGCAAATAGCATCCCCACTATAAAAGGCAAAAGCCCAATAATATCTAAACTTTTTATCCCGCATGTAATTTCTTGATAAATGCCAAGAAGCAATAAGACTAATGCTCCTGATATGCCCGGTAATATAAAGGCCGTGAAGGCTAAAAAGCCAGCAACAATTAGTAAGAAAATATTGTTGAAATCAAATTGAATTAGAGAAAATGCGACAAGAAGTGCTATTAGTGCTCCCAAAATAAAACTAATAAGATATTTACTAGAATCAGATACCATTTGATCAATAATGCAATTTTTTATCACTGCAAATACCATCACAAAGGATAAGAATATTTTAAAAAAGATTAGTTGATTTTCTATAAGATAAGTGACGCCATATGCTGAAGCATATATTGAAAGTACCATTCCAAGCATCAAAGGTATCATCAAAGATAGATTTATGTTTTTTGAAAAGTTTTTAAAATCTGCAAAAAAAAATTTAGGACTAAAAAATGATAGCACCTTAACGAAAGGCTCATAAACATTAAAGATGCCTGCAATAGTTGCTCCAGAAATTCCAGGTGTTATTTCTGCTATACCCATACAAAAACCAGCACTAAATCTATATAGAAAATTAGACATTAGGTAGCTCGCCTTTAGTTTTACTTAAATTAGTCATATCCCAATAAAGAGGGGTAATAGAAATTCTATTTGCTCTTATTGCTTCAAAATCTGTCCCTGTTAGATCTCCAGCAGGTTTGCCAGCTTTTCCAATCTTATAACTTAATTTATCTCCACTTCCATTGAATTCTGGTGCTAAAGGCATGCCCCTGTTTCCCAATGAAGTAAAACAAAAACCAGCTATATCAACAAATTCTAAATTGGGTACATTCATATTAAAAACTAGCCCACCATGATGCTCATCAGAATAATTTTGAACTATATAATCTAGCATTAGTTCTGTTGCGATTATCGATGATTGAAATTTCTCATAAGATTTTCCAGAAATAGATATAGCAAGTGGTGGAAATTTTAATTTTCTGGCAGTTAAAGCTGCCCCTAAAGTTCCAGAATGTATGACATCATCGCCCATGTTTGCACCCCTATTAATTCCAGAAACAACAATATCCGGAATTTCTTTCATGACTGCCATTAGACCCATAAAAACACAATCAGCTGGAGTACCGCCAACAGAATATACATTTTCATCTAATTTATTAACCTCGACAGAAGTCCTAAGTGTTATAGCTGCTCCCTGTCCACTTTTATCTTTCTCTGGAGCAATCAGAGTTACTTCATGTTTTTCTTTTAACGAATCAAATAAAGCTCTTGTTATTTCTGATTCGATTCCATCATCATTTGTTAATAGTATTTTCATTCTTCTAACCTCGTTATAACCAGAGCTGCAGCTCCTTCTTTGTTACCAATGAAGCCCATTTTTTCTGAGGTCTTTGCTTTGAGACCAATTCTATCTTTTTCTAGGTTTGTTAGACTACTCAAACTTAAAATAATTTCAGATTTATAATCTGATAATCTTGGCTCCTCCATAATCACTACTATATCTATCTGTTTTAATGAGAAGCCCATTTCAAGCACTTTATTATAAGCTATTTTAAATAGCTCTTTTCCCGAGACATTTAGCCATTTTTTATCAGTATCAGGAAAATGGTCTCCAATATCACCAAGACTAACTGCACCAAACATTGAATCAACTAATGCATGAATAATTATGTCTCCATCAGAATGAGCAAGAAATGATTTATGGTATGGAACTTTAACTCCTCCAAGCATTAATCCATCTCCAGTTTCAAATCTATGACTATCAAAACCATTGCCAATCCTCTCATTTGTAGTCTTTTTTTCTGTAATATCTTCTGTCACTGTAATCTTTATATTTTTTCTACTTCCAGGGAGGATACGTATTTTTCCTCCAACCCTTTCAATTGCTTCAGATTCATCATTTGGTTGAAAATTATCTTTAAAGCAATGCTCTAAGGAGTTTTCTAGCAGGTGTGATGTTGTAATTTGCGGTGTCTGAGCTAAATAGAATTTATTTCTATCAACACTTTTCTTTACAAATAAATCATCTTGATTAATTTTTTTTAATGCCTCATAAACAGGAATTCCATAAGCTAAGATGTCTTCTTCTTCTGGATTAAAGTTCTCAACTAAAAATTTTATATCTTTTTGGTCTATATAGGGTCTTACTCCATCATGCACTACAACTACACAGTTCTCTTTTATATGCCCTAAAGCTGACATTACTGATTCTGATCTAGTAACACCTCCAACAACTTTTATAATTTTCTTATGCTTTGAAACACTTAGCTTTTCAAAAAAATTATCTTCGGGACTAATGGGAACGATTATTTTTTCGAAAATTTCTAAATCAAGAAAGTGATTTATAGTTTTTTCTAATATGCTAATGCCATTGACCTCTATATACTGCTTGGGAACTTCTGATTCAAACCTTGTTCCGACCCCTGCAGAAGGGACTATCGCATAAATTTCATTCAGGTTCTTTTTCATTATCCTCAACTAGTCCTAAATCATCTTCTGCAATTTTTTTTATGTGATCTTCATTATTCTTTAAAAGTTGTATTTCTTCTTTTAGAACTTGATTCTCCTGAAAAATTATTTCAAGTTCCTTTTCTTTTTCTACAATTAAATTTTCTATTTTTTCATTATTTGAAAAACTAAATTTACCATTAAAAATATCTAAGCAAATAAATGAAACAGCAATTAGTAGAGTAATTACAACTATGATCTTTGATGTCTTTCCAGAGGAGCTCATGGATACAACTCATTTTCTATAATTAGAAGACGATTGTATTTAGCTGTCCTGTCAGATCTAGCTGGCGCTCCAGCTTTAATTTGCCTTGCATCAACACCTACAGCAAGATCTGAAATAAAAGTATCTTCTGTCTCACCCGATCTATGAGAAATAATTGTTCCATAATGGTTAGCTTTAGCTAGATCTATAGCTTGCAAAGTTTCAGTTAGAGTACCTATTTGATTGGGTTTTATCAAGATAGAATTTGCAACATTTTCAGCAATTCCTTTTTCTAATAATTTTTTGTTAGTTACAAATATATCGTCTCCCACAATCTGTAAATTATTAGTTTTTTCAGAGAATTTTTTCCAAGCACTCCAATCAGATTCATCTAGAGGATCTTCAATAGAGATAATCTGATACTTATTAACAAGGTCTATCAAATAATCAATCATTTCATCAGAACTAAACTTAGCTCCCTCTCCGTCAAGACAATAGGTTTTGTCTTTATATAATTCAGATGATGCGCAATCTAATCCTAAGGAAATATCCTCACCATATTTCAATCCTGTTTCTTCAATTGATTTAATTATCTTTTCTATAACTATTTGATTTGATTCAAAATTAGGTGCAAAACCACCTTCATCCCCCACTGTAGTACTTAGTTCATTCTGATCTAAATTGTTTTTTAAATGCATATAAACTTCAGTAGCTTTTCGCAATCCATCTTTAAAAGAAAATTTATCAGATGGTATGATCATAAATTCCTGAATATCAATATTATTATTTGCATGAACTCCACCATTAAGAATATTTAACATTGGTCTTGGTATTGAAAATTTATTTTCTTTAGAAGTTAAATTATTGAATAAAATATTTACATATTCATATAGAGAAATATTTAGGCTGTTTGCTGAAGCTCTAGCGCAAGCTAATGAAACAGATAAAATTGAATTGGCGCCAACCTTTTCCTTATTTTTAGTTCCATCAATATCTAAAAGTAGAGTATCAATCTTATTCTGATCATCACTTTCTATTCCTGTTAAGTGACTTGATAGACCTTTTACTTGTTCAACAGCTTTTAAAGTACCAAAACCAAAGTATCTTGAATTATCTCCATCTCTTAGTTCATAAGCTTCGAATGATCCAGCTGAAGCTCCACTTGGGACGATAGCTGTACCGCTTGAGCCGTCCTCTAAATATACAGTTGTACTAATTGTAGGTTTGCCTCTTGAGTCTAAGACTTCAACTGCTTCTATTTGTTTAATTTTCATGGTTAGTTGCTCTTAACAAGATCATCAAGCAGCATTATCTTATGCATAAAATTATCCAGGTCTGATAAATCAAGTGCACATGGACCATCACACATTGCATTTGCAGGGTCTGGATGAGTCTCAATAAATAGGCCTGCAATATTTTGTGAAACTCCAGCTTTTGCCAAATCAAAAACATATTGCCCTCTACCTCCTGTGCTTTTTTCTAGCATGCCAGGTTGTTGAAGAGAATGGGTCACATCAAAGAAAACTGGTTTTCCTGATTCTTTCAGAATCTGAAAATTTAATGTATCGACTACCAAATTGTTATAGCCAAAAATATTTCCTCTCTCACAGAGAATTATATCTGGATTACCAGCTTGTTCGCACTTACTTACTGCATGAAACATTTCTTTTGCAGATGAGAATTGTGGTTTCTTAATATTAATAATTTTTTTCGTTTTTGCTGCTGCAACAATTAAATCAGTTTGTCGACAAAGAAAAGCTGGAATTTGAATAACATCACAAACTTCTGCTACAGCTTCAGCCTGATTTGGTTCATGTATGTCTGTTATTAAAGGAATTTTAAATTCTTCTTTTACTTTTCTTAAGCTTTCGAGCCCTTCATCTAATCCAGGACCTCTAAATGAATCTACTGAAGATCTATTTGCTTTATCAAATGAAGCTTTGAAAACATAATTAAATTTATATTTTTCTGCAGCAGATTTAAATTTTTCGGCTACGTGAAATAAAAGATCATCTGATTCGATGACATTAACGCCACCAAAAATAGTTAATCTTTCATCATTTGCTATTAGTGTATTATTTATTTTCATTTTTTCTTCTTTAATTTTACAGCTGTCTTAATAAAATCGTTAAATAAAGGATGTCCTGTTTTTGGTTTAGATGTAAATTCAGGATGAAACTGGCACCCTAAAAACCATGGATGATCTCTTAGCTCAATCATTTCTACTAAGTTATGAACTTCGGATCTTGCTGAGACAATCAGACCTTCCTTTTCAAGCATTGCGATATATTCTGGGTTAACTTCATACCTATGTCGATGTCTTTCAAAAATAGTTTTCTTTTTATATAAAGTTCTAGCCAATGACCCGCTTAGTAGAGATGCTTTTTGAGCACCTAACCTCATAGTCCCTCCTTTATCAGAGCTCTTATTTCTTTTTTCAATTGTTCCATCTTTATTCTTCCATTCTGTAACAAGAGATATAACTTTATTTTTTGTTCTTGGTTTAAATTCAGTGCTATTTGCATCTTTAAGATTAAGTAGGTTTCTGGTCATCTCAATAATTGCAATTTGAAGGCCTAAGCAAATACCAAAATATGGAATCTTATTTTCTCTTGCAAATCTGGCAGCTAAAATCATTCCTTCAATTCCTCTGTTACCAAAACCTCCAGGCACAAGAATAGCATCTGAATTCTTTAAAACTTTTTTATAATTTGATTGTTCAATTTTTTCCGAGTTAACGTAATTTATATTAATTTTTGT
The DNA here is from genome assembly GCA_913020145.1 of uncultured Gammaproteobacteria bacterium. Taxonomy (GTDB): domain Bacteria; phylum Pseudomonadota; class Gammaproteobacteria; order Magnimaribacterales; family TMED112; genus TMED112. Next base: position 2,042 of record CAJWAI010000017.1, on the reverse strand, counting down.
ATCATTGTGAATTCCCGCATGATCCAGCGCTTCTATCAAGGAAAAATACGCGTCTTTTAAATCAACATATTTGCCAACGAAAGAAACATTTAATTCTTTTGAAGGCTTTAGCTTTCTTTTTACAACCTTTTTCCAATCCTTAAGATTAGGAGTAGTTTTATCAAGCTGAAGTCTCTTTGTGAGTATTTTGTCAATCCTTTCCTCAGCTAAAAATAATGGCACTTGGTAAATAGTCTCTAGATTAGGTAATGAAATAACGCCATCTTTTGGCATTGAGCAGAATAAAGCAATTTTCTCCTTGCTTTCTTGTGGTAGAGCGTAGTCTGAACGACAGATAAGAATATCAGGCTGAACTCCAAGCGTTCGATACTCCTTTACTGAATGCTGAGTAGGTTTAGTTTTTAATTCTCCTGCATTGGATAAATAAGGAACAAGGGTCAAATGCAAATATGAAGTTTGGTAACTCTTTAACTCGAGGCCTAATTGTCTAATTGCTTCAATAAATGGTTGTCCCTCTATATCTCCGACTGTTCCGCCTATCTCAACAATAGCTATATCACAATTTTTAGAAGCATTTAAAATCTTGCGCTTAATTTCATCTGTAATATGGGGGATTATCTGAACTGTTTTACCAAGGTATTCCCCTTTTCTTTCTTTTCTTAATACTGAGTAATAGACTTTTCCAGCAGTAAAATTATTTTTTTTGCTACATACGCTATCTATGAATCTTTCGTAATGACCTAAATCTAAATCTGTCTCCGTTCCATCTTCAAGAACAAATACTTCACCATGCTGAAATGGGCTCATAGTTCCTGGATCTACATTAAAGTATGGGTCTAGTTTAATTACTGAAACTTTATAACCCTTTGATTCTAGAATTGAACCTATAGATGCTGAAGCGATTCCTTTCCCTAGAGATGAAACAACACCACCTGTAACGAAAATGAACCTCGTATCTTTCAGCAAAATAAAATCCTTACGCTATTCTAAATAATTTTTATTAACTCTACCCGAGATATTAGTTAATAATTGATAAGAAATTGAGTCAAACTCTTGTGAAAAATTAGTTAAATCAGTATTAAAACCCCACAATTCGACCCAATCACCTATCTTAATACTAGAATCTTGCTGAAGATTAATTGTTATTAAATCCATATTAATTTTTCCTGCTGTTTTAAATTTTTTCCCATTAATGCTAACTTCTGTTGATTTAGAAGAATAAGGATATCCATCTGCATACCCTATTGGTATACCAGCAATAATACAATCGGAATCTGCTACCCAGGAACCATCATAACCTACACTATCTCCAGCTTTAATCTTTTTTAACATCGTTATTTTTGATCTTAAGCATGTAACAGGCTTAATTCCATGTTCGAAATATTTACCTCCATAGATAGCAATACCAGGTCTAACAATATCAAAGTGAGATTCATTAAAATTAAATACTGCTCCAGAGTTAGCAAGGCTTCTTTTGTTATTTAATTCTTTAGTCAAATTAGAGAAAAGTTTTATTTGTTCCATGTTCTTTGGGTCTGATTTCTCACTTGATGAGGCTAAATGAGACATAAGAATTAAGTCTTTCAAATTTTTATCTGCTAATTTTTGATATCGATCTAGGAATTCTTCTGGATGAAAACCCAATCTATTCATTCCAGTATTTATTTTTAGCCAAGCTCTACTGTTAGAAAAATCTATCTCAGGCATGTCATCTAATTGCCAATCAGAGTGAATAACAAAATCTAAATTAAAATCTTTTACCTTATCGTAATCTGCAATTTCATGAACTCCCTGCAAAATCAGAATAGGTTTTTTTGTTTTTTTTCTTAAATTCAGAGCTTCATCTACTGTGATGACAGCAAAAGATTCAACCTTATTTTCAATATTTTCACAAATTTCATTGACGTCAAGACCATAAGCATTTGCTTTTATTACTGCTTGGATTTCTGCAGAGGTTGTCGACTTTATTACTTTGAGATTGTTCTCTAGGTTTGAAAGATTAATCTGCAGTTCTGTTTTCCGCATAACTGTTCATAATTTCT
>CAJWAI010000016.1 GCA_913020145.1 uncultured Gammaproteobacteria bacterium | reverse complement strand
CTTCTGCACATTGGCCTGTAAACTTGTATTCTTCTAATTGTTTGTCAAAGACATATCCTGGACATTCTGTATCTTGAGAAAAAATATTAAATGATATTAGAAGTAATAAGATTCTTATTTTCATATTCAATCTTTTAATTGGATAGATAAAAACATTTAAAGTTCATTAAAACAAATATTCCTAATCAATAAGATTTCTAGGATCTTTCTGAGATACTTCCCAGCGTTTCTTAAGATAATTGCAATGTGGGCAATTTTTTGATGCTTTGGGCATATCACCTTCAATAGTTTTAATAGCATCTTGAATTGCGCCTTCGACCCAATCACTATTGCATTCGAGTTTGACGAGATGTAAATCGAACTCGAGCTTTTGATTAAACATTGGTTCATGTTTTTTTCCGTTGTAATAAACCAGATATGCCTCTGAAGCTACTTCAAAACCGTTCATTTTTAATAACCATTGATACATCTCAAGTTGTCTTTTGTAGCCTTTGGCATATTCCCATTTAGAATAAGTATCTTCCCAATCAAAAACATTCTTTGATGTTGCCTTCACATCAACAACAATTAATTCACCATTAGGTTTTTGCCAAATATCATCGACAGCACCACCGAAGTTATAGCCTTTTTCATGATCAATATATCTTATGCCCTTAAAGTTCTCACGCCATTCATCCATCTTTTCATGAGCAAAAGGAACGGCATCTATACCATATTCAATGAACATTGGGTGTGGCTCAGCTTTAGCACGATAATAATCAAACTCATTCTTGCAAAGATTATCGACAGCACTATTTAAAGTGAAAGGTAGGCCAAATGGGCGAATTTTATGATGAAAGGCAAGATAAAAACATTTTTGACAATTTATGTTGTTCTCTATTCCAGATCTACTTATTTTATACATCTTTTAACATCTCAATATGAGGTATATTGTCTTCCATATATTCTTCACTGCATTTAACAAAGCCAAATTTAGAGTAATAATCCTCTAAATAACTTTGCGCAGATATTCTAGTTGGCATTGCATAATCATTATTAATTATTTCTAGAGCTTTATAAATAATAATTTCTGCTAAACCTCTACTTCTAGCAGCTTCTTTAGTCACAATTCTACCTAATGAGGGTTCTTTGAATCTAGTTCCGGGCGGATTTAATCTGAGATAGGTTAAAACTACTCCCTCTTCCTCTATCCACATATGTGTGCCATGCGAATCAAGGTCATCTAGATCCTGATAAGGACAATCTTGTTCAACGACAAAAACTTCGATTCGTAATTGCATGAACTTATAAAGTTCTTCCTTGTCTAATTCATGAAAAGTTTTTATTATTACCGAGCTCAAATTTTTAGGCATTTAAGGATTATGAAAGAAAGTTTTTACGATTTCAAAGCTAAAGACATAAATGGGAATGAAGTTTCCATGTCTAGCTATGATGGCAAAGTTATTCTAATAGTAAATGTAGCCTCAAGTTGTGGGTTTACACCGCAATATGAAGGCTTACAAAAACTTTATGATGTATATAAAGAACAAGGCTTAGAAATTCTTGCATTCCCATGCAATCAATTTGGAGAACAAGAAAAAGGTGGAGAAGAAGAGATAAAAGATTTCTGCGAGAAAAATTATTCCATAACTTTTCCTATCTTTGAGAAAGTAGAAGTGAATGGTAATGATGCTCACCCAATCTTTAAATTTATTAAAGAACAGAAAAAAGGTTTTATGGGCACTGAATCCATAAAATGGAATTTCTCAAAGTTTCTTCTCAATAAGAGTGGTGAAGTAGTCAAAAGATATGGATCTTTAGATGTGCCAGAAAACCTAGAAACAGATATCAAACAACTTCTAGGCGCATAATTACTGCGTTTTCTCGACCCTTTTTTGTTTTATAGTAATTTTTTCTAACAGACAATTCTTCAAAACCATTACCTTGATAGAATTTTCTAGCTCTTTTATTTGATTCTCTAACTTCCAGTAGAACAGTATGTAAATCTGATAATTTTGCTCTTTTAAAAAGTATATTAAGCATAAATGTGCCAATACCCTTGCCTCTTAACTCTTCTATTACAACAATATTTTGTAAATGACATTCATCCAGCACTGTATTGGCAATACAGAATGCAATAACTTTCTCTTCAGATATGATTACAAAGCTTATAGAACGACTTTGTAAAGTTTTAAGAAAGATTTCCTGGGACCAGGGTGTTAAATTCGAAGCAGATTCTATTTTTAAAACATCTGATAGGTGATGTTCTGAAAAATTTTCGATCGTATAATTATTCGCCGGTGAATTTTGGTTTTCTTTTTTCGACAAAAGCTTGAACGCCCTCTATATTATCCTTACTGCCAACTAAATCGTCTTGAAGTCTAGCTTCTTCTTTTAGCTGATCATGATAAGACCTATCGAAGCTTTCCCTCATTAGTTTTTTTGTTCTCATTAATGCTATTGGTGCAAAATCAGCATAAACTTTTGCCATTTCTAAAGCATCATTAAGGGCATTACCATCCTCAGAAATTTCAGCGCACATACCTAATTCTTTGCATTCTTCAGACATTACTCTCTGCGCCTCAGATGCCATCCTAAAAGCTCTTGTATAGCCAACAATTCTTGGTAGTAGCCATGTTGAGCCTCCGTCTGGAATTAAACCAATTTTTGAGAATCCAATTTGAAAGAAACTTGATCTGCCCATAATAACAATATCTGAACTCATAAAATAAGCGCAGCCAATACCTGCACATGGGCCTTCAACTGCTGCAATGACAACTTTATCCATAGAAATTAGATTATTAAGTCCTACATGGTATCCCTCATTAAGTGCTTGCTCTACACTTTCCCATCCCATTGAATCTCCAGTAGGAGTCAGGTCTGCTCCAGCACAAAAACCACCGCCATTTCCAGTGATAACTACTGACTTATATTTTTTGTCTTTAGCTTTTTCAGTAAATTCATTAAATAAAAGCACGGTTTCTGGATCTAATGCATTCCTTTTCTCTGGTCTATTAAGACTAATTACAGCAACTGATCCATGCTCTTCAAATAAAACTTTTGGTTCACTCATTTATTTCTTCCGCAATTAAATAATTATTTGCTTTTGTTAAGATTACGCCCAACCTTTGTGCATCTTCTCTTTGGAATTTTATTACAGGATTAGACTCTTGTCTTGATTGAAAGAAAGATTTCTCTATTTCTTTCATCTGGCTTTCATTGGGTGTACTAAAAGATTGTTTATCAAGCCATATTCTAATTAATTCTGCCCTTTCAAAATAATCTAAATTTTTTAGTTCATCTAACTTTAAACCATCTTCATCTGAGACTTTTTCAAGAACAGCTTCAAGATAATATTCATATAGAATATTTTGTTTTCTTAAAATATTGGCCATTCGACTGATGTTTTTTTTAGCTCCAGGCCATTTTTCATAAATTTTTGGTATTACAGTGTTTCTTAGATAATTTCTACTGAATGAATTATCTTGATTTGATTCATCGGTAATATAATTCAACCTCTCTTGATCTAATAATTCAATAATCTCTTTTTTGGTTAAATTGAGTAAAGGTCTTAGAACAACTTTTGAACCTAGTATGCTTTGTCTTTTTATTCCAGATAATCCTTTCATTCCTGTTCCTCTGAAAATTCTAAATAAGATTGTTTCAATCTGATCGTCTAAGTGATGCCCAAGAATAATGACTGCATTTTTATCAAAAGAATTGAATACCCCTAGTCTTGCGCTTCGAGCTGCAGCTTCAAAACCTTCTCCTTTAATAGTAATCTCTACTTTTTCAGTTTGAAAATGAATTTTTTTGTCTTGACAGAATTTTTGACAATGTTCTTCCCAGGAATGACTTTCAGGCTGAGCTTGATGATTAATGTGTAGTGCTAATAATTTATTGTCGTAATTACTTTCCGTTAGAAAATTGAATGTTTTATGTAATAAAAGAGTTGAATCTGCTCCTCCGCTAAAGCCAACTATAATTTGGTCTGCCGAGAGCAAGATATCTTTTTCTGTTTTGGTAAAGAAATCCATTTTAGACTCCTATGTCAGCAAATTTTTTATATCTTTCTCTTGTTAAGTCATCTATAGAATGATGAGATAAGCCTTTAAGTTCATCAAGAAAATATCTTTTTACATTCTGATAGGTTTTTTCATGATTTCTATGCGCTCCACCAATAGGTTCATCAATAATTAAATCAATGACATTGAGCTCTTTTAGACTTGATGCATCAAGCTTTAAAGCATCTGCCGCTTGTTCAGCATTTTTTGCCGTTCTCCAAAGGATTGAAGCACATGCTTCTGGCGATGCAACAGAATAAATCGAATACTCCAACATTCCTATCTTGTCTGCTAGACCAATACCAAAGCCTCCACCTGAGCCTCCTTCACCAATGACTAAATTTATAATAGGCGTTCTCAGATCAGACATAACTTCCAAACTTTTGGCTATTGCTTCATGTTGCCCTGAATGTTCAGCTTTAACTCCCGGGTATGCACCAGGAGTATCTATTAGCGTAATTACAGGTAAGGTAAATTTTTCAGCTAGTTTCATCAATCTATTTGCCTTTCTAAAACCTGATGGGTGAGGCATGCCAAAATTTCTAGTAACTCTTTCTTCAGTTTCCCTGCCTTTTTCATGACCTATGACAACAACTGGATAATTATCTAGAAAAGCAAATCCACCAACTATAGCCTTGTCATCATCACTTAGTCGATCCCCATGGATTTCTTCAAATCCATTAAAAACATTTTCTAAATAATCTTTGGTATGTGGCCTATTAGGATGTCTAGCAACAAGAACTTTCTGCCAGGAACTCAAATTTTGATATATTCTTTGAGTTTCTTGGTCTGCCTTGTCTTCAAGTAATGCAATTTCTTCAGCAAGATTGCTTGGTGCAGGCACAACTTTCTTTAATTCCTCTATTTTTTCAAGGCAAGTATAAATTGGTTGTTCAAAATCTAAGTATTGTTCCATTGCTAAATTAAAGTGTAATTATCTTCTCCAAAAATCTCATCAATTTTTTCGAACGTACTATCCTCTAGGGAAATCTTAAAGGTGTCAACTTTTATTTCACTAGAAATATTTAGATCTTCATCTAATAAATTTAAAATAACCTCCAAGCCATCAGGGTCATTTAAATTTTTAATTTCTTGAAATTTTCCATTGCCAAGCTGTTTTAACTCAGCTCTTGGAACATTAATTTTTATTTTAGATGTAACTAAGCTTCTTGCTATATCTATAGGGAGAATATCTGATGCACGTATTTTAATTCCCGCATCATCTAAATTACCCTTTCTATAATCATCAGTAATAATATTTCCTTTTAACATAACTACAGAATTCTCTTTAAAAAGCGCCTTCTTTAGGTCATATAATTCAATTGGCACAGAAACGTCTATTACTCCTGTTTCATCTGATACCTCTAGAAAAATAAATATGCTGCTTCCCTTTTTAACAATACGTTTTTGATTAATTAGTACCGGGATAAACTTTTCATTATTTGAAGTCATAAGTTTTTTAACTGGAGTGAGTCTTGAAGAAAGAGTTTTTCTAAGTAAAGAAATTGGATGTTTGCTGTAATAGAAACCAAAAGACTCTAATTCCATTTTTAATTTTTCTGAATCAGAGAATTTATCCAACTTAAATCCAGAAAGCTCAATATCTTGAGGAGCATCAAACATATCAACGACTCCAGATTCTTTGGATTTAAACTTTTGATCTGATGCTTCAAGATAAGATTGTATAGAGCTTACTGCTTCATCCCTTGGGCATAGACAATCAAAAGCACCAGCTTTTGCCATGCTTTTAAGAGATCTAATACCACCTTTTCTTAAATCTACTCTTGATGCAAAATCCATCATGCTATTGAATTGTCCATTTTTTCTTTCTTGACAAATTTCATCTGCAAATTTTTTCCCTACACCTTTCAGTGCTCCTAAACCATATTCAATTTTATTCTTTTCATTGACAATAAAACTAGAGAAAGAGGTATTAATACTCGGTGATAAAATTTCAACTTTCATTAATTCACAATCTTTTACATGAGGCTCTAATTTATCGGTTTTATCTTGTTCTGAAGATAATACAGCAGCTATAAAATGAGATGGATAGTGAGTTTTAAGAAAAGCTGTTTGATATGCTATCAAAGCGTAAGCTGCTGAATGAGATTTGTTAAATCCATATCCAGCAAATGTAGCTATATTGGCAAAAATTTCTTCAGCTTTTTTCTTTGAGATATTATTATTTTCACAACCTTTTACAAATACACTCTTTTCCTCTTCCATAACATCAGCTTTCTTTTTTCCCATTGCTCTTCTTAAGTTATCTGCATCTCCCAGAGAATATGAAGCAAGTACTTGAGCTGCTTCCATAACTTGCTCTTGATATACAAAGACTCCATAAGTTTCATTAGTAACCTTTTTTAGTGAGGGGTGTTGATAAATAATACTTTCTCTTCCATTTTTTCTGTTTATATAATCACTAGCCATACCTGATTCAAGTGGTCCTGGCCTAAACAAAGCTACTGCAGCAACAATATCAGCAAAATTTTCTGGTTTCATTTTTTTGAGAACATCCTCGATCATGCCTCTCGACTCTAATTGAAAAAGACCTTTTGTTTTTCCTAGGCTTAATAATTTATAAACATTCGGGTCATCATAAGGAATTTGTTTAAGCTTAAAATCAGGCTTAATTTTTTCAATAGACTGAACAGCATTATTTATTACTGTTAATGTTCTTAGTCCAAGAAAATCAAATTTTACTAAACCAATGTCTTCAACATCATACATATCCAGTTGTGTAGCCATTGAATTAGTTTCTGCATCAAAATGTAATGGAGTGAATTCATGAATATCATTTGGCGCTATTACAACTCCCGCTGCATGTTTACCAATACTTCTTGCACAACCCTCTAATTTTAAAGAAAGGTCTAGAACTTCTGCTGCTTCTTCATTAGTTTTTCTTAATTCTTGTAATTCTGGAGATTGATTTTCTGTTGATGCTTTTGGATCTTCATCTACATTCATTACCTGCCCTAATTTAATTCCAGGCGTAAGTGGAATCATATTAGCCAACATGTCTCCAAACCCATATGGCTTACCAAGTATTCTTGTTACATCTCTTATGACCCCTCTCGCTGCCATTGTTCCTGTGGTGCCAATCTGGGCCACTGAATTTTCGCCATATTTCTTTTGGACATACTCAATTACCTTATCTCGACCTTCTATACAAAAATCTATATCAAAATCAGGTAAGGACATCCTTTCAGGATTAAGGAATCTTTCGAATAATAAGCCATGCACAAGTGGATCAAGTGTTGTTATTGATAAGACATAAGCAACAAGAGAACCTGCTCCTGAACCTCTTCCTGGGCCAACAGGTATATTCTGTTCCTTAGCCCAACTTACAATATCCATTACAATCAGAAAGTATCCTGGATAACCTTTATCAACGATAATTTTAAGCTCTTTCTCAAGACGGTCTCTATAAAGATCCTTATCAAGTTTTGAATTTTCTTTCAGAATGTCTTCTAACTTATTTTTTGATATATCTTCAAGATACTCTGCTAATGATTTTTTATTTTCAATTTCATAAGAAGGTAAATAATATTGGCCCTCTTCAAGTAAAACATTACAAGATTTGGCAACTTCATTTGTATTGCTCAAGATATCTTCATCATGCATTAGCAGCATTTCTTTAGTTGTTTTGAAATATTGTTCAGATGAGACATTTGGGTTATTAATCTCATCTTTAAGTAGTGTTGAATTATTTATTGATACTTTTGCTTGATGAGCAAGGTGATCTTTTTGTGACAAGAATAAAACATCATTTAAACCTACAACAGGAATTCCCTTTTTAAAGGCATGACTACATAATGCATTTGCTGCAGGACTATATCCTCGCCCATCAAAACATGAAGCACCAATAAATAGATTATCTTTAAAACTTGATAGATAGTTTTTTACTTTATTCTGTAATTCACTGTCATCATCTTTACCGGCTAGAAAATTAAGGTGATTACAAGCAGTCGGCATAATGCAAATTAGATCATCAGAATTTGCAAGAATGTCCTTTTCTAATAAGCATATTTTTCCTTTTGATGATTCTGTAAATGCCTGAGTACTTAATTTGAATAAACTTTCTAAGCCACTTTTATTCTTTGCCAATAAAACAACATTGGAATAGAGGTTTTGACTAATTTTAATATCAAAATCTACACCACATATTGGTTTAATGCCCTTTGAAATTGCGTAGTTGTAAAATTTTACAAGACCAAAGAAAGAGTTTTTATCTGTAAGGGCAACTGAGTCCATATTATTCTCTATGGCTTTATCAACTATTTGGTTAGTTCTGGGTAAGCCACTAGAAATACTAAAGTGAGACTTAACTTGAAGATGGACGAATTTACCCATCATTAAATTTTAAAACTTTTTCGATGAATATTTGATAGGCCATGCTCATTAATTGCCTTTTTATGCTCTTTAGTTGGGTAACCTTTGTGCTTTTCTAATAAATATTGAGGATATTTAATACCATAAAGCTTCATTAGCTCGTCTCTAAAGTATTTTGCATATATTGATGCAGCTGCAATTTCCTGTTGAGTCTCATCTCCCTTTACTATTGATTCGGCATTATTAATACCATCAGGTACATAAAGTCCATCTATTAGTATTGTTTCAGGTATGACAGGTAAATTATTAATAGCTCTCTTCATAGCAAGATGTGTTGCTTTTAATATATTAAGCTTATCTACCTCAGGTGGTGTTGCTATGCCAATAGATACATGAAAATTATATTTTATGTATTTATATAGCTTTTCTCTTCGAGTATGGCTAATTTTTTTTGAATCTCTAAAAATAACGGAGGGTTTTTGATTACCAAAACATACAGCAGCGGAAATAACTGGTCCAGCTAAACAGCCAACCCCAACCTCATCTACTCCTGTGATCCTCATATATCCTATCTGAAAATTCAGAAAAATCTGTCCTTACAATCTTTCTTTTTACTTCTTGCATAACCTCGATTTTCATCTCCAAATTAGTCAAATTATTTTCTAAATCTTCTGCTATAGCTGCTTTAGTTGCTTGATGCTGAATTAATTCAGTAAAAATTTCTTTTCCAGCAATTATGTTTGGGATGCCAGCATATTTTGCTTTCATCATACTTTTATAAATTAAATAATTAGGCCAGCTTGTTTTATAGATAATAGTAGTCGGAACTTCAGCTAATAAACCTTCCAATGTTGCTGTGCCAGAGCACATAACTGCTGCTCTGGCTTTTTTTAATATTATAGATGCTTCTATTTGATCGCAGTTTATTTCGTCTTCATCTCTTATGAAAGTTTCAACTAATTCTTTAGCAGATCTGTCATAAGCAGGAATTAGAGCAGTGTAATCTTTATCTTTATTAAATTCTCTAAACCCATCTATCATCACTGGCAAATTTTTCTTTATTTCTGAGTCTCTACTTCCTGGCATCAAACAAATAATATTCTCAACGCCTTCACCAAAGTATTTATTTTCATCTTCTGCAAGCGGATGACCAATATAAAAAGCTTTTTTCTTCACATTAGAGCAATAATCTAATTCAAATGGGAATAAACAAAGCATATAGTCTATAAACTTGAAATTTTTCATTCTTCCCGATCTCCAAGCCCATACCGAGGGACATACCACCTGAACTGTTGTTATTCCATTTTCTTGAAGTTTTTTATGTATGCCTAAATTAAAATCAGGCGCATCAATACCTATAAATAAATCTATCTTCTTATCTATGAAGTCATTGATTAGTTCTTTTTGAAATTTCTTTAAACTTGAATAATTCATTATTGGATCAACAAAACCCATTATTTTTAATAATGATCTATCGTTAGAAATTTCATATTTATTAAGGCCACCATCGCCTATGCCATGGACTGTAAATTCTGGGAATTTTCGTTCTAATGTATCAAGTATTTTTCTACCAAGAAGATCGCCTGAAGGTTCTGCAGAAACTATTCCTATTTTCAACTATCTTTGTACTCCCCTTGAAGAGGATTTTATTGATTCTATAAAAATTTGAATGTTCTCATCTTCTTCGCATTCATTAGAAATTTTTTCCAAGGCATCTTCTGATCTCAAACCTTCTCTGAAAAATATCTTATATGCTTTTTTAAGATTTAAAATCTGTTCTTTGGTAAATGACTTTCTTTCTAAGCCAATTGAATTAAGGCCAGCCTGCTTTATTGGATTACCGGCCACTCGAGTAAATGCAGGCACATCCATAGTGATTAATGAGCCCATTCCAGTGAATGAATAGGACCCTAAGATACAAAATTGATGGACCAAGGTATAGCCGCCCAGAGTTACATAGTCACCTAGACGAACATGGCCCGCTAATGCTGAATTATCAACCAGTATATTGTTGTTTCCTAAAACACAATCATGAGCAATCATAACTCCCGGCATTATTAAATTTTCATTTCCTATTTTTGTATAGCCAAGATCAGCGCCTGTACCTCTATGAATTTTTGAAAATTCTCTAAAAACGTTTTTATCTCCAATTTCTAATGTTGCTCTTTCGCCTTTAAATTTTAAGTCTGGAGTATCTTCGCCAATCACCGCAAATGAGAAAAATTTATTTTCTTTTCCGATATTTGTTGGTCCCTTTATTACTACATGTGAATTAAGTTCGCATTTATCCCCAATACTAACTTCAGCTCCGATTACACAATAAGGCCCTATTGATGCCGATTTACTTATAACTGCAGTTTCATCAATTACTGCTGTAGGGTGAATATTACTCATCTAAACTTCCATCTGCGCAAAGTATTTCTGCAGAACAAACCATTTCCTTGCCTTTAAAAGCCTTAGAATCAAACTTCCAGATTTTTCTTTTATTAGCCAATAGTTTTGTTTCAAATCTAAGGGTGTCTCCTGGCATAACTTTCTTTTTAAACCTTACTTTTTCAACCCCACATAATAAGTATACTGATTTTTCAGATGCTGCTTGCTTCATGATATGCGACCCTAAAATTCCACAAGTTTGAGCCATAGCTTCTATTATTATTACTCCAGGCATAATAGGAAAATTTGGAAAATGTCCTTTAAAAAAAGATTCGCTTGGTGAAACAAATCGTTCTGCTACAACATGCTCCATACTTATTTCTGTAACTTTATCAATAAATAAAAATGGATCTCTATGGGGCAATAATTTTTTTATTTCTTCAGTATTCATCTTATTTCTTTAACTTTGCAGCAAACTTTAAAGAATCTTTATGTTTCTGAATTGGCATCACTCCACTATAAGCCCCTGGCTCTGTTAATGACTTGGTAACTAATGTTTTTGCTAATACTGTGACGTTGTCAGCAATTTCAATATGATCTACTGTTCCCACTTGGCCACCAAATTTACAGTTTTTGCCAATTTTTACACTTCCTGCTATACCTACCATGCCAGCCATAGCTGTATTTTCTCCAACAGATACGTTGTGAGCTATATGGATATGATTATCCATTTTGACGCCATCTCCGATTTTAGTATTGCCTAATGCCCCTCTATCGATTACAGAATTTGCACCTACCTCTACATTTGCTCCTATTTCCACTCCACCAAGATGCGCTATCTTTTCCCAACTATCACCATCTGGAGCAAAACCAAAACCATCACTACCGATGACTGATCCAGAATGGATTATGGAATTATTACCAATCTTTGTGCAAGAATAAATTGAAACGTTATCATGCAAAATGACGTTATCACCAATCACACAATTTCCATTGATGATTGTATTTTTGCCAATTTGGATATTCTTTCCTAAAACTGGCTCCAATTCATTATTTTTTTTGTTATAACTCTCAAAGAATAATTGAGATGTTTTCGCATAAGCTAAATATGGATCATCCACAAGGATAAAATTATCTGTTTGATTTACTTGCTCAGATAATTCTTTTGTTGTGATTACTGCTCCAGGATTTGAGCTCAACTTCGCAAGATATTGCTTATCCTTCAAATAACATACTCCGATATTTGAGCATAAAGAAGAATCCTCAATTGAACTTATTACAAAACTTTCTTCTCCTAAAGTTTCACCGCCAATTGCTTTGGCTAACTTCTCTAGAGTAATTGATTCCATTAAGTAAGATTACTACTATTCAGACTTTTCTGCTAAAGATACGTCTAGTAAAGCAGTAACTTCATCAGTAATGTCTAAATCAGGATCAGCATAAAATAGAGCCTGAGGAGTAACTACCATATCCATATCTTTTGCATTAATTAGTTCACCGAGAATTCTCTGAAAATCTGGTGAAAGTGCTGCAATTACAGCCTGCTGAGTTTCAGCAGCTTTATTTTGCAATTTTTGTGTCAAAAATTGGATCTCGGTCTGCTTATCTTCAAGTTTTCCTTGCATATCAACTATCTGTTCATCAGAGAGTGTCTCTTGATTTTTCTGAAAATCATCAAGAATTGCCTGACCTTCGGTTTGTAGTAACTCAAGTCTTTCTCTATCTCCAATGAAATCTGCATCTTCGTCTAATTTCTTAAATTCATCTTGTGCATATTGAGTGCTTAGCATAGCTCTCTCAGCATTTAGGACGAATGTACCTTCAGCAAATAATGACGCTGAAAAGACTGCAAGCAGACCTGAAAGTAATAGATATTTAATTCTGTTCATAATAAATCCTTAAGTTTCGCTATTTTAGCCGACTTTTCCATAAGAATCGACTTTTTTTAGAACTTATTCCCAACCGTAAACTCAAATCTCTTTGTCCTATCTAAAGGACCATTATTAAATGGTATAGCTACATATACACTTATAGGACCGAATGGAGTGATTGCGCTACCGCCAATACCATAAGAACCTCTTAATTCTTTAAAATCTGGAGCAAAACATTCGGTTTGATATGCATTGCAATTAGTAGAGAATACATTACCAAGATCAACAAAAACTGCCGTTCTAAATTGGCTTTGATCCTCGATAAATGGAATCTTAAAAATAAGATTAAGACTGGTTTCTAAAATAACATTACCCCCAATTGGTCGATTTATTCTATAGGATGCATATTGATTATAATAAGGTGTATCAGGCTCTCCATCATAATCATTATCGACCAAAGGTGGACAATAATCATCAGCAGATATGTACCCATAACAAGGGACTGGAGTTATTCTTGGTCCTAGACTATTAGCTTCATAACCTTTTACAGAATAAGGTCCACCAGCATAGAAATTTTCATAATATGGAGGTATCTCTGAATCACCAAAGGCGTCTGTATAACCTATTCTTGATGCCGCTTTAAACACAAGATCTTCTCCTATAGGTAAAGGTTGATAGTATTCATTTTTATAATCTATTCTGAAGTAATTTAAGGTCGAACCAGGTAAAGTAGTTTGTAATTGAACTTGATTTAGATCTCCATCAGTTGGAAATAACCCTCTGTTCAAAGTAGATCTTGTCCAATAACCTTGGAATTTTAAAGTATCAAATGTATCTCCTTCAGATTCAAGGAAATCAAGAATCTCCCTTGCTGCCATTCCTCCTGATTGTAGCTCTGTATGATCAAAACCAATATTAAATCCAAGTCTCTGAATTTCAGAAATAGGATATCCAAAAGTTACTGACAAACCATAACTCGATGTATTGTAATCAGTTATTCCAAATGATGAGTAATCGAATTCTCTATAGTTAAGGGTATATCCTCTACTGACTCCGTCAATTGTGTAATATGGGTTCTCATATTGTAAAAAGATGTTTTTAGCATAATCACTGATCTGCGTTCCTACTCCTACAGTATTACCACTTCCTAAGAAGTTTTGCTGCTGAATATTGAAATTAAAAGAGAATCCAAATTGTGAATAGCCAAAACCTCCAATAATATTTCCATATTGCTGTTCTTCGACTTCAAATATTACATCAACTTGATCTTCTTCTCCTGCAACTGGTACAGTCTCTACATTTACAGACTTAAAGAAGCCCGTTCTTTCCAATAGAAGTTTAGATTGTTCTATTGCTTGGTTTGATGCTGGAGCCCCCTCAAATTGTCGCATCTCTCTTCTAAGGACTTCATCAGTTGTAAAATTGTTACCTGTAAAAAGGATTCTTCTTGTGTAATTTTTTCTTCCTGGATTAAAAACAAAGGTGATATCAGCAGTTTTATTATCTTCATCAATAGTAGGAATCCCTTCTACCTCAGCAAAAGTGTAACCTTCGTTACCGAGAATGTTTGCATAAAATTCTTCATAACTGGTAATGAGAGACTCAGAGTAATAGGTATCTTCAGGAATGTTAATGAAGCTCTCAAAGAAGTCTCTATCTAGAGGTAATTCTCCAGATATTTTTATATCTTTTAAGCCGTATCTATCGCCTTCACTAACAACTAAGGTTATGAATAGCTCTTCAAGATCTTCGCTGATTGAAACTTGAGATGAATCTAATCTAAATTGTAAATAACCTCTATCTTTATAGAAAGATTCTAAATTCTCTAAATCTGATTGTAGCTTTTCTTTTGTGTACTTATTGTCATTAGTAAATATTGAAAGAATAGAACCCTCTGTTAGTTCGAAAACTCTTCTTATTTCCGCATCTGTGAAAGATTCATTACCAATTATTTCAATAGATGATATTGCAGTAGAAGATCCTTCATCAATGTCTATGTCAATTTCAACCCTATTTCTTGGTCTATCTTTCTGTTTAACCTCTACAGTTGCTCCATATCTACCTTGTTGTGAGTACTGAGCTTGCAGACCTCTAGTAATTAAATCTAATGTTGCTCTCTTTAATACAGAACCTTCGGAGACACCTTCAGATCCGAGAGCTCCTAATAAATTTTCTGTTTTGATTGCTGAATTTCCATCGATTCTTATTGAAGAGATAGTCGGTCTCTCTTTAACTGTCACATAAAGAATATTTCCTTCTGCCCTTAATTGAATGTCATCAAATTGACCAGTAGAAAATAAGGTACGTATTATTCGTTGGTAATCAGTTTCATCTATCTGATCCCCAATAGTTACTGGAACAGTATCTAAAACACTTCCAAGAGATACTCTTTGTAGACCCTCTATCCTTATATCTTCAATCAGAACTGAAGAATGCATATGAAATACTAGTGTTAACAGGATTGTTGATATAAATTTCTTCAAAATAACCTCATCACATCATTAATGACCACAAAAACAAATAAAGTCATTATTAGTAAATAACTTAGATTGAATAACAGTACTTTTAGTTTCAAACTAATTGGTGATCCTTTTACTTCCTCAACTAAGATAAACAATAATTGGCCCCCGTCAAGCATTGGTAATGGTAAAAGATTAAATGCTCCCAGACTAATATTCAATATTGCTAATAAAAGAAGGAAAGGTATTAAGCCCTGACTAAGAGTTTCTCCTGCAACTTTTGTAATACCAACAGGCCCACTAAGACTGTCTAGACCCATGCTTCCGGTAAAAGTCTTATATAAAAACTTAAATGTATTAACTATCCAGAAGATTGTCTGATTAACGCCAAAACTTAATGAGGAAAGAAAATCATTTCTTTCAGGTGCTAGCCTTATGCCATATGACATTCCTTCACTTTTAGATGGTAAATTAACTGTAACTGTATTGTCATTTCTACTTACTAGCAAAGATAGTTGTTTGCCATATTCATTCAATAAATCATTGGTTTGGTATATTGAAAAGGTATTTATTGAATTAACTTCTAGAATAAGGTCTCCCTCTTTTAATCCAGCTAAATCTGCAATACTCCCTTCATCTATAACTCCAATTCTAGGTGGGTAATCTGTGGCTGGTGATAAAGAAAAATAGGAGGATGGTGCTTGTTCTTGATCAAACTTCAGATTTTCAACAGTTTCAATAAGCTCAATGGATTCCTGACTCTCATAATCAAATAGCCCTATCCTGACTTCGCCGGTTAAACCAGTCAGATCTAGCAGTTTTATTTCTAAATCTTGTGCATTATTAATTTTATTATCGTTTACAGATACAACCCTATACAGTTTCTCATCATCAAATTTATTTATTTTTGCCGATACTAGATCAGACTCTTTAGGCAGAAATAAACCAACCAGACTAAAAGTAAATAAAGCTAAGATAAAATTAAATACAGGGCCAGCTAAAATAACTAATACTTTCTCAAAAGAAGGTCTATTAGCAAGCACATATTTTTTCTCCTCTGTAGTTAATTTATTGTAATTTTCAACATCATTAGGATCATAAAATGCTACATAACCCCCAAACGGTATCATTGATAATGAAAATTTAACTCCATCTTTATTAGTCCAATTAAATAGATCTCGACCAAAACCAATACTGAATTTAAGTATTTTTATCTTAAAGAGTCTTGCAACTGAATAATGTCCATATTCATGGAAAGTTACTAAGATCAAGAAAAGAATTAATGTTCCAATTAAATATGTCATTTTAAAAACTCTCTAAATATTCCAATATTTCACTTTGATTATGTTTTAAGTCCTCCAAACTTAAAATTTCTTTCTTTTCCATCTCAGAATAATGCTTGAAAATTAAATTATATATTTCTCCAAACTTGATTTCTCCTTGAAGATATTTTTTAACTGCAAAATCATTGATCGAAGCAAATATTAGCCCTCTATTACCTCCATTTCTCATAACATCTTTTGATATTTCTATTAATTTATCTCTATCTTTTGGGAAATCTGAAATAGTCAGCTTAATATCTTCTTTGAACATGTCTAAAGAAAAATTATTTTTTGCTTTAGCAGAATATTCACCTAATAAGCCAAAAGATAAAGGTATTATCATGCTTGGTAGAGACATTTGAGCTTCAACTGAACCATCTTTTAGTTCTACCATTGAATGGATAATACTTTGTGGTTGAATCAATACTTTTAGTTTGCCTGGATCAAGATCAAATAAATATTTTGCTTCAATTAATTCAAAACATTTATTAACAAGTGTTGCTGAATCAATAGTAATTTTATCTCCCATGCTCCAATTTGGATGATCTAAAGCTTCCTTGGGTTCTTTATTCGCTATTTCATTAAGTGGCTGCCCAATAAAAGGCCCGCCTGATGCTGTAATAAAGATTCTGTCTATATCATTCTTTTCGATATTATTTAACGAGTTCATTAATGAATAATGTTCTGAATCGATAGGAACTATTTTAGTCCCAGATCTATTAGATATATTCACTAAGTGCTCCCCGTAAACAACTAGGCTTTCTTTATTTGCTAATAAAAGCTTATTTCCAGATTCAGCGGCAAGAATAGTCAATTCGATACAATCAAAAGAAGATATGGCTGAAAGATATATATCGCTATGTCTTGCCTTAAGATGGCCTATAACATCGCTGATATTTTCAAGGACATTAGTCCCCGAAGACAATGATTCTTTAAGTTTATTTGATGCAGCTACATCTGACATGAATATATGCTCAGGATTAAACTCATTTACAATTTCTAATGCTTTATCTGTATTCGAGTTGCATACGAAAACATCAAAAGAGAATTGCTCCTTATTTTGTCTAAGTATTTCTAATGCTTGAGTACCAATGGAGCCAGTGCATCCAAATATAGATATACTTTTCATTTGCCAAATCTCCTTTGTCTTTCCTTAAATTCATCTAATATCTGAATGAAATCATCTCTTGAAAATTCTGGCCATAATTTATCAGAAAAGAAAAGTTCACTATATCCAATATTAGCTAATAAAAAGTTGCTTAACCTTTTATCACCTCCGGTTCTAATAAAAATATCAACTTCTTGCTCTCCAATCTGTGTTGCTTTTAAAAAATTTTCTTCATTTAACTCGATATTCTTTTCATTAATAGTTTTTGCAGCTTTCAAAATATCAGAAATAGCTCCATAGTTTAAAGCTACTGTTAATGTAAGTTCTGTTAAATCCTTTGTCTCTCTAATGCATTTATCGATACCTCTTTGAGCTTTCTCTGGTAGATCATCAAGATTACCAATGAAATCCAACTTTATCCCATTTTCTTTTATCTCGTTTAATTTAACGTCAACACCAAAGTTAATAAGATTCATTAAGGCATTTACTTCGAAATTATCTCTAGACCAATTTTCTGTTGAGAATGCATAAACTATAAGTCTTTCAATCTTAGATTTTTTTGCAGTTTTAACAATTTCAATAAGTGATTCAATACCCTTTCTATGGCCTGACGGTATTGGTAGATTATTTTTTTTTGCCCATCTCCTGTTTCCATCCATAATGATGGCCACTGTTTTAGGTCCAGGCATCAGATTGTAAGCAGATCCTTCTCCTTAGATTCAAGAGAGTCATCAACAGACTTTATGAATTTAGAAGTAATTTCTTGAATATCTTTTTCGGAGTCTGAAATGTCATCTTCAGTTAGCTCTCCATCTTTTTCTAGGTTCTTCATTGCTGCTAAAGCATCTCTTCTTATATTTCTAACAGCTATTCTTCCATTCTCGGCTTCAGCTTTAGCCTTTTTTGTTAAATCTATTCGAGATTCTTCTGTTAATGGAGGCATAATTATTCTAATAACATCTCCAGCAACGGTAGGGTTTATTCCAATATCAGATTTTTGAATTGCTTTATCTATCTCTTGAACTAGACCTTTATCCCAAGGTGATAAACTTAAAGTCTTTGAATCTTCAACTGTAATTGAGCAGCATTGATTTAATGGAGTCATAGTCCCATAGTAATCAACATTTATTCCATCAAGCATTGCTGGATTTGCTCTTCCAGTTCTTATCTTTTTTAAGTTGCCAGTAAAATTTTTAAATGAAGAGGACATCCTCTCTTCGCAAGAATCAAGAATTTGTTGATATTTATCCATGATGCAATTTACCTCTTATAGTTTCCTATTATTTTATTATAAAAGAGCTCTGTTATAGAACTAGAAGTTTATTGACCAACTTTTTTTCTTGCAAAAGCAAGTATTATGGCTCCACTAAGAATATCTTTTATTTTTTGATCTGGATCCTTTATAAATGGTTGTTCAACTAGAGAATTTTCTTGTTTAAATTTATTTAACTTGCCCATTACGATCTTTTCTTTAATGTCATCTGGCTTATTCTCGCCTTCTAAAGTTGCAATTGCTATTTCTTTCTCTTTATCAAGAATATCTTGGTCAATATCCTCAGCTGAAATTGCTAAAGGACTATTAGCTGAGACCTGCATTGCTATATCTCTGCCTAATTCTGGTTGATCTTTATCTAACTTAACCAAGGCTGCTAGTTTCTTATCTGTATGTAAGTATGAATAGATAAAAGCTCCATCACTGGATATTTTCTCAAAATATGAAATTTTTATGTTCTCACCTATCTTCTGAATTATTTCTAAAAGTTGATCTTTATACAATTCCTCTAGTTCATTTAGATCTTTCGGGTTTTTATCTGAGCAGAAGGCAGATAAATCTGATAAGAAGACCTGAAAATCTGCATCTTTTGCAGCAAAATCAGTTTCAGTATTTACTTCTAAAATAAAATCGCCGTCATTTGTTTTTCCAAGCACGATTACTCCCTCATTAGTCTCTCTGCTAGATTTTTTTTCAGCTTTTATTATGCTTTTCTTTCTTAAAACTTCTATTGCTTTATCAATATCGCCATCGGCTTCAACTAGAGCTGACTTACAGTCCATCATAGATATACCTGTTCTATCTCGTAATTCTTTAACAAGTTGTGCTGTGATCATTATTTAAGTTGGGAGAGTATCTCTTCGACAATTGAAGATTTCTTAGCGCTCTTCTTAATCTTGAGATCATTTTTTTCTGCAAATTCTACAAGCTGTACTTTAGTAAGCTTTGATAGATCTGCTTCAGAATGAGTAGCGTCTTTTGTTTCTTTTACTTCTTCTTTTGTTTCTTTTACTTCTTCTTTTGTTTCTTTTACTTCTTCTTTTGTTTCTTTTACTTCTTCTTTAGTCTCTTTTACTGAAACTTTCTTTGTTGAGGTGTTTAGTGAAAACACTTTAGGACCTTTATCGCCATCGAGCTTCTGAACTAATCCTTGTTGTCTTGCCGAATCTTGACCCTCAAGTATTGCTTGAGATAAAAGATCTAATATGAATTTAATTGTTCGAGATGAATCATCGTTTACAGGTATAAAATTAGTTAAATTTTTTGGGTTACTATTAGTATCGACCAATCCATAAACAGGAATTCCCATTTTAAGTGCTTCTTGTACTGCTATTTTTTCATTTTCAACATCAATTACAAAAATAGCATCAGGAAGACCTTTCATGTCCTTTACACCATCAAAATTTAATGCAAGTTTTTTCATTTCTTTTTCTAGCATCACAGCTTCTTTTTTGATCATGCTATCAAGTTCGCCTGAAGCTTTATTCTCTTCGTATTCAAGTAACTTATTTATAGGAACTTTGATGGTTTTCCAATTTGTTAGCATTCCACCCAACCATCTATGTGAAATATATGGCATTCCAGTTTTCTCCCCAAACTCAGTAACATAGCTAGATGCTACTCTTTTTGTTCCCACAATCATGATTTTGTTTCCAACTGAAGACTGATTCCTAAATGCTTCGTATAACTCGGCTATTTTTTCTTGGGTTTTATAAAGATCGATAATATGGATATTATTTTTTTCACAAAAGATATAGTCCTCCATATGAGGATTCCAAAATCTCTTTCTGTGCCCAAAATGAGCACCCAGTTCAAATAATTTTTCTATACTAATATCTAATTTACTCATGTAAGTCTTCTATTAAGGTCTGCATATAATAA
>CAJWAI010000015.1 GCA_913020145.1 uncultured Gammaproteobacteria bacterium | reverse complement strand
CTATCATAATCTTTACAGTCATTTAATGAAGTATTCCATCCTTTAAGAACTTCATAAACAGGATCAACTTTATGTAGAAGTCGTGATTTAAAAGAAGTATCAACTCCATCAGACTTGTAGCCATAACAGACTTTTATAGCTTCAAAACTATCTAAAACATCTAGTTTGGTAATGCAAAGCTCAGTTAAATTATTTAATTTAGCTGAATATTTTAAAGCCACTAAATCAAGCCAACCACATCTTCTAGGCCTTCCTGTAGTTGCTCCAAATTCATTTCCTAACTTTGCTAACTTTTCTCCATCTTTGCAAAAAAGTTCAGTAGGAAATGGACCTGAGCCAACTCTAGTTGTATAAGCTTTTGTCACACCTAAGACGTCTGAATATATGCTCTTGGGGAAACCCGAACCTACACCAACGGATGTTGCTAGTGTATTTGAGGAAGTAACATATGGGTAAGTTCCATAATCAACATCAAGCAAAGTTCCTTGAGCTCCTTCATAAAGAATATTACCACCATTATCATAGATCTCTTCTAATGAATCTGTAACATCACCAAAGTATTTTGATGCTTTTTGATAAGATTTTTTGAGGCTATCCAAAACATCTTCAAAAATGAAAGTATCAGATTTATGAATTGTTTCTATTTGAAAATTGTAATAATCAATTAAATTTTTTAATTTCTGTTCTAAAAGTTCATTATCCTCTAAGTCAAATGCCTTTATGCTTCTTCTTGCAGTTTTATCTTCATATGCAGGACCGATACCTCTTCTAGTAGTTCCTATTGCATTCTTTTTATCTTCTCTTAGTTGGTCAATTTTTGCATGAATTGGTAAAAGTAAACTGCAATAACGACTAATTCGTAACTTTCCTTCTAGTTTTATGCCTTTAGATTCTAATTGTTCTATTTCTTCTAATAATGAATCTAGAGAAAGTATTACTCCTTGACCAATAAAACAAGAAACATGGTCATAAAATACACCCGATGGAATTAAATGTAATACAAATTTTTTTTCTTCGTTATATATTGTATGGCCTGCATTATGGCCACCCTGAAAACGACATACAGCTTCAAATTTTTGTGAAAAATAATCAACTATTTTGCCTTTACCTTCATCGCCCCATTGAGTACCTACAAGGATAAGGGACTTCTTCATTGATTATCGTTTTTCTGACTTATTAAGATACTTTAAGTAATCACTATCAGGATCAATTAATAAAATATCACCCTCATCATCAAAAGAATTTCTTATCAATTTAAGGCTTCTTGTAAAATCATAAAATTCTGAGTCTGCACTATATGCTTTTGCATATGTTGCCGCCGCTATTGCATCGCCCTCACCTCTAGTCTTTTCAGCCTCTTTTGTTGCATTAGCAAGAATAATAGTTCTTCGTTTGTCTGCATCAGCCCTTATTCTTTCAGCTGTTTCTCTTCCTTCAGCCCTTAGCTCTTCTGCTATTCTATTTCTTTCAGTCTTCATTCTCTCAAAAACTGAAGCTCTAATTTCCCTTTCAAAGTCTATTCTTTTAACCCTAAAGTCTATTATTTCAACACCTAGCTCGTTTGAATCTTCGCCAAGAGAATTTTTTAAAGCAAGCATAAGACCGTCTCTATCGCCAGAAACAACCTCATTTAATGATCTTTTACCGAATTCATTTCTTAATTTATCTTTTACCCTTCTTTGTAAGGTATCTTCAGCAACTCTATCTTGGCCTCCGTTAGTTGAAGTATAGTAAGTTTCAGCATCAACTATTTTATATTTAACAAATGAATCAACGCTTAAGGGTTTAGCTTCGCTTGATAAAACTCTATCTGGAGGAGTATCAAGAGTTCTGATTCTTCCTTCAAATTTAATTACACTGTCCACAAATGGAACTTTAAAGTTCAATCCCGGATCTAGAGTTCTTTCAAAAGCTCCAAGCTTTAAGAGAATCGCTTTTTCTGTATCTCTAACAATAACTACTGATTGAAAAATAATTGTAATTACTAAAAGTACTAGAAGAGTAATAAAACCATTTTTAGTCATCATCTTCCTCCCCTTTTTTCATTAACTGATCAAGTGGTAAGTAAAGTAAATTATTACCTCCTTCCACATCAATCATCACTTTAGTGCTTGAAGATAAAACTTCTTCTACAGCATCTAGATATAATCTTTGTCTTGTTACTTCAGGTGCTTTCTTATACTCAATCAATAGTGCTGAGAATCTTTCTGCTTCACCTTCAGCAACTGCAATCACTTTCTGCTTGTAAGCTTCAGCGTCTTCCAGTTGTCTTTGAGCCTCACCTCTTGCTTGAGGCACTATTGAAAGTTCATATTTTTCAGCTTCATTTCTTAACCTCTCTTTATCTTCTCTGGCAGCAACAACATCTCTAAATGAATCTATAACCTCTGTTGGTGGTTGTCTTTGCTCAATATTAACCTGTTGAACTGATATTCCAGCATCATATATATCAAGATACTCTTCCAATCTTAATAGAATTCCTGAACTTATTGCTGCCGCACCAGAAGTTAAAAGATCATCCATATTATTTTCTCCAATAACATGACGAAGAGCACTTTCAGTTGCTTGTCGTATAGTTATTTCTGGATCTTCGACATTGAGAGCGTATTTTTTTAAATCACTTAAAGTGTATTGAACGTTAAGTTCAACATCTACAATATTTTCATCTCTCGTAAGCATATTTGTAGGTAAAACAAAGGTTCTTATTTTGGATATATTTTCTGCAGAATAGATTTCTTCTATTACTGGGAAATGGAAAACTAAACCAGGGCCTAATACTCTGTTATATTTACCAAGAGTTAAAACAACTAATCTATCGGCCTCATTAACAATTCTCACACCTAAAAATACATAAAGTGTTAGCAATCCCATAATTAGATATGAAAAAAACTTGAAACCAAATTTAAAATTTGATTTTTTATCCCCTCCACCACCTGAGGTAAACATTTTTCTTAACTGCTTTATAGCATCATCTAAATCCGGAGGGCCATTTTTTTTGCCCCAAGGATCATTTTCATTTGGATTCCAATTCATTTATTAAAGCTCCTTAGATAAGTAGTTATTGTATCAGAAAATATCTTTGAATCATTCTTATCCTGTGTATTCACGCAGTAATTTAGTTCAAATTTCTTCATCCAATTTAACTGTGTTTTAATTAATTGTTTTGTAGCTACTAAAGCATCATTAAATGCTGTATCTAAGGAAATATCTCCATTTATATGTGGTAAAAACTGCTTGTAATTTATTGAATTCATACTTTGTGACTCAGAAGTTAATCTATATTCTTTTTTTAAATTTTCAAGCTCATTTATAAAACCCTTGTCTACCATCTTTAGTAACCTTATATTTGCTAAATCTTCTAATTTATTTTTTTTATCAGATATTCCTAATAATAAGCACATACTTTGATCAAAAAACATATCTTTTGGCTCAGTTTTCAGTTGTGATAATTTTTTGCCTGTTATCCTTATGATTTCTAAGGCTCTTTCTACTCTGCGAGCATTTTTAATATCTATTATTTGATAAGTCTCTGGGTCTACATTCTTTAGTTCTTTAGATATACCCTCTAGGCCATGTGATTTATTCAGAGCTGCAATATCCTTTCGAACGTTTATATCACTTGGAAAATTATGAATACCTTCTAAAAGAGTCTTATGAAATAACATTGATCCACCCACAAATAATGGCAATTTATTTTTTGCTCTAATATTTTTAAGAGCTTTAGCTGTCTCTTCTAAAAATAAACCTAAATCAAAATCCTGTTCTGGTGAAAGTATATCTATTAGATGATGGTTGTAAGACTCTCTTATTTTTTTTGATGGTTTAGAAGTACCGATATCTAAATCTTTATAAACCATCGCGCTATCAACACTTATAATCTCAACTGGAAATTCTTTTGCTATTGAAAGTGAAAGTTCTGTTTTACCACTTGCTGTTGGCCCAATTAGAAAAATTGCTGGGAATTCAAATTTATAATTCATCTAAAGCTTTTATTACAGAATTATATGAGCCAGAAATTTGTTGTAAGACCTTTTTTTGCTCATCTAATTTTTTTATTCTGTAGTGATCGTCTTTATATTTGTTTAATAACTGCGCAAGATCTTGTTCAGTAGTAAATGTTTCAAAAATATTTGTATCGCAAAGCTCTTTTTTTAGTTCTTTATAATTATCTAATTTTGACCCTGTAATTGAGGTAGTGTTTGCATAAACAGGTTCCACAAAATTATGACCTTTATTAAAAATTATGCTTCCCGCAACAATAGCAAGATCAGCTATTGCATATAAATGAAATAAATCGCCAACCTGATCAAAGATCACTACATTAGGAATAGATCCAAATGCCTTTTTAACACTCCCTAATCTTTCTGGATGTCTTGGAGCAATAATTAATACTGAATTTGGCATTTGATTCCAAGCGTTTAAAACAAATTCTTCTTCTTGATCATGGGAACTGCCTAAAACAATTTTAAAAGCTGATGAATTATCTAAACTTGAGGCAAATTTTGCTTTTTTATTTAAATCAACTTCATAATTCTCAGCATTAATTTTAATATTCCCTAAAAGTCTTATATTTTTTGCGCCAAAAAATTCTAATCTATCAATGGTATTTTGTGACTGAGCAAAAAATAAATCGATTCTTTTGATCATATTAATAGCAATGCTTTTGAAAGACTTTAATCGTGAGAAGCTTGTATCAGATATTGAAGTATTCAATGACATTATTTTTATTTCTTTAGATGCGGAGGCCAATAAATTAGGCCAAAACTCACTTTCAAATAAAACTATTTTTTTAACTCTATAACTATCAATAATTTTTTTATGAGCAAATCCTAAATCATAGGGAAAAGTAATTGACTTAACAGCGATATCTCCAAAACTTTGTTCTATTTCTTTCCTTCCTGTATTTGTAGTGGTACTTACTAATACCTTATGGCCATCAGCGATTAATCTTTTTGCTAATGGTGAAATTATCTTTATTTCACCCAAACTTACTCCATGCAACCAAATTGTTGAATCTTCAGATCTTGATAGACAGAACCCTAGTTTCTGACAAACTGTTTTAAACTTGCTCTTCTCGAGAAAAAATAAATCTCTAATAATAAGCAAAGGCAATAATAAAAAGTAAATGAAGTTATATACAATATGCATTACATGAATAATATCATTCTTACATTGATAATCACTTTTACGAAGCTTATCAGCTTCCTGCCTAGGACACTATTCACAAGAAATTCACTTATGTGGAGAATATTAGGTAATTCAATGAAAAAAAGGAGAAGAATTGTCGAAGCTAATATCAATCATTGTTTTAAGAGCCAAAGTAATGAATGGCGAAGTGATTTAGTCAATAAAATCTGGCAAGAAACTCATTTAGCTCTATATGAAAATAACTTTGCTTGGAATGCAAACAAAAGAATAAAGAAAATTAAGACAAGCTTTGAGAATTCTGAACTTTTACAATATGCACAAGAAAATAGACAGGGTGTACTCTTACTATTTAGACATAACATTTTTCTTGAGTTATCAGCTAGGCTTATAAGTGAAAAATTTGAAATTTACGGTATGGAACGTCCTAATAACAGTCCTTTAGTCCAAAAATTACAACAGAGAGGAAGATTAAAAGGTATGAAAGGTCTAATACCAAATTCCAATGTAAAAGATTGTATTGAATTACTTAAAAAAGGTAAGACTATTCTCTATGGTCCTGACCAAGATTATAGAAATAAAAGCTCGGTTATATCTACATTTTTTGATCAGAAATGTTTAACGACTACTGCTCCGTTCAGAATAAAGCAAATGACAGATTGTAAATTGATTTATGTAGATTCTGTAAGACAAGAAGAGAACTATAAATTTGTACTTGAAGATGTAAGTCATTTTGCAGAATCAGGACAAAATTTTGCCGATAAAATTAATAGCAAGATAGAAAAAAGCATACTTGAAGCTCCGGAACAATATCTTTGGCATCACAGAAGATTTAAATCACAGAATCCAGAAATATATGATTGAAAACTTTAAAGAAATTAAAGGGTTTTTGACACATGAGGAAGGAGAGGCTCTTTATTCATACTGTAAAAAATACTGTTTGAAGAGTACTGCAGTTGAGATTGGATCATATTGTGGAAAATCTGCTTGTTATTTAGGTCAAGCATGTAAAGAAAATAATTCGTATCTTTATTCAATAGATCATCATAAAGGATCAGAGGAACAGCAACTGGGCCAAGAGTATTTTGATGAGGAAATTTATGACTATGAAAAAGAAAGAGTCGATACGCTTCCACTTTTTCTCCAGAATATTGCAGCTTATGACCTAAAAAAATCTATCAAGCCACTAGTAATGGATTCTGAAACAGCATCTAAAATGTTAAAGGATGATATTAGTATGGTTTTTATAGATGGCAGTCATACTTTTGAATCAGCAAGAAATGATTATAAATGTTGGAAAGATAAAATTAAGAACGGAGGTATTCTTGCTATTCATGATGTATATGATTCAGAAATAGAAGGTGGTCAAGCTCCAAAAGAAATCTACCTAAAATCACTGGAAGAAGGGTTTAAGCTTATTAAAAGAGTTGAAAGTTTAGTGATCTTGGAAAAATCAAATTAATATTGCTTTTTCTTTGCCTGTAAGGTCAAAAAGGCAATCTGCAGCCATTATTACAGCAGCATTAGTCCATGTTGAGCTTTCATCTGGCCATAATAGATCCAATTTATATTGGTATCCCGTAGGAAAAACTCCATTTTTATTTTTTAGTTTAACTATATCGTTAAATATTTTATGGGCTATTTCTTTTTCTCCAGATTTTAATAAAGCAATTACACATTCTGATGATTCAGCTAGAGTTACCCATGGTTCTTCTATGACACATTTGATTCCCAATCCTTCAATATAAAAATTTTGAAGCAATACTGTAATATCTTTTTGATCTCCATACCCACAAAGTAAAGGGTAGTAAGAATCCATAGAAAATCTTGACCTATCAATTCCATCTCTATTAAATTTTTTTGAAGCTAACATTTCTTTGTTTAGAAAATCCTCATTATCAGCAAAATTCTCGCCTATAATTTCAGAAATATATTTATATGCCCTCCTAGATAGCTCGACAGAACATGAAGCTGTTATTAATGAATTATCAGCATAGCCTTGAGAGCTTTTAGCCCAGCAAAAGTACCCATCATCATCTTGGAATGATTTCATACCTTTGTAGATTGTCCTTAACTCTTTAAACCTTTTCTTTAAATATTCTTTTTTTCCATCTATCAGGTATCTTTGCAGTATGGGTAGGAAAATATAAGCTGCATGATGTGCTTCAAAAAAAGCTTTTGAAGGCTCATTCAGGTTAAATTCTGAATAAATAAGTCCTTCGCTATTAATGTTATTTAAGACCCAATCTATGCCTCTATCAAAAGCTGTCCATTCTTCAAAGATTGCCAGTGCAATTAAGCATTCGCAATGATCCCATGCATCACATTTACCTTTTTCATCCCAATAGATAGCACCATTCGAACTTTGATTGGAAATTATCCAATCTTTTGCACTCTGTAAATCTTTTTTATTCATTTTCTAAGGTAAAAACATTCAGATTTGCCAAAAAACGGATTTAGAATCTTTTCTACAGCATAAGAAAATTTTGCTTGGCCAAACATTTGTTTTACTAAAAGATTATGAAATGACTTTAAAAATTTACTCTCCTCCATATTATTCCTAGCTCTTAAAATCCAATAAATTGAATGAAGCGCATGTTCTCTATGTTGTTTGAATAATTTTAGATTTAATGCTTTAAAGCGCTCTTTAAGAAAATTTTTCTTGAATATTCTTATATGTCCTCCAGGAGTTTGCATATATTTTTTTGAATATTTCCAGCAAAGACTTTCTGGAAAATAGGTAGGTACACTTACTAACATTACGGAACCTGGTTTTAAAATTCTGTAACATTCTTCTAAGACAGTTTCGAAATTAGGCACATGTTCCAAAACTTCAGAACACACAACTAAGTCTTGAGAATTGTCGGGTACTTCCATCTGCCTTATATCTCCATTTATAAATCTATAAATATTATGATTTTTACAACTACTATCACTGAATTCTTCATTAAGTTTTGTAATTTCTAGTACAGACTGATCAATGCCTATTATTTCGGCATCTGTTAATTTGAAACCTAAAGATTTTAAGTGTCTACCATTGCCACATCCAACATCAATCACTTTTTTTATTTTCTTGAGATTTAAAGAATTAAAATTAAATGTTTCCACGAATTATACTTTGGTATACGGTTTCAAGCCTTTTAGCATACTCGTCCCAACCAAAAAAATCATCCCTTCTATTCTTGGCATTATTAATTAGTTCCTGTCTAAGATCATTTTGGTTAATAAGATCTCTCATCTTATCTGCAAGATCAGAAGAACTAGTTGCATCAAATATTAAACCAGCATTGCCTGCTAGTTCAGGCAATGAACCTCTATTAGATGTTATAACTGGCAATCCAGTTGATATCATCTCTACAAGTGGGAAACCGAAACCTTCATATAAAGAGCCTGAGATTCCTATATCTGAATTATTTAATGTTTTTATTAATTCTGATCTAGAGAGTTTGTTTTTAAAATCTATATTATTTCTCAGGTCTAACTTTTTAATTAATTCTTCATTTTCTTTTCTTAAGTCTCCAATGATTGTTAATTTAACATCAGGTATTTCATTTTTAATTAAGGCGACTGCCTTAATAATGGTCTTAAGATTTTTCATTGGGACATCAGAACTAATTATTGTCACTAAATTCGCATTGAAACCAACTTTAGTACTTAATTTGTGATCGCTTAAATCAATACCATTCCAAATAACATTAATCTTTTCTTCTGGACAATTAAAATACTTCTTAATATCTGATTTAGAAGATTCCGATGGCGAAATTATTGATTTAATATTTTTTATGTTATTTCTTTGAAAGCCAAGAAATGAATACCAACGTCTTATAGCTAACCTCATAAAAAAATCTTTTTCATTTTCTAAGTCAATATCTCTGTCTACATGTATTGGATGATGTAGTGTGGTAATAAGTCTTCTATTAACAATCTTGGGGTATTTGCTCAATGATTGGTTGTCATGAAATATATCGAAAGTATGAGCTTCTTCTGAAAATATCTTATTTGCTAAAAGTCTTTCTCCAAAAAAAATGGGCTCAGTAAATGTTCCTGTGCATGTTTCAAAAAAATCAAGATAATCCATTCTACTTTTACTAATTTTTTTAAAAATTTGTACTCTCTCTCTAAAAGAGAAGGTTTCGAAATATCCCGGTGTTTCTACTTCAATGAGTCTTATCTGTTCAGGCACATTGGGTAAAGGGTTCCCTGAAAAAATTGTTATTTCATGATTACGCTTAATTAAAGCTTCACTTAGATTTCTTAGATATATTCCTTGTCCGCCAGAAAATGGATCACTTCGATAGCTTAGAAAAGCGATTTTGAGTTTAGACATTAAACTCTAGATAACCAATGGTCGTATTCTTTTGCTTTTTCCCTTACTGCTGCCAAATAAGTTTCTTGTATAACTTTTGTTATATCTCCTCGTTTACCTGGACCAATTACAACTTTATCAACAGACCTAATTGGAGTTATTTCAACTGCTGTACCTGAAAAGAATATTTCATCCGCAGTATATAGTTCATCTCTAGTAATCTGCCTTTCTACTATATCTATACCTTTATCTTTTGCTATCTGCATTACTGATCTTCTAGTTATTCCATTTAGACAACAAGTGAGTTCAGGTGTTAACAGATTGCCATCTTTAACAATAAATATATTTTGACCGCTCCCTTCTGCAACAAACCCATTAGTATCTAAGAGTATTGCTTCTTGGTAACCATTAGTTTTAGCTTGATCATGCGCCATGACGCCATTTACATATCCACCTGAAATTTTTGACTTTGTCATCAAACTATTTGGAAATTGTCGTGTAAAAGATGAAATCATTACATCTATGCCTTGCTCCATTGCTTCAGCACCAAAGTAAGTTGGCCATTCCCAGCAGGAAATCATTAAATGAGACTTCATTCCTACAATATCAAGGCCTAATCGTTCATCATTTAAATAAAGAAGAGGTCTAATATATGCATCTTTTAGCTTTGATTTTGAGATTACACCTATCTGAGCTTCTATAACTTCATCTATGCTGTGATTTATTGGAACATTTATTATTTTAGCTGATTCAAAAAGCCTCTCTGTATGTTCTTTCAATCTAAATATATTTACATTCTTATCATCAGAAGACCCATAGGACCTTACTCCTTCGAATGCACCCAAACCATAATGCAGAGTATGTGTCAGAGGACTTAAATATGCTTCCTCTTTGCTAATATATTTTCCGTTTAACCAATAAGTATTAGACATAAGGAGTAGTATAATTTAATTGCTAATTTATTTGAAACAATGAATAAAAACATATTTCGTGCATATGACATTAGAGGTCATGCTAAAAAAGATCTTAAAAGTTCGACGATAGAAAAAATAGGCTATGTGCTTGGGCAAAAAATTAAAGAAAATAACTCTGATTCAGTTTATATAGGGTACGACAGTAGATTATCCTGCGAAAGGATAAAAAATGACCTTATTAAAGGAATCAATGCTGCCGAAGTAAAAGTGCTTAACTTAGGTCTAGTTCCTACTCCTTTGGTCTACTATGCAACTAAAGTTGGGAGCACTTCTAGCGGAATAATGATTACTGGCAGCCACAACCCAAAAGATGATAATGGCTTAAAAATGGTCATAAATGATAATCCTATTTCTGGGTGTGAAATTAAGGAATCAGTCGAAAACTTGAGTGAAGTACCTATAAACGATTCAAAAATGATCGAAAGCGTAGATTTTGAAAAGATATACATAGAAGAAGTAGTAAATAAAATAAAAATTAATAAGAAATTGAAGGTTGTCTTAGATGGAGGAAATGGAGCAGCGGGAATTTTAGCAGACAAAATGTTTAATGCTATTGGTCTTGAAGTGGTGTCTATAAATAAGGAGCCTGATGGAAATTTTCCTAATCATCATCCAGATCCAAGTAAAGAAAGAAATCTTCTAGAACTAAAACAAGAAATAAATTTATTAAATGCAGATATAGGTTTTGCATTCGATGGCGACGGGGACCGCATAGGCCTAATAACAAATGAGGGTCAATCTATAGTTGCTGATCAGATAATTATGCTAATGACTGAATTTTATTTAGATAAAAAAAGGGGGGCAATTGTATTTGATGTAAAGTGTTCTAATCAATTGCCTCTATTAATAGAAAAATTAGGAGGTGAACCAGTAATGGAAAAAACTGGCCACTTCAATATTAAAAAAAGAATCAAACAAACAAATGCAGTTATGGGTGGTGAGATGTCAGGACATATATTTATAAATCATGATTGGTATGGCTTTGATGATGCTATTTTTTCAGCTGTAATTCTCACTAAGATTATTTCTGAACTTGATATTAGTGTTTCTGAAAAGATGAAGGAGATCCCTTCAACATATTCAACACCTGAACTAAATCTAAATGTTAAAGATGAGGACAAATTTACAATAGTTGAAAAATTTAAGTCCGAAATGGAATTTCTAAATGCAGATATCAATACAATTGATGGAATAAGGATAAGTATTGGAGATTCTTGGGCTTTAATGAGAGCATCAAATACTAGCCCAAAACTAGTCTTACGATTTGAAGGTGATACAGAAGATAACTTAAATCAAATAAGAACTTTGTTTGAGAAAAATTTTCTAAGAATATTTCCCGACATTAAGCTCGACTACCATTAATCTAGTATTTCTTTTAAGTCTGAGCTTCTATTGTCTGAATTTAATTGAGTATTAATATTTTCTTCTAAAAAGTACTCAAAAATACTATTCTCAAATGATTGTGATATCTTTCCTGATTCTTTGTCTATTCTTACTGCAGCAATACCTTCAGGAATATCAATAGAATAATCTGATAGTTTATTTTTAGAATAGTCCATAAAATCTAGCCATATAGGCAAAGCATTGGTACTTCCAAATTCATTATCGCCAAGAGATGTTCCATCATCCTTACCTACCCAGGCTGAAGCAACGATATGTGATGCATAGCCTGAGAACCAGGTGCTAGTAGCGTCATTTGTTGTTCCAGTCTTTCCGCCCATATTGCTAATAGGCATACTAAGTCCTCTTCTTTTTACATTTTGTATTAATGCTTCATTAAGAATATCTGAGACCATAAAAGCTACTCTTGGATCAATTGATACATATGGTTTGTCTTCTCCAGCTTTAATCATTGGGATATCGAGATAATCTAATTTTTCTGAACTCAACCATGGAAAACCAAGCTCAGAGAAGCTGCTAACTTTTTTTGCGTATTTTTTTTCTGGATCGAAAATTATATTTCCATCAATATCCTCAACTCTGTCGATGTAATAAATTTTATTAGCTTGTCCTTGATTTATTAGCATCGAATAATTCTCGGCTGCTTTGAAAGGATTAATGGTTCCTGTTCCAAGAGCTATAGATAAATCATTAGTGAGCATTTGCTCATCAAAATTATATTTTTTAAAACAATCTAAAACTTTTTCTAAGCCAAGCGATTGAACTATTTTAATAGAAACTATATTTAACGACTGTATTAATGCTTCACGCAATCTTATTGGACCTAGAAATTCTCCTGAATTATTTCTTGGTCTCCATATGCCTTCTAATCTACTATCTTCAAAGATTATTGGCCCATCAATGAATATTGATGAAGGATTCAATTTATTCTCAAAAGCACACCCGTATATAAACGGCTTAATACTTGAACCTGGCAATAGTTTAGAATCACCAGCTCTATCAAATTTTGATTTTTCGAAATCAAATCCCCCTACATAAGCTTTTAAAGAGCCATTTAATCCATCTATTGCTACAAATGCAGCTTCCACTTCTGGAACCTGAGATAAATGAAGTATTCCATCTTTATCCTGAATATAAATTAGACTACCTATCTCTATAAAGTCAGCAAATTTTTCAGGTCTTGTCGATCTACTCCCATCTGGATTAGTTTGTCTTACCCAAGAATATCGATCATATGACCAATCAATCTTATTAAGTGTTAATTTTGAATCAATGGTTTGTACTGAACCATCATCCATGCTTATTACTAAACTAGGAATTAATCCATCAGTCTCTGTTTTTGTATCTAGTAGATTCTGTAGTTTTTCTAAATTTTCCTCTTTTGCTTCTTCATAGTCTATTCTTGCGGGCAATATGAATAAGCCATCTTTTTGAAAGATACTTCTTAATATTGAAAAATTAAAATCTTTATAAATTTCTTCATTTCTCCAGCCATATTTTTTGTCGTAACTATATAGATTCTCTCTTAAAGATTTAACTGCATTATTCTGCATATCTGAATCAAGAGTTGTGTACACACTCATTCCCTCTTCATATGCCCTAGGACCAAACTTATTAATCATTTCTGCTCTAATTCGTTCAGCTATATATTCAGCTTCAATGTTTATCTCAGGACCAAAACTTTCGGCAGTTACAATTTCTGCTTTTGCTTCTTCAAATTGATTTTCGTCAATAAAACCTCTTGAGAGCATTCTTTGCAATATTAAGTCACGTCTCGATTTTGATGCAGCTGGACTCCTAACAGGGTTGACTCTCGAAGGTCTTTGTAAGATACCAGCCAATAGAGCTGATTCAGAGATAGTAGCCTCACT
Organism: uncultured Gammaproteobacteria bacterium; assembly: GCA_913020145.1. Classification (GTDB taxonomy): domain Bacteria; phylum Pseudomonadota; class Gammaproteobacteria; order Magnimaribacterales; family TMED112; genus TMED112. The sequence goes on along the minus strand of CAJWAI010000015.1, from coordinate 7,838 downwards.
AAATTCTTTGCCAAAATAATACTGGTATGCTGCTGCAAAACCATAATTACGATTACCTAGAAATGCTTTATTAAAATAAAGTTCAAATATCTGCTCCTTATCTAAATAATCTTCAAGCCTCCAAGCTAAAAATATCTCTTTAAGTTTTCTTTCATATGTCCTTTCAAAAGATAAAACGTAATTTCTTACTACTTGCATGGTTATAGTTCCACCTCCTCCTAGAGATCTTCCAGAAATCTCTCCATAAAGGGCTCTAATCAAACTGGTTATTTCTACACCCGAGTGCTCAAAAAAGTCACCATCTTCTGCAGCAATAATTGCATTCTTTAAATTGTCTGGAATTTCATTAAATTTAACTATCTGTCTTTTTTCTGTTCCAAATAAACCTAATAATTCGCCATCAGAAGCATATATTCTCATTGGGTTTGTTAATTTAATCTCTGTAATTGTTTCAATTTTTGGCAAATCTCTAGAAAAAATTAAATAGATTATCCCTATGAATAGAAATGCAAACTGCAGCAAAAGTAAGAATAATCTTAGAATAGTCATAATTTATATATTATTATTCACTTTCAAATTTTTATGTACAAATGAATATTTTTTTAATAGGTATGATGGGGTCAGGAAAATCATCCGTTGGATACTCCTTATCAAAATACCTACATAATACATTTTATGACTTAGACAAAGAGGTTGAAAAGAGGTTCAACCTATCTATTAAAGATATTTTTTCTGAATATGGTGAAGAATTATTTAGAAAAGAGGAAAATACTCTGTTAAAAGAAGTTGGTACATCCTCGAATGCCATTATTTCTACTGGGGGAGGTATAGTTTTGCTTGAAGAAAACCGTAAGATTCTTAAAAATCATAAAACTTACTTTCTAGAAGCCAATACAGAAGATATGTATGAACGAGCATCAAAAAGAGAAAATGATAGGCCTTTGTTAAAAGGAATGAACATCAAACAATTTGAAGACTTATATTTTCAAAGAAAAAAATTATATTTAGAATGTGCAGCTACAACAATTAATGTGGATAAAAAATCAATAGATGACATAACAACTGAAATAATGAACAATGAAAAAAATATTATTTGAAGCAGGTCAAGACGAAGTAAAGTTAGTTTCTGTAAAGAGTTTGGATGATCTTTTTGATTCGCTAGCAACAGATATTAAATATTGTGTATTAGCTGACAGAAAAGTCTTAGATATGCATAATTCTCTTCGAGAACAAATAAAAAATAAAAATTTTGAACTTTATGAGATTTCTAATCCTGAAGAGGAAAAGAGCATAGATTCATATACTAATATTATTGATTTTCTTGATTCTAAATCGTTTAAAAGAAGTGATTGTATTGTAGGTCTTGGAGGTGGAGCTATAACAGATTTAGCTGGTTTTGTATCCTCAACTTATATGAGGGGTCTAAATTATGTGCAAATACCTACTTCTCTACTTGCTCAAGTTGATGCTTCTATTGGAGGCAAGACTGCTATTAATTACGGAAAAATAAAAAACTTTATTGGTACATTCTACAACCCCTCTACGATTATTATTTCCCCAGAATTTTTAAGTACACTAAATGAACAAGAATTTCTCAATGGTTTTGCTGAAGTTATTAAGCATTCATTAATAACATCAGAAAATGCCGTTAATAAATTAATTGAGAGAGATAAAAAAATAAGAAATAGAGATTCAGAAACCTTATTAGAAATAATAGAGGAGTCTATTCAGGTAAAAGCAAGCATAGTTACAGAAGACTTTACTGAGAAAGGCAAAAGAAAATTTTTGAACTTTGGACATACTTTTGCTCATGGAATTGAATCTATTAACCTTAGTCAACCTATATTACATGGACATGCTGTGATAATAGGAATGATGATGGCGTTGGATTATTCAAAACATCTTGAATCGATTGATATTGATGTCTATGAGAAGTCCATGAAATTGCTTAAAAGTTTTAACTTTGATTTTACAAATATAAGGCTTAGTTCAGATGAGATTATTGAAGCCATGAAAAGTGATAAAAAGAATACAAATACGATCAATCTAGTTTTATTGAAAGATATTGGTTCGCCATATATTCTTGAAGAGACTAATGAAGAAAGATTAGCTAATTTTATTAGGAACTTTATAGAAAATTTTGAACAATAATTACTACCTAAAGGCATTAAATCAAAAAAATGAAGCATTAAATGTGCCAGTCTGGTTATTGCGTCAGGCAGGCAGATATTTACCAGAATACATGGAAATCAGATCAAAATTTCCTGATTTTTTTGAGATGATTAAGACTCCTAAAATTTGCAAAGAGCTTACTTTACAACCACTAAAAAGATTTCCATTAGATGCGGCTATAACATTTACTGATATTCTGACCATTCCTGAAGCAATGGGTGTGGATATTAAATTTATAAAAGGTCAGGGACCGGTTTTTGCTGATTCAATTAATAACAATCCTAAACTTACTTTAAATGAGTCTAATTACTTAGAAAAGCTAGACTATGTTTTTGAAGCTACGCAATTAATAAAAGGTGAGATCGATGTCCCTTTAATAGGCTTCTCAGGAAGTCCTTGGACTTTATTTGTATATCTTTTTTACGGTAGATCGCCAAGAGACTATGAAATCATAAAATCATATGTAAGCAATGAGCCAGAAAATACACATGCTATTTTGAAGGCTTTAACTAATGCAATTAAAGAATATATTTCTGCTCAGATTAAGTCAGGTGCTGATTGTATCCAGATATTTGATTCATGGGGCGGAATTCTTAGTGATCAATACAATGAATTTTCACTGAATTATATAAATGAGGTACGAGCTAGTTTGAGTCAGGATATTCCAATGATTCTTTATGCCAAAGGTACTAGTGTTAATGGACTGTTGCCAGATACTAAAATAGATTGTTTTAATCTCGACTGCGAAGAAAACATTGATGACTATATTGATATGCCTTTAACAATACAGGGCAATTTTGATCCCAAAGATTTTCATAAAGAAGATGCAGAATTAATAAATCTTGCTGATAATATATTTGAAAAATACCATACAAAACAAAATTATATATTCAATGTTGGTAGTGGAATTACACCTGACATAAATCCTGAAAAAGTATCTTTATTTCTTGAAAGATTACGTCTTTTTAATTCTAAATAAACCTTCTTGAGTAACGGATGCGATTACTTCGCCGTCCCTGCTAAAAAAAGTTCCCCTTCCAAGACCCCTTGCATTTCCTGTATAAGGACTATCTGTTGCGTACAGTATCCAATCATCCCAGATAAAATCAGTCTTATGAAACCACATCGCATGATCCAAACTTGCCATCATTAAATTTGGGGACATATAACTCATGCCATGCGGATATAAACAAGGCGCCAGTAGACCAGAATCTGAAATATAGGCTAAGAATGCATATTGTTTTGACCTATCACTAGGTATTTTACCATTTGGTTTAAGCCAAATATTTCTAATTGGTGGTAATTTTTTTGGCTTCATAATGTCATTCCATTCAACCCATTTAATTGAATACTCCCTTTTTGATAGTAAAAATGGCCTAAGCTCTTCAGGAACTTCATCTATACTTTCTTCCCTCAATTGAATCTCATCTTTTAGATCTTCAGGTGGTGGTACTCTAGGCATCTCAATGCTATGAGATATACCATCTTCATCTTTTTGAAAAGAAACACTCATAGTAAAGATGACCTCATTATTTTGTATTGCTTTAACTGTCCTCGTTGAAAAACTTCTACCATTTCTAACTGGGTCAACACTAAAAAGAACTGGTTGTTTTTTTATTCCTGGTCTTAAAAAGTATGCATGTAGAGAATGAAGATGTTTATCTTCCTCAATAGTTGCATCAGCAGCAATATAAGCTTGAGCTATTACTTGGCCACCATAAATTCTTTGAATTCCTGCATTCTTTCCTTCAAATCTAAACAAATAAGTATCTAGTTGTTCTAAAGATAATCTCTTCATTACGCTTTCGAAAGAATTGTCAGATTTGATCATTGAGCTGAAAGACCTCCGTCTATAACAATTTCAGTTCCAGTAATCATTTTTGATTCATCTGACGCTAAAAAAAGTATTGCGTTAGCAATATCATCTACTTCAGCTAACTTTCTTACTGGTATTTGACGCTCTAATTTCGTTAACATGTCATTTGAAGTATCGCTTAGTAAAGCTTCAAGTATTTCTGTCCTTGCAAAAACTGGGTGTACGCTATTACATCTAACTAAATTAGTAGTTCTAGCACAATGCAGAGCTACAGACTTAGATAAGTGTCTTACTGCCGCTTTAGCACTGTTATAAGCAGTGAAATTATGGCCAGCAACAATCCCTGAGATTGATGAAATATTAATTATTGATCCATTACCAGAATCTCTCATCAATGGCAGCGCATATTTGCAACCATAGAAGACCGAATCTAAGTCAACTTTATGTACCATATCCCAAGCTTCATTAGTTGTTGATTCAACATCACCCATGTAGCCAATGCCAGCATTATTTACAAGAATATGAAGTTTGCCTTCTTTATTATTTATTTCGTTAATTACTCTTTCCCAGTCATCAGTATTAGTTACATCCTGCTGTAGAAAATTTACATTAAAGTCTTTTGCGACCTTTTCTCCACCTTCAACATTAATATCTGAGATGTAGACAACTGCGCCTTCAGCCTTAAGCGTTTCAGCGGTTTTTTTACCGAATCCTGCTGCTCCTCCAGTAATGAGAGCAACTTTTTCTTTTAATCGATTAGCCATAATTTTTAGAAATTGTTAAAATCCTAAGACTAATTATAACTTTATGAAATCAAAAAAAGTTAATAATCAACCTCAAGAGATAACAGATTATCTTGAGATTGACCCAAAAGACCAAAATGCAGTTGAATGCATTAATGAAATATTTATGTCTCCTTTAACTGGAAGTTACAACTGGGATTACACAGTTGTGGAAGATAGAATCAAGAAACTTTATGAATTAGGCAAAGAGTTAAATTGGAATGTTTCATCTGATCTTGATTGGTCAGAAAACTATCCAAAAGATCAGATGATGATAAATTATGATCTATTTCAAACTCCTGAAAGTGTACTTAGAGGATACGATGACTTATCTGATGAGAAAAAAATTGAGATGGATAGACATAGAGTTTCTTGGAATATTAGTCAGTTTCTACATGGTGAGCAAGGAGCATTATTAGTTGCATCACAACTTGTCTCCTGTGCGCCTACTTTTAATGCAAAAATGTATGCCGCTTCACAAACTTTTGATGAGGCTAGACATGTTGAAGGCTTTAATAGATATCTTAAGGAAAAAATTGGATTTCAGTATCCTGCAACAAATGGCCTTAAGTCATTAATGGACAAAATACTCACCGATGAAAGATGGGATCTTAAATTTATTGGTATGCAAATAATTATTGAAGGACTAGCTCTTGCTGCTTTTAATAATATGAAATTTATATTAAATGATGGATTACTGAAACAACTTTTACATTATGTTATTCGAGATGAAGCTAGACATGTAACTTTTGGAGTTAATTATTTAGAAGATTATTTAAAAACATTATCGAAAAGTGAAATTGATGATAGGGCTGAATTTGCGTTTGAAGCCTGCGTGGTAATGAGAAATAGGCTCATCTCCGGGGATGTTATAGCTAGATTCCTTGATTACACACCAGAAGAAGCGCAAGCAGCTGCAGAAAATACAGAACAAGGACAAAACTTTAGAACTCTTTTATTTACCAAGATTATTCCAAACCTGAAAAGAATTGGTCTATTAAATGACAAGGTAATGCCTAAGTATGAGAAGTTGGGAGTATTGAGTTATGCAGAATTAGAAGACAATTTTGATATTGATTGGGCAGACATGTCAAAACCTTATGAGACTCAAGAAGAGATTGAAAGATTTATTAGCAATCCTCACCACTAATTATGATAAAAACTCAGCAGAATTCAGATAAGATTGCGATGACACTATCAGTGATATGCGTCATACACTGTTTTTTTGTTCCATCGTTTCTTATTTTAAGTGCGGGTTATCTTTCGCTCACAATAGATAACGAATTTGTGCATAAAGCTATAGTTCTTTTTGCCATTCCAATTAGTGTTTTTGCTCTAAGTACCGGATACAAGAATCATAAAACTGCATCTTTTATACCTTTAGCTATTTTTGGATTAAGTCTACTTATATTGGCTGTGGTACTAGGTGAAAGTATATTAACAGAAACAGGTGAACAGATATTGACCTTGCTGGGTTCAATTTCTTTAGCTTATGCTCATTACAAAAATTACAAAACTTGCAAAGAGTTAGATTGTTCATGTCATGATGACGTGAAACTATCTTAATCTAGTCAACCAATTCAGTTTTTAATACAGTTATTGCTTCTACTGGCACATCTTGATATGGCCCCATAGAGGTTGTTTCGACATCAGCAATCTTATCAACTACTTCCATGCCTTCGATTACCTGACCAAATACTGCATAGCCCCAACCCTCATCTACCTGATTGGTTCTAAAGTTTAGAAAAGCATTATCGGCATGATTAATAAAGAACTGGGAAGAAGCTGAATGCGGGTCAGCTGTTCTCGCCATTGCTATTGTACCTCTATCATTCTTTAAACCATTATTTGCTTCATTTTGTATAGGGTCCAGCTTTTCATCTTTTGCTGTCATATCAGCTAGATAACCCCCACCTTGAATCATGAATCCTGATATTACGCGATGAAAGACTGTTTCATTATAAAAACCGCTTTCAACATAACTTAAAAAGTTTTCAGTTGTGATTGGAGCATTTTCTTTATCTAATTCGATAACAATTTCTCCATACGATGTCGTTATTTTAACTTTTGGCATAGCTTCTTCCTTATTTAATAAAAAATATACTCCCATTACTAACAAAAAACCTGCAAGTATGTAGACTAAATTTTTCATATTCAAAATTATTATACTTTCTAAACTTCAATAGTTCCTCTTAGATATAAAACTGCATTACCAGTTATTTCTATAACCTCTTCTTTAACTAAACACTGAAGTGAACCTTCTCTTTTGGAAAGCTGTTTAGCAGTTAAATCATTTTTACCAAGTACTGATGCCCAATAAGTAGCTAATAAGGCATGAGCTGAACCAGTGACTGGATCTTCATCTACACCTACATTTGGACCAAATACTCTTGAAACAAAATCGACCTCTTTTCCTTTTGCAGATACTATTAATCCACGTGAAGGCATCTTAGCTATCTTATCGATATCAGGAATAAGATTCTTTACAGCCTCTTCATTCTCAACAATAGCCAAATAATCATCAATACCCTTATAAGTTTCATGAACATCACAACCTAAAGCATCAACAAATATATCAAGATCAGATTCTCTTTTAGGTTGATCTTTAGGCAAAGACATAACAATTGCATCGTCTTTTCTTTTTGCGACTAATTGGCCTCTGTTGGAATTGAAGATAATTTCATTTGCTTCTTCACTTATAAAATTAAAATACACGAAAGCTGAAGCTAAAGTAGCATGTCCACATAGGTCCACCTCTACTTCAGGACTATAGAATTTAATTTCATTACCTTTGTTTGTATCTATGAAAGCTGTTTCAGAAAGGTTATTTTCAAATGCAATGTTTTGCATAGTAGTAGCAGTTAATTCACCAGAATGAAAAACTACACCAGCGGCATTCCCAGAAAAAACTTTCTTAGTAAAAGAGTCGACAAAATAAACTGCTAGATTCATATCTAATAAGTGGTGGAGCTAAGGAGATTCGAACTCCTGACCCCCTGCGTGCAAAGCAGGTGCTCTCCCAGCTGAGCTATAGCCCCACAAGAAAACAAATAATAAATATGTATGAT